>CALMVT010000219.1:0-27644 GCA_937873175.1 uncultured Acetobacteraceae bacterium | reverse complement strand
TGCCGCCGGGCAGATTAGGAACCGACCATGGCCTTCCTGGACCGCACCGCACGCAGCTTCCTGCTCGGCGAGCTGATCTCCGGCATGTCGCTGACTTTGAAATACTTTTTCCGGCAAAAGGCGACCATCAACTACCCCTATGAAAAGGGGCCGATCTCGCCGCGCTTCAAAGGCGAGCACGCGCTGCGCCGCTACCCCAACGGCGAGGAACGCTGCATCGCCTGCAAGCTGTGCGAGGCCGTGTGCCCGGCGCTCGCCATCACCATCGAGGCCGAGCCGCGCGACGACGGCAGCCGCCGCACCACGCGCTACGACATCGACATGACAAAGTGCATCTATTGCGGCCTGTGCGAAGAAAGCTGCCCGGTGGACGCCATCGTGGAAGGCCCGAACTTCGAGTTCGCGGTCGAAACGCGGGAGGAGCTGCTCTACAACAAGGAGCGCCTGCTTTCAAACGGCGACCGTTGGGAAAGCGAGCTGTCCAAGCGGCTTGAGCTTGACGCGCCGTACCGGTAGGTCCTTCCGATGCCCTACCGCCAGGTTCCTTAGATGATCGTCACCGCCGCCTTTTACCTGTTCTCCGCCATCCTGCTCGGGTCGGCGGCTGCTGTCGTGACTTCGCGCAACCCCGTGCATTCCGTGCTGTTCCTGATCCTGGCGTTCTTCAACGCCGCCGCTCTGTTCCTGATTGCGGGCGCCGAGTTCCTGGCGATGATCCTGGTGATCGTCTACGTCGGCGCGGTCGCGGTGCTGTTCCTGTTCGTCGTGATGATGCTGGACGTGAACTTCAGCCAGTTGCGGGAAGGCTACCAGCGCTATCTGCCGGTCGGCGCGACGGTGGGCGCCGTGCTATTCGGCGAGCTGTTGCTGGTGCTCGGCGGCTGGCAGTTCGCGCCCCAGGCGTCGGCGCTGCGGCTCAGCAGCACGCCTGCGGGCGTCAGCAACACCCATGCGCT
The DNA here is from genome assembly GCA_937873175.1 of uncultured Acetobacteraceae bacterium. Lineage (GTDB taxonomy): Bacteria > Pseudomonadota > Alphaproteobacteria > Acetobacterales > Acetobacteraceae > CAHJXG01. The sequence continues at coordinate 26,688 of CALMVT010000219.1, read as the reverse complement.
GGGCCGGCTGATCTATACCGACTACATCTTCCTGTTCCAGATCGCCGGGCTGATCCTAATGGTCGCGATGATCGGTGCCATCGTGCTGACCCACCGGGAGCGCGCCACCAGCCGCCGCCAGGACATCGCCCGGCAGAACGCGCGCCAGGTGTCCGACACGCTGGAGATCATGCCGGTCGGCTTCCGCGCCGGCACGGACATCACCGGCATCATCCGCCCGAAGCGCGAGCCGGAGCCGGCGCTGGCCGACGAGCCGCATACCCACGGTGTCGGCCTGCCCGGACCCGGAGAGCACGGATGACCACGATCGGCGTTGGCCACTATCTCACGGTGGCGGCGATCCTCCTGGTGCTCGGCACCTTCGGCATCTTTCTCAACCGCAAGAACGTCATCATCATCATGATGTCGATCGAACTGATGCTGCTTGCCGTCAACCTGAACTTGGTGGCGTTCAGCTCGGCGCTGAACGACCTGGCGGGCCAGGTGTTCGCGCTGTTCGTGCTGACCGTCGCGGCGGCGGAGGCCGCCATCGGGCTTGCGATCGTGGTCGTTTATTTCCGCAACCGCGGCTCGATCGAGGTCGAGGACGTCAATCTGATGAAGGGTTAGCGGATGCTGTACGCCGTCGCCGTGTTCGCCCCGCTGCTGGGCGCGCTGACCGCCGGGCTGTTCGGTCCGTATATCGGCGACAAGGCCAGCCAGGCCGTGACCATCCTGCTCATGGTCGTCGCCGCGATCTGCGGCACCCTGAGCTTCCTGCCGTTCTTGGACGGGGAGGGGCTGCCCGGCACCGTGTCGCTCGGCACCTGGATGCAGGTGGAGGGCTTCCACGTCGAGTGGGCGCTGCGCTACGACACGCTGTCGGCGGTGATGGTCGCGATGGTGACGTTCATCGCGACGCTGATCCACATCTACAGCGTCGGCTACATGAGCCACGACGCGACGATCCCACGCTTCTTCGGCTACCTCAGCCTGTTCACCTTCGCCATGCTGATGCTGGTCACGGCGGACAACCTGGTGCAGTTGTTCTTCGGCTGGGAAGGCGTCGGCCTCGCGAGCTACCTGCTGATCGGCTACTGGTACGACCGCCCCAGCGCCTGCCGCGCCGCGATGAAGGCGTTCATCGTCAACCGGGTCGGCGACCTGTTCTTCGCCGTCGGCATCGCGCTGGTATTCCTGCTGTTCGGCTCCGTCGAGTTCCCGGAGATCTTCGCCCGCGTCCACGAGCATGTGGGCGACAGCTACCATGTGCTCGGCGGCACCTGGCATGCCCTTGAGGTCATCGGCGTGCTGCTGTTCCTCGGCGCGGCCGGCAAGTCGGCGCAGCTCGGGCTGCACACCTGGCTGCCGGACGCGATGGAAGGGCCGACGCCGGTTTCGGCCTTGATCCACGCCGCGACCATGGTGACGGCGGGCGTGTTCCTGATGGCGCGCATGTCGCCCATCCTGGAATACGCGCCGCATGCGCTGGGCTTCATCGCCTTCATGGGCGCCAGCACCTGCCTGTTCGCCGCGACCATCGGCTGCGTGCAGAACGACATCAAGCGCATTATCGCCTACTCGACCTGCTCGCAGCTCGGCTACATGTTCATTGCCGCCGGGGTAGGGGCGTATCAGGCGTCAATCTTCCACCTGTTCACCCATGCCTTCTTCAAGGCGCTGTTGTTCCTGGGCGCAGGGTCGGTGATCCATGCCATGTCGGACGAGCAGGACATCCGCCACATGGGCGGCATCTGGCGCAAGATCCCCGTGACCTACGCCGTGATGTGGGTTGGCAGCCTGGCGCTCGCCGGCATCCCGATTTTCGCCGGGTATTATTCCAAGGATGCGATCCTGGAGGCCGCGTTTGCCCGGGGCAATGCGGTCGGCTTCTACGGCTTCCTGTGCGGCACGGTCGCGGCGTTCCTTACCGCGTTCTATTCCTGGCGCCTGCTGATCCTCACCTTCCATGGCACGTCGCGGGCCACGCCGGAAAAGCTGGCCCATGTGCATGAAAGCCCGGCCGTCATGCTCGGCCCGTTGGTCGTCCTGGCGCTCGGCGCCGTGGCGGCCGGGTTCGCGTTTGAAGGCTCCTTCATCGGCGAGGGCTGGCTGGAGTTCTGGCGCGGCAGCATCGTGAACGCCGCCGACAACACGGTGATGCACGACATGCACCACATACCCGGCATCATCGGCCTGCTGCCCACCCTTGTCGGCCTGCTCGGCATCGCCCTGGCCTACGTGATGTACGTGGCGCGTCCAGAGCTTCCCGGGCGCGTGGCCGCCGCGGTGCCGCGTGTTTACGACTTCGTGCTGAACAAGTGGTACTTCGACGAGCTGTATGACTTCATCTTCGTCCGCCCGGCGGTCTGGCTGGCCCGGACCTTGTGGCAGGTGGGCGACGCCCGGATGATCGACGGCATCCCGAACGGCATCGCGGCGCTTACCACGGACAGTTCGGCGCAGGTCGTGCGCATTCAGACCGGCTCCATCGCCGTGTATGCCTTCACCATGCTGATCGGCCTCGTGCTGCTGGTCAGCATCTTCCTGCTGTTCCGGTGATCCCCTCATGACTGGCGTGAACGCGGCCGGCTTTCCCATCCTGTCCCTGCTGACCTGGCTGCCGCTGGTCGGCGGGCTGTTCATCATGACGGTGCGCGGCGAGGAATCCGTGGTGGCCAGCAATGCCCGCTGGGCGGCGCTGTGGACCAGCCTGATCGTGTTCGCCATCTCCCTGGTGCTGTGGGCCAAGTTCGACATCAGTGACCCCGGCTTCCAGTTCAAGGAAAGCCTGTCCTGGATGCCGGAGTTCGGCGTCGGCTACCGCATGGGGGTGGACGGCATCTCCGTGCTGTTCGTCTTGCTGTCCACCGCGCTGACGCCGATCTGCATCCTGGCGAGCTGGGACAGCATCACTACCCGGGTCCGGGAGTACATGCTCGCCTTCCTGGTGCTGGAAACCATGATGGTGGGCATGTTCGCCGCCCAGGACTTCATCGTGTTCTACATGTTCTTCGAGGGCGTGCTGATCCCGATGTTCCTGATCATCGGGGTTTGGGGTGGGCCGCGCCGGGTTTATGCCAGCTTCAAGTTCTTCCTCTATACGCTGGCCGGCTCCATCCTGATGCTGCTGGCGCTGCTGGCGATCTGGTATCGGGCGGGGACCACGGACCTCGCGGTGCTGATGCAGACGCCGCTTCCCGTGGGCATGCAGTTCTGGCTGTTTCTCGCCTTCTTCGCCTCGTTTGCCGTCAAGGTGCCGATGTGGCCCGTTCACACCTGGCTGCCGGACGCGCATGTGGAGGCGCCGACCGCCGGCTCGGTGATCCTGGCGGGCGTGCTGCTGAAGATGGGCGCATACGGCTTCTTCCGGTTCTCCCTGCCCATGCTGCCGCAGGCCAGCCAGCAGTTCGCGCCGTTCATGTTCACCCTGGGCGTGGTCGCCGTGATCTACACCTCGCTGGTGGCGCTGGCGCAGACCGACATGAAGAAGCTGATCGCCTACTCGTCGGTCGCCCACATGGGCGTCGTGATCATTGGCATCTTCACCTTCAACGCGCAGGGCTTGCAGGGCGCGCTATTCCAGATGCTGTCGCACGGCGTCGTGTCGGCTGCGCTGTTCCTGTGCGTCGGCGTGGTTTACGACCGCATCCACACCCGGGACATCGCCCGCTACGGCGGCCTGGCCCAGCGGATGCCGGCCTACGCCATCGTGTTCATGCTGTTCACCATGGCGAGCGTCGGGCTGCCCGGCACTGCCGGCTTCGTGGGCGAGTTCCTGGTGCTGGTTGGCGCGTTCAAGGTTAGCCTTTACCTGGCCTACCTCGGCAGCTTCGGCATGATCCTGGGCGCGGCCTACATGCTCTACCTGTATCGCCGGGTGATATTCGGGGTGATCACGCGGGACGACCTGCGCGGCATCCTGGACCTGTCGCCGCGGGAGGTCGCGGTGTTCGCGCCGCTGATTCTGCTGACCCTGTGGATGGGCATCTACCCGTCCAGCTTCACGCAGTTCTTCGACGCCACCGTGCATGCCATGGTGGAGTCCCATACCGCAGCGCTTGCCGCGCCCAAGCTCGCAGGAATCGCGCCATGAACTGGACCATGGCGATGCCGGAAATCATGCTGGCAGTGTGCGCGATGGCGATCCTCGTGTTCGGGGTGTTGCGCAAGCCGGACCCGGCGTTCCTGTGCACCATGCTGTCGCTCGGCGCCCTCGTGCTCGCCGGCGTCCTGGTGCTGGGCAGCGATGTGGGCAGCGCCTACCGCGGGCTGTTCGTGGTGGACGGATTCGCCAGCTACATGAAGCTGCTGATCCTCGTGGGCGCCGGGCTGTCGGCCGTGCTGGCGCTCGACTACAACGTGCAGGAAGGCATCAGCCGGTTCGAGTTCCCGGTGCTGATCCTGCTGTCCACCGTCGGCATGATGGTGATGTGCAGCGCATCGAGCCTAATGACGCTCTACATGGGGCTGGAGCTGCAATCGCTGGCGCTCTACGTCCTGTGCGCCTTTGCCCGGGACGAGCTGCGGTCGGCGGAGTCCGGCCTCAAATTCTTCGTGCTGGGCGCGCTGGCCTCCGGGCTGCTGCTGTATGGCATCTCGCTCACCTACGGCTTCGCCGGCACCATGCAGTTCGGCGAGCTGTTCCGCGCCTTGGCCACGCCGGACGGCGTATCTGCCGGACTGGTGGTCGGCATGGTGTTCGTGGTCGCCGGGCTGGCGTTTAAGCTGTCCGCCGTGCCGTTCCATATGTGGACGCCGGACGTGTATGAGGGCGCGCCGACCCCGGTGACGGCCTTCATGAGCACCGCGCCCAAGGTCGCCGCCATCGCGCTGCTGCTCCGCGCGCTGGAGGTGCCGTTCGGGCACATCACCCCGCAATGGACGCAGCTCATCGTCCTGGTGTCCATCGCCTCCATGCTGCTCGGCTCGCTCGCAGCCATCGGGCAGTTCAACATCAAGCGGCTGATGGCGTATTCCTCCATCGGGCACATGGGATACGCGCTGGTGGGCCTGGCGGTCGGTACGGCGGACGGCATACGCGGCGTGCTGATCTACATGGCGACCTACGTGTTCATGAGCGCCGGGGTGTTCGCCTGCATCATCGCCATGCGCCGCCGCGGGCGGCAGTTGGAAAAGATCGGCGACCTCGCGGGCCTCGCCCGCTCCGACCCGGGCCTTGCCCTCGCCATGGCGGTGTTCATGTTCAGCATGGCGGGCATCCCGCCGTTCTCCGGCTTCTTCGGCAAGCTCTACGTGTTCCTGCCGGCGGTGCAGTCGGGCTACTGGACCCTGGCGGTAATCGGCGTGCTGACCAGCGTGGTCGGCGCCTTCTACTACCTGCGCGTCATCAAGGTCATGTACTTCGACCCGGCCGAGCCGGCCTTCGACCCGCGGCCCGCTTCCCTTTCCTTCGTCGCAGGCGTTGGCGCCTTGGTGACGACCTTGTTCTTCGTGTTCCCGGCGCCGCTCGTCGCCGCGGCGCAGCAGGCGGCGCGGGTGCTGTTCGGGTGAACCGGATCGGGCCGGGCCGCACGGACAGGGACGCCTGACCCGTGCTGCTCGTCGTCGATGCCGGCAACACCAACGTGGTTTTCGCCGTGCACGACGGCGCCGCCTGGCGCGGCATCTGGCGCATCGCTACGGAGCCGCAGCGCACCTCGGACGAGTATGCCGTCTGGCTGCTGACCCTGTTGTCGTTCACTGGGCTGAAACCGTCCGAGATCGACCGCGCCGTGATCGGCACCGTGGTGCCGGCGGCGCTTTACCACCTGCGCCGCCTGTGCCGCGAATGGTTCACCACGGAGCCGCTGATCGCCCGGTCTCACCTGGATTGGGGTTTCGACATCCGCATTGACAACCCGACCGAGGTCGGCGCGGACCGCCTGCTCAACACGCTGGCAGCGCACCAGGCCTATGGCGGCCCGCTGATGGTAATCGACTTCGGCACCGCGACGACGTTCGACGTGGTGGCACCGGACGGCGCCTATCTCGGCGGCGTAATCGCGCCGGGCATCAACCTGTCGATCGAGGCATTGCACAAGGCCGCCGCCCGCCTGCCGCGCATCGGCATCGGCCGGCCGCAGGCGGTGATTGGCCGGTCCACCATTCCCGCCATGCAGTCCGGCATCTATTGGGGTTACGTCGGCCTAGTCGAGGGCTTGGTCGCCCGCATCCGCGCCGAGCACGATCAACCGCTCAAGGTGATCGCCACCGGCGGCCTCGCGCCGATGCTGGCCGAGGGCACCACGGTGATCGAGCGCATCGACCCCGATCTGACGCTCAACGGACTTCGCTTGTTGGCGGACCGTAACCCCGCACCCACATTAAGCCGCGACAGAATAAGAACAATCGAAGGCGATTAGATGGATGCTTACAGCGGTGATCTGGCCTTCCTGCCCTTGGGCGGGACGGGCGAGATCGGCATGAACCTGAATTTGTACCGCTGCGGCGGTAAGTGGCTGGCGATCGATTGTGGGATCGGCTTCGGCGGCAATGAAAATCCCGAGATCGAGATCATGATGCCCGACCCCGGCTTCATCGCCGAGCGGCGGGACCAGTTGCTGGGCTTGGTCATCACCCACGCCCATGAAGACCATATCGGCGCGGTGGCGCACTTATGGCGTCAGCTTCGCTGCCCCGTTTACGCGACGCCGTTCGCGACGGCGGTGCTGAAGCGCAAGCTGATCGAGGCCGGGCTGCTTGCCGAGGTCCGGATCCACACGGTCCCGTCCGGCGGGCGAATCGAGCTGCCGCCGTTCTCGCTGGAGCTGCTGCCGGTGGCCCACTCCCTGCCGGAAGCGCAGGCGCTGGCCATCCGGACCCCGTATGGCACGGTGCTGCATACCGGCGACTGGAAGCTTGACCCCACCCCGCTGATCGGCCCGGCGACCGACGAGGCCGCGTTCCGCCGCTTGGGCGAGGAGGGCGTGCTGGCCATGGTGTGCGACAGCACCAACGCCATGGTCGATGGCCATTCCGGCAGTGAGGCGGAGGTGCGGCGCAGCCTGTCCGAGCTGATCCGCCCCATGCGCGGCCGGGTGGCGGTGACGTGCTTTGCCAGCAACGTGGCCCGGGTCGAGAGCGTCGTCCTGGCGGCGCGCGACGCCGGCCGCCACGTCGCGCTGGTCGGGCGGTCGCTGCGCAACCTGGAAGCGGCGGCGCGGGAAGCCGGCTACCTCCGCGACCTGCCGGAGTTCATCCCGGAGGATGAGGCCGGGTCGGTGCCCGACGACAACCTACTGATCCTGGTGACGGGCAGCCAGGGGGAGCCGCGCAGCGCCTTGTCGCGCATCGCCGCGGACACCCATCCCAACATCGCGCTGGGGGAAGGCGACACGGTGATCTTCAGCAGCCGCATGATCCCCGGCAACGAGCGGCCGATCACCCTGGTGCAGGACAGCCTGGTGCGCCGCGGCGTGCGGGTCATCACCGACGAGGACGAGGTGACCCACGTATCCGGCCACCCGGCGCGCGACGAGCTGAAGCAGCTTTATGCCTTGGTGAAGCCGAAGTACTCGGTCCCCGTGCACGGCGAGTGGCGGCACCTTTCCGCCCATGCCGCCCTGGCGCAGGAAGCCGGCGTGACGCCGATCCTGTTGGAGGACGGCGACATGCTCAGCCTATCGCCGGGCCGGCCGGAGGTCGTGGACAGCGCGCCGGTCGGGCGGCTGGCGCTTGACGGCAACCGCGTGGTGCCGCTGAACGGCGGCGTGCTCGCGGCCCGGCGGCGCATGCTGTTCAACGGCGTCGTGCTGGGCAGCTTCGCGGTGGACGGCGCCGGCAAGATGATCGGGCAAGCGCGGGTCAGCGCGCCCGGCCTGTTCGAGCCGGACGACCCGGAAGCCGCGCGGGTCGCCAACGAGTTCACCCAGGCGGTCGCCGGGCTGCCGGCCTTGATGCGGCGCGATGATTCGGCCCTGGCCGACGCCGCCCGCACCGCGCTGCGCCGCGCGCTCGGCAAGCGGCTGCAGAAGCGGCCGATGGTGGACGTGCACCTTCTCCGGGTTTGAGGGAGGCGGCGCGTGAGCGGCTTCACGGCGTTCGTGCTTTACACGCTGATCTGGTGGACCGTGCTGTTCGCCGTGTTGCCGTTCGGCACGCGCCCGGTGGCCGACGCCGACCCGGCTACCGGCTGGCGCGGCGCGCCGGAGCGGCCGTTGATCGGGCGTAAGCTGCTGGCAACCACCCTCATCTCGGCCGTGCTTTGGGGCGTGGCAATGTGGATCATCCAAAGCGACTGGTGGTCGTTCCGCACGCTTTGAACAAATAATGGGCGGCTGTTTGCCGTTTGCCTGATTGGGCATCAAAGCTGGTGCAACACCCCAGAAAAAACTTTCGGAGACCGTCGATTTGCCTGGACGGGACGGGGGCCAACAAGTGATCTTCACGGCAGATCAGGACTCCGTGTCCTGGTCTGCCGTGTGATCGGCGTTTCCTCCCTAAACTCGGCCCGCTGCGCCGCCTGCGCGCGCGGGCCACTCCTTCTTTGATAGTTCCAGTAAGGGGCGGTGTCACGCGGATTCGTGAAACGCCCGGCGCTATCAAATAAAAAAAGGTTGTGCGGCGCACAAAATTAAGCGTTTGGGACCGTTTTCAAGACCCAATAATGGGCGGCTGGCGATTACGCCGCCGGGCCTGTAGGGTCCGCACGGTCCCACTGAATACAGGTTCCCAATGCGTTTGACCCGCTCCCTGCTGCCCACCATCAAGCAAAACCCGGCGGAGGCGCAGATCGTCTCGCACCGGCTCATGCTGCGGGCCGGGTTGGTGCGGCAGGTGGCGGCGGGCATCTACGCCTGGCTTCCGGCGGGCTGGCGCGTGCTGCGCAACATCGCGCAGGTGGTGCGGGAAGAGCAGGACCGCGTGGGCGCGCAGGAACTGCTGATGCCGACCCTGCAATCCGCCGACTTGTGGCGCTCGACCGGGCGGGACAACGCTTACGGCCCGGAGATGCTGCGCTTGAAGGACCGGCACGACCGGGACCTGATCTACAGCCCCACCAACGAACTGCTGATCGCCGACCTGCTGCGCCAGTCGGTCCACAGCTACCGCGAGCTGCCGCAGATCCTGTATCACATTCAATGGAAGTTCCGCGACGAGACCCGGCCCCGCTTCGGCGTGATGCGCGGGCGGGAGTTCCTGATGAAGGACGGGTATTCCTTCGACCTGGACCACGCCGCCGCGGTGCGCTCCTACCGGATCATGATGCTGGCCTACCTGCGCACCTTCCGGCGCTTAGGCGTGCAGGCGGTGCCGATGGCGGCCGACACCGGGCCAATCGGCGGCGATCTCAGCCACGAGTTCCACATTCTGGCGCCCACGGGGGAAAGCCGGGTGTTCTACGATGCCGAGGTCGAGACGATCCGCGTCGGTGCGGACGATGTGGACCACACGGACCCCGGGCAGCTCGACCGCTTCTTCGCCGCGGTCACGGAACCCTACGCCGCGACGGACGAGAAGCACGACCTCGCCGCCTGGGAGCGGGTGCCTGCGGAGCGGCGGCGCGAGGGCCGGGGCATCGAGGTTGGGCAGATCTTCAACTTCGGTACCCTCTACAGCGAGCTTGTGGGCTTGCAGGTCGCCGGCCCCGATGGCGCTCCGGTCGCGCCCAACATGGGCAGCTACGGCATCGGCGTGTCCCGCCTTGTCGGGGCGCTGATCGAAGCGCACCACGACGACGCCGGCATCATCTGGCCCGACAGCATCGCCCCGTTCCGCGCGGCCATCCTCAACTTGAAGCAAGGCGACCCGGCCACCGGCGCGCTGTGCGAGCAGGCCTATGCCGCCATGCCGGGCCGCGCGCTGTATGACGACCGGGAAGAGCGGGCCGGGGTGAAGTTCGCCGACGCCGACCTGATGGGCCACCCGTGGCAGGTCATCGTCGGCCCGCGCGCCGCCGCCGCCGGCACGGTGGAGCTGAAGCGCCGCGCGACCGGGGAGCGGCAGGAGCTTACGCTGGACGCGGCGCTCGCCCATATAGCGTAACATGTTCGGACCTTTTGAGCGTGCGGTGGCGGGCCGCTACCTGCGCGCACGCCGCGGCGAGCGCTTCGTGTCGGTGATCGCAGGCTTCAGCCTGGTGGGCATCGCGCTGGGCGTGGCGACGCTGATCATCGTAATGTCGGTCATGGGTGGGTTCCAGGTGGACCTGCTGAACCGCATCCTGGGCTTCAACGGCCACCTTGGGGTTTACCCGGCGGGCAGCGCGCTCACGGATTACGGGGCCATCACGGCGCGGGTGGCCGCCGTGCCCGGCGTGGTGTCCGCCGTGCCGGTGGTGGACGGGCAGGTGCTGCTGACGGGGCCGCGCGGGCAATCGGCCGGCGGGCTGGTGCGCGGCATCCAGCCTGAAGACTTCCGCCGCATGCGCGCGGTCAGCGACAACATCCGGACCGGCACGCTCGATGATTTCGGGGGGGAGGACGCGGTCGCGGTCGGCGTGGGCCTGGCGCAGAAGTTCGGCCTGATGGTCGGCAGCGAACTGACCCTGGTGTCGCCGCAAGGGGCGGCGACGGCGTTCGGCACCATCCCCCGGGTACGCGCCTACCGCGTGGCTGCGGTGTTCCAGGTCGGCATGAACGAGTACGACACCTCCTTCGTGTTCCTGCCGCTGGAGGCCGCGCAGATTTTCTTCCAGCAGCCCGGCGCCGCATCCCACATCGAGGTCATGGTCGCCGACCCCCAGCAGGTGCGGGAGGTCAGCCGGGCGATCACGGCCGCCTTGTCCGGCATGCCGGTGCGCGTGGTCGATTGGCAGCAGACCAACAACAGCTTCTTCGCTGCGGTGCAGGTCGAGCGAAACGTGATGTTCCTGATCCTCACGTTGATCATCCTGGTGGCGGCGTTCAACGTCGTGTCGTCGCTGATCATGATGGTGAAGGACAAGACGCGCGACATCGCGGTGCTGCGCACCATCGGCGCCGGGCGGGGCGCGGTGATGCGCATCTTCCTGATGTGCGGGGCGAGCGTGGGCGTGACCGGCACCGTCGTCGGCGTGGTGCTGGGCGTGCTGTTCTGCCTCAACATCGAGACGCTGCAAGGCTGGGTGGAGGCCGCCACCGGTGCCAGCGTGTTCAATCCCGAGGTGTATTACCTCACGCACCTGCCGGCCAAGCTGAACTGGCACGAGGTGGCCCAGGTCATGGCCATGGCGCTCGGCCTGTCTCTGCTTGCGACGCTTTACCCGAGTTGGCGCGCCGCGCGCACCGACCCGGTGGAAGCGCTGCGGCATGAATGAGCCGCTGGCGCTGCGTGGCGTGAGCCGCGCCTACCGCAGCGGGGACAGCGAGCTGCACGTGCTGCGCGGCGCCGACCTGTCGCTGCATGCGGGGGAGATCGTGGCCCTGGTGGCGCCGTCCGGCACCGGCAAGAGCACGCTGCTGCATCTGGCCGGGCTGCTGGAGCGTCCGGACGCCGGGGCCGTTCTGGTCGACGGGCGGGACGCCGGGCAGTTGCCGGACGCCGACCGCACGGCGATCCGCCGCGACCGCATCGGCTTCGTGTATCAGGCGCACCACCTGCTGGCCGAGTTCACTGCGGTTGAGAACATCGTGCTGCCGCAGATGGTGGCCGGGCGGCCACGGCGCGCGGCACGGGACCGGGCGATGGCGCTGCTTACCGCGTTCGGGCTGCCGGCGCGCGCCGGGCACCTGCCGGGCAAGCTGTCGGGCGGCGAGAAGCAGCGGGTCGCCATCGCCCGCGCCTTGGCCAACGCGCCCGGCGTGCTGCTGGCGGACGAGCCGACCGGCAACCTGGACGTGGGCACCAGCGACGTGGTGTTCGAGGAGCTGCTGCGCACCGTAAGGATGGAGGGGGTGGCGGCGCTGATCGCTACCCACAACCCGGATCTCGCCAGCCGCATGGACCGCCGGGTAACCTTGCGGGATGGGCGAATCGAGGAGCTTTGATGCCGCACGCTGATTTCGTGCATTTGCGGGTCCACTCCGCGTATTCGCTGAGCGAGGGCGCGATCAAGGCCGACAAGATCGCCGCTGCGGCGCAGGACGCCAAGATGCCGGCGGTCGCGATCACCGACACCGGCAACCTGTTCGGCGCGCTGGAGTTCAGCCAAGCCTGCGCCGCCAAGGGGGTGCAGCCGATCCTCGGGTGCCAGGTTTCGCTCGCCCGGGCGGAGAACCCGCGCCTCCCGCCCGATCCGGTGGTGGTGCTGGCGCAGGATGCGGCGGGGTTGGCCAACCTGCAGCGGCTGTCGTCCCAGGGCTTCATGCAGGGCGACCCGGCGGACCCGCAACTGCCGTTGCAGGCGCTGCTGGACCATGCCGAGGGCTTGGTGCTGCTGACCGGCGGCACCCGCGGCCCGGTCGCCCGCATGCTGGCCGAGGGGCGCAAGCCGGACGCCGCCAAGCTGCTGGCGCAGTTGGTGGAGGCGTTTCCCGGGCGCTGCATGATGGAGCTGCACCGCCACGGCCTCGCGCTGGAAAAAGCCATCGAGCCGGGGCTGCTGCAGCTTGCGGACGAGCAGCGGCTGCCCTTGGTCGCCACCAACGAGTGCTTCTTCGCGACGGCCAAGATGCACGAGGCGCATGACGCCCTGCTATGCATCGCCGACGGCCGGCAGGTCAGCGAGGCCGCGCGCCGCCGGGTCACGCCGGAGCACTGGTTCAAGCCGGCGCGCGACATGCGCCGCCTGTTCCGCGACCTGCCGGACGCTTGCGACAACACGCTGGCCGTGGCCCGAAGCTGCGCGGTGATGGCGGAAACGCGCAAGCCGCTGCTGCCGATGTGCCCCAAGGTGCGGCCCGGCCAGACGGAGGACGAGACCGTGCGCGCCATGGCGCAAGAGGGCCTCGCGCGCCGCATGGACGCGATGGATGCCGACCCGGCCACCCGGGCGGTGTATGCGGAGCGGCTGGAATACGAGCTTGGCGTCATCGCCGGCATGGGCTTCCCCGGCTACTTCCTGATCGTCGCCGACTTCATCCAATGGGCCAAGGGGCAGGGCATCCCCGTGGGGCCGGGCCGCGGGTCGGGCGCCGGGTCGGTCGCGGCCTGGGCGCTTACCATCACCGACCTCGACCCGCTGCGCTGGGGCCTGCTGTTCGAGCGGTTCCTCAACCCTGAGCGCGTGTCGATGCCGGACTTCGACATCGACTTCTGCCAGGACCGCCGGGACGAGGTGATCGACTACGTGCGCCAGGAGTACGGCGCGGACCGGGTGGCGCAGATCATCACCTTCGGGAAGCTGCAGGCGCGGGCGGCGGTGCGCGACGTGGGCCGCGTGCTGGGCCTGCCGTTCGGCCAGGTCAACCGTGTCGCCGAGCTGATCCCCAACAACCCGGCAAAACCCGTGACGCTCGCCCAGGCCATCGACGGCGAAAAGCGCCTGCAGGAGATGCGCGACGGCGACGAGAGCGTGCGCCGCCTGATGGAAGTGGCGCTGCAGTTGGAGGGGCTGTATCGCCACGCCAGCACACACGCTGCCGGGCTGGTGATCGGCGACCGGCCGTTGATCGACCTGGTGCCGCTGTATCGCGATCCCAAGGCGGACACGCTGGTGACGCAGTACTCCATGAAGTACGTGGAGCAGGCTGGCCTCGTGAAGTTCGACTTCCTGGGCCTGACCACGCTGACCATCCTGCAGCAGGCGGTGGCGATCCTGCACGGCCTGGGCGTGCCGGTCGATCTGGACCGCCTGCCGCTCGATGATCCCAAGACCTTTGACATGCTGTCCCGCGGCGACGGCGGGGGCGTGTTCCAGTTTGAATCCCAGGGCATGCGCGACGCGCTGCGGCAGATGCGCCCGGACCGGTTCGAGGACCTGATCGCCGTCGGCGCGCTGTATCGGCCGGGACCGATGGCCAACATCCCGGAATACTGCCTACGCAAGCACGGCAAGCCTTGGGAAGCGCCGCATCCCGAGGTGCGGGACATCCTGGCCGAAACCTACGGGATCATCGTCTACCAGGAACAGGTCATGCAGATCGCGCAGCGCATGGCCGGCTACAGCCTAGGCGGCGCCGATTTGCTGCGCCGGGCGATGGGCAAGAAGATCCGCGCGGAGATGGAGCAGCAGCGCAAGATCTTCACCGACGGCGCCACGGCCCGCGGCATCCCCGCCGCAAAGGCGACGGAGGTGTTCGACCTCATGGCGAAGTTCGCGGACTACGGCTTCAACAAGAGCCACGCCGCGGCCTATGCCCTGGTGTCCTACCAAACGGCGTGGCTGAAGGCGAACTACCCGGCGGCCTTCCTCGCCGCCTGCATGAACCTCGCGATCAGCAACACCGACAAGATTGCGGCGCTGCGCCAGGAAGCCGAGCGCACCGGCATCCGCGTGCTGCCGCCCGACATCAACCGCTCCGGCGCCGAGTTCCGGGTGGAGGTCGGGCCGGACGGGACGGAGGCGATCCGCTACGCGCTGGCCGCGGTGAAGCGGATCGGCTTCGCCGCCATGCAGGCGCTGGTGGCCTCCCGGGGCGACCGGGACTTCGCCGACCCGGCCGATTTCGCCGCCCGGGTCGATCCACGCCAGCTCAGCAAGGGGCAGCTTGAAAACCTGGCCCGCGCCGGCGCCTTCGACAGCATCGCCGCCAACCGCGCCCAGATGTTCGCCGCGGCGGAAACGATCATGCGCCGCGCCCAGGCGCAGGCGGAGGAAACGGAAACCGGCCAGGCCGGGCTGTTCGGCGGCGGCCCGACGCCCGAGCCGCTGCGTTTGCCTGCCTTGCAGGACTGGCCGCCTATGGAGCGCCTGGGCTACGAGGCGGAGGCGGTGGGCTTCCACCTGACGGCCCACCCGCTGGACAGCTACGGCCCCTTGCTGCGGCGCCTCGGCGTGGTGCCGTCCAGCCAGATGGAGGCCCAGGCCCAGGCCGGCGCGACCCGGGTGCGGATGGCCGGCTGCGTCGTGGCGTCCAAGGAGCGCACGACGCGCACCGGCAGCCGCATGGCCTGGATTCGCCTGTCGGACCAGGGCGGCAGCTACGAGGTAACGGTGTTCAGCGAGGTGCTGGGCGGCGCGCGGGACATCCTCAAGGCGGGGAACGCGGTGCTGATGGGGGTGGACCTGCGGATGGAGGGCGACAGCCTGCGCGTCACCGCCGCCGATTGCGTGTCCTTGGAGCAGGCGGCGAGCGACGCAGGCGCCGGCATGCGCATCTGGCTCGACCGGACGGAGGCGGTGCCCCACATCCGCGCGCTGCTGTCCCAGGAAGCCCGCGGGCGCGGCCGGGTCACGCTGGTGCCGCGCATCGACGACGTGCAGGCGGTGGAGATCACCATTCCCGGCGGTTTCCAGGTGACGCCGCGTCTGGCGCAGGCGTTGAAAGTGGTGCCGGGGGTGGAACGGGTCGAGGAGGTTTGACAGAGTTCGTTCAGGTTTATCGTGCTGTCCTGCGGGCAGAGCTGGAGGACCTCAAGCATCTAGGGCGGTTCCGCAACCCGTATGGCAATGAAGTGAAGTATTTTGCCCTGACCTCTGACGGAGCCGCTCAATACGCGACCTACGCAGCAACCGTGTTCGAGGAAGGACCTACTAGCTGGTTTCCCCTCATTTTCCAAGCCGCCTCATTGGGTGGCGGTTGCAGGTCATTGTTGATCGGGGGATCGCCAGTTTTGCCCTTCCGACAAGCCTCCTCATAGAATCGCGAGCATTACAGTTTCTGGGGTTGCCATGAAGCTTCTGCCGGACATCGTCGCGAATATCGAGCTTGCGCCGCCGGAGTCTGGAGGCCGCGCATCTCCTATGCCGGCCCGGTGGTTCGGCTGCGTCATGATCGTGAATGGCCGGAACCACGAGGTACGGCTTCGATTGCCGCAACCTTTGAACGCGGGCGAGGCTCGCCAAGTTGGGATCGACTTCCTTGATCCGGAGACCGCGCTCTCTCACGTCTGGATCGGCACAACCTTTGGGCTGTGGGAAGGCAGGATCGTCGGTCAGGGTTTGGTCGAGTCTGTCCAAACGGTACCCGTACTGTCCTGACAACTGGTCTGGTCCCAGCGTAATTCGGCCGCAGCAGGTTCAATTTCTCAGGAATGGAGCGCGCCGGTGCCTGCCGGCTTGCATCATTCCCTAATCTCCACCATATCTCCCGCGCCCGCGACCGTCGCGGGTAATTCACACGCGGGGCGCCTTTCCCGGGGTTGATCCCCAGGGTCCGGTGCCGCATGGCATGGCCCCGCGGAGGATCAACCGGATCACTGGAAAGGACGCGCCCCCATGGCGATGCCCGATTTCACCTTGCGTCAGCTCCTCGAAGCCGGCGTGCACTTCGGCCACCACACAAGGCGCTGGAACCCGCGCATGTCGCCGTACATCTTCGGCGTCCGCAACCAAGTGCACATCATCGACCTGCAGCAAACGGTGCCGATGCTGGACCGCGCGTTGCGCGCCGTGCGCGACGTGACGGCGGCCGGCGGGCGCGTGCTGTTCGTCGGCACCAAGCGGGCTGCGGCCGAGTACGTGGCGGACAGCGCCAAGCGCTGCGGCCAGTACTACGTGAACCACCGCTGGCTCGGCGGCATGCTGACCAACTGGAAGACCATCACCGGCAGCATCAAGCGCCTGCGCCAAATCGAGGACATGCTGGGCGGCGACGTGCAGGGGCTCACCAAGAAGGAGGTGCTGGACATCACGCGCGACCAGGAAAAGCTGGAGCGCGCGCTGGGCGGCATCAAGGACATGGGCGGGCTGCCGGACATCCTGTTCATCATCGACACGAACAAGGAAAAGCTCGCGGTGGAGGAGGCGAACAAGCTCGGCATCCCCGTGGTGGCCGTGCTGGACAGCAACTCGGACCCGCAGGGCGTGACCTACCCGATCCCGGGCAACGACGACGCGATCCGGGCGATCACCATGTACTGCGACCTGGTTGCTGGCGCCGTGCTGGACGGCATTAGCGCAGAGATGGTGGCGAGCGGGCGCGACCTCGGCGCGGCGGAGGAGCTGCCGCCGGAGGCGCTGCCAGCGCCGGAGCCTGCCCCGGCCGAGCAGCCGGCGGCGTAAGGAGGGCTTGAAGGATGGCGGAGATCACAGCGGCGGCTGTCAAGGCGCTGCGCGAGAAGACCGGCGCGGGCATGATGGACTGCAAGCGGGCGCTGACCGAGTCCGGCGGCGACCCAGAAGCGGCGTTCGACTGGCTGCGCAAGAAGGGCCTGTCGGCAGCCGCGAAGAAGAGCGGCCGGGTGGCGGCCGAGGGCTTGGTCGGCGTCGCGAGCATGGCCAACAAGGCGGCAATGGTCGAGGTCAACGCCGAAACCGACTTCGTCGCCCGCAACGAAACGTTCCAGGCGCTGGTGGCGGCCGTGGCGCAAATCGCGCTGGAGGTCGGCGACGACGTGGAGGCGATCCGCGCCGCGCCGTTCCCCGGCACCGGGCGAACGGTCGCGGACGAGCTGACGCAGCTCGTGGCGACCATCGGGGAGAACATGCACCTGCGCCGGGCCAAGGTGCTGACGGTGCCGCAGGGCGTCGTTGCGACCTATGTGCACCAGCCCCTGAAGCCCGGCCTGGGCAAGATCGGCGTGCTGGTCGCGGTTGAGGATGGCAGCGAGCAGGACGCCCTGGAAACCCTGGGCCGCCAGGTGGGCATGCACGTTGCCGCAAGCCGGCCCGAGGCGCTCGACATCGACGGGGTGGACCCGGCGGCGCTGGAACGGGAAAAGGCCGTGCTGACCGAGCAGGCGCGCCAGTCCGGCAAGCCCGAGAACATCATCGGGAAAATGGTCGAGGGACGCATCCGCAAGTACTACGAAGAGGTCGTGCTGCTGGAGCAGGTCTGGGTGCACGACGGCGAAAGCCGGGTGCGCGCCGTGGCGAAAAAGGCCGGCGCCAAGCTTTCGGGCTTCGCGCGCTTCCAGTTGGGCGAGGGGATCGACAAGCCGACCGGCGGGGACTTCGCCTCCGAGGTCGCCGCCGCTGCCGGCATCACGCCGCCCCCGGAGTCGCCGGCCCCTTCGCCGCCCGCAGAATAATCGTTGCGGAATCGCTGTGCTTGGCCTGTGATCAGGCGGGACCGGCGACCCGAACTTGTGGCGGGCGGCGTCACCCTCTAGCGTGCCGCCGCCCGGCCCCAGAAGGATTCCATGCCAGATCAACCGACCCACAAGCGCGTCCTGCTCAAGGTGTCCGGGGAGGCGCTGATGGGCCGGCGGGAGTACGGGTTGGACACCGATACCCTGGCGCGAATCGCCGCCGACGTGGGCGACGTGGTGCAGATGGGCGTGCAGGTCTGCCTAGTGATCGGCGGCGGCAACATCTTCCGCGGCGTCTCCGCGGCGGCGGGCGGCATGGACCGGGCGCAGGCCGACTACATGGGCATGCTGGCAACGGTGATGAACGCGCTTGGCATGCAGAGCGCCCTGGAGCGGCGCGGCGTCGCGACGCGGGTGCAGTCGGCGATCCCGATGAGCAGCGTGTGCGAGCCGTATATCCGCCGCCGGGCGGAGCGGCACATGGAAAAGGGCCGGGTGGTGATCTTCGCCGCCGGCACCGGCAACCCGTTCTTCACGACCGACACCGCCGCAGCGCTGCGCGCGGCCGAGATGAACTGCGACCTGCTGCTCAAGGGCACCCAGGTAGACGGCGTGTACTCCGCCGACCCTCGCAAGGTGCCCGATGCGAAGCGTTACGACCAGTTGACATATCTTGACGTTCTGGCCCGCGACCTCGGCGTGATGGACGCGGCGGGCATCAGCCTGGCGCGAGAGAACGGCCTGCCGATCATCGTGTTCAACATTCATGCGCCCGGCGCGTTCGCCCAGGTGATGCGCGGCGAGGGCCGCTTCACCCGCATCATCGAGCCGCATTGAACCAACCCGGGGAGCTTCATCATGCCCGCCGATCTCCAAGCCCTCAAGACCGACCTCGCGCGACGGATGGACAGCGCGCTGGAAACGCTGCGCCGCGACTTCGGCGGCCTGCGCACCGGCCGGGCTAGCCCGGCGCTGCTGGAACCCGTCAAGGTCGAGGCCTACGGCACGGAGGTGCCGATCACCCAGGTCGGCACCATCGGCGTGCCGGAACCGCGGATGATCACCGTGCAGGTTTGGGACCGCACCCTGGTCGGCGCCGTGGAGCGCGCGATCCGGGACAGCGGTCTGGGCCTCAACCCCGGCTCGGACGGGCAGGTGGTGCGCGTGCCCATCCCGCAGCTCACGGCGGAGCGCCGGGGCGAGTTGGCAAAGGCGGCCGGGCGCTACGCGGAGGGCGCGCGGGTGGCGATACGTGGGGTGCGCCGGGACGGCATGGACCAGATCAAGGCGTCCGAGAAGAAAAGCGAGATCGGCGAAGACGAGATGAAGGACTGGTCCGATGAGGTGCAGAAGCTGACGGACGGCTACATCAAGCGCATCGACGAGTCTTTGGCCGAAAAGGACCGGGAAATCCGGCAGGTGTGACAGGATGGCCTTGGGCAACCCGGACTTGAAGCCGCTTGCGTCCGGGCCTGCCGGCCCCGCGCCGCCGCAGCACATCGCGGTGATCATGGACGGCAACGGCCGCTGGGCGGCGGCGCGCGGGCTGCCACGGGCAGCCGGGCACCGCGCGGGCGCGCAGGCGGTGCGCCGCACCATCGAGGCAGTGATGGAAGCCGGCGTGACCTGGCTTACGCTGTATGCCTTCAGCAGCGAGAACTGGCGCCGGCCGGCAGATGAGGTGCTGGAGCTGACCGGCCTGCTGCGCCACTACATCCGGCAGGAATTGGCGGAGCTGTCGCGCCAGGGCGTGCGCGTCCGGGTGCTGGGCGACCGCACGCGGTTTGAGCCGGAAACCCGGGCCGAGCTGGACCGCGCCGAGCGCGCGACGCTCGGCAACACGCGGATGAACCTGAACATGGCGCTGTCCTACGGCGCCCGGGACGAGATCGCCGCCGCCGCCCGCGCGGCGGCGCAGGCCGCGGCGGACGGCACCCTGGACCCGGCGGCGCTGACCGTGGAAAAGTTCGAGCGTTTCCTGTCCACCGCCGGCATGCCCGACCCCGACCTGGTAATCCGCACTTCCGGGGAGCGCCGGCTGTCCAACTTCCTTCTGTGGCAGTCGGCCTACGCCGAGCTGATCTTTCTCGACGTGCTGTGGCCGGATTTCGGCCAAGCGGAGTTCAATGGCGCCCTGGCCGAGTTTGCCCGACGCGAGCGCCGGTTCGGGGCGCGCCCTGCCTGATTTACAAGGCCATGACCGGACAAGGCGTTGGGGCGACCTGCGCAAGCGCGTGCTGTCGGCGGCCTTGCTGGCGCCTGCCGCGCTCCTGTGCATCTGGCTAGGTGCTGATGCCTGGACCGCGCTGATGGCGGCGGCGGCGGGCGGGCTGGCCTATGAATGGGTTGCGCTGTGCGGCGGGCGGCCCGGGCGGATGCCGGGGATTGGCGTGCCACTGGCCGTGTTGCTGGCCGGGTTGGTCGCCGTGCTGGACCACGAGCGTTGGGCGCTGGCCGTGCTGGCGGCGGGCGCCCTCCTGGTCCGATGGAGCAGCGGGCGGCGCGCGATGGCGGCGGGCGTGCTGTATGTCGGCCTGGCAAGCGTGGCGCTGATCTGGCTGCGCGGCGACGGCGCGGCGGGCCGGGCCAACGTGCTGTTCCTGGTGTTCGTGGTGTGGGCGAGCGACGTGGGCGCTTACGCCGCCGGTCGGTTGCTGGGCGGGCGCAAGCTGGCGCCGGCGATCTCGCCGGGCAAGACCTGGTCCGGCGCTGTGGGCGGCTTGGCGGCGGCGATGCTGGTGGGGGAGCTGGCGGGCCGGCTGCTGGCGGCGGGGCCGGGCGGGCGGGCCGCGTTGGTTGCCGGGCTGCTCGGGGTGTCGGCGCAGGCCGGCGACTTGCTGGAAAGTGCAATCAAGCGGCATTTCGGCGTGAAGGACTCGGGACGGCTGATACCCGGGCATGGCGGGCTGCTGGACCGGCTGGATGGGCTGCTGACCGCGGCGCCCACCGCCGCCGCGTTGGCGTTGGTATTGGGTCGGGGGGTGGCGTTATGGCAATGAACGCTGGGGCGGCAAGCCTCAAGGCGTCGAATGGCGGGTCAACAGGGCGGCGGACGGTTTCGGTGCTGGGCAGCACCGGCAGCGTCGGCCGCAGCACGGTTCACCTGCTGGTCGCGAACCCGGACCGTTTCCGGGTTTGTGCCCTGGTCGGCGGGCGCAACGCGGCCCTGCTGGCGGAGCAGGCCAAGCAGCTTGGGGCCGGGCTGGCGGTCATTGCCGAACCCGCCGCTCACGCCGCGCTTGATGCCGCGTTGGCCGGCACCGGCATCCCAACCGCAAGCGGCGAAGCGGCGGTGCTGCAGGCGGCGTCGCTGCCGGCGGACTGGACCATGGCGGCGATCACCGGCGCGGCGGGCCTGCCCAGCACGCTGGCCGCGATCAAGCGCGGCGGCGCTGTGGCGCTGGCCAACAAGGAAGCGCTGGTCTGCGCCGGCGAGGTCATGCTGCGCGCGGTGCGCGACGCCGGCGCGACCCTGCTGCCGGTGGACTCCGAGCACAACGCGATCTTCCAGGCGATGGCAGAGGGCAACCGGGACGCGGTGGAGCGCATCGTGCTGACCGCGTCCGGCGGCCCGTTCCGCCTGGCCTCGGCCGAGGAAATGGCGCGCGCCACGCCGGAAGCCGCGCTGCGCCATCCCGTGTGGTCCATGGGCGCCAAGATCAGCATCGACTCGGCGACCATGATGAACAAGGGGCTGGAACTCATCGAGGCCGCCCGGCTGTTCGCAATGGAGGAATGCGACATCGGCGTGCTGGTGCACCCGCAGTCGGTGATCCACGGCCTCGTGCACTTCCGCGACGGCAGCGTGCTGGCGCAGATGGGGGCGCCCGACATGCGCGTGCCCATCGCGCACGCTTTGGCCTGGCCGGCGCGGCTGCCCACGGAGTCGCCGCGGCTGGACCTGGCCGCGCTCGGCACGCTGGAGTTCCACGCCCCCGACCCGGTGCGCTTCCCGGCGCTGCGCTTGGCGCGGGATGCCTTGCGCGCGGGGGGCGGCGCACCCACAATCCTATCCGCGGCCAACGAGGTGGCGGTCGAGGCGTTCCTGGGCCGCCGCCTGGGATTCGCCGCCATTGCCGGCCTTGTGGAGGCCGTGCTGGAGCGGCTTGGGCCTCAGGCCGCGGACAGCTTGGATGCAGTGCTGGACCTGGACGCATCCGCCCGGCGTGCCGCCCACCAAATCGCCGCCGCAAAGGCGGCCTGAGGTTTCCGCCATGATCGCTCCCGACTTCTTCCGCAGCGTCGCCGCCTTTATCGTCGTGCTCGGCGTGCTGGTGTTCGTGCACGAGCTTGGCCATTACCTGGCGGCGCGCTGGCGCGGGGTGCACGTCGAGGTGTTCTCCATCGGCTTCGGGCGGTCGATCGCCAGTTGGACCGACAAGGTGGGCACGGTGTGGAAGCTGGCCTGGCTGCCGCTCGGCGGCTACGTGAAGCTGCACGGCCAGGAGCGGCCGGAGGACGTGGCCCCCGAGGTACGGGCGCGCTGGCTGCCGGGCCGGACGTTTCATGAGAAGCCGGTGCTGTCGCGCGCCATCGTGGTGGCGGCCGGGCCGGTTGCCAACTTCCTGCTGGCCGCCGTGCTGTTTGCGGGTCTGTTCGCCACGGTGGGCCGCCCGGTGACTGTTCCGGTGATCGGCGAGGTGGTGGCGGATGGCGCAGCCGCCCGGGCCGGGCTGCGCTCGGGCGACCGCGTCCAAGCGATCGACGGCACGGCGACGGCGCGGTTCGAGGACATCCAGCGCATCGTATCAGCGAATCCGGACCGGGAACTGAGTTTGCGCATCCTGCGCGACGGGCAGGAGCAGACCGTGGCGGTGCAGGCTGGCGGGCGGGACGCCGGCGGCGGGCGCCGGGTAGGCTTGCTGGGCGTGCGCGGCGGCGGGACGGAGTTCACCAAGCTGGGCCCGCTGCAGGCGGTGGGCGCTGGGGTGGAGCAGACATGGGACGTGACCGTACAGACTGTGGCGGGGCTGGGTCAGATGCTGAGCGGCGCCCGGACCACGGAGGAACTGGGCGGCCCGCTGCGGATCGCCCAGCTTTCGGGCCAGGTGGCGCAGCTCGGCGTGTCGAGCCTGATCAGCTTCATCGCCGTGCTGTCGGTGAACCTCGGGCTGATCAACCTGTTCCCGATTCCCATCCTGGACGGCGGGCACCTGCTGTTCTACCTGGCCGAAGCGGTGCGGGGCCGGCCGTTGCCGCCGCGGGCGCAGGAATACGGCTACCGGGCGGGCTTCGCCGTGCTGGCCTGCTTGTTCGTGTTCGCCACCTGGAACGACCTGACTCATCTGGGCCTGTTCCGTTGGGTAAGCGGGCTGATCGGCTAACGCAGCCAAGGAAGCTGGTGGAGCGGCCCCGGACAAAGGGTTACCGGGCGGATTGCGAGGGCCGTGTTCACGGCCCTTGGCGATGAGCGGCACTGCGATTACAACGCCGGGACCTGCTGCCATGGCGACCGCATCCGGCGTGCCCGCCCCTTGGAGGACCTGCCTGTTGTCCCAAAGACGCGCCGCGCTGTTTGCGACCGCTTGCCTGCTTCCGCTCCTTGTGAGCGAGACGAGCGTGGCCCAGGTCCGCCGCGCGACGCGCGCCGCTGCGGTCCAGCGCACGCTTCCGCCCGCCCGCATCGCCCCCGCCCGTGTTGCCCCGGGGGGCGTCATTTCCGACATCACGGTGGAGGGCAACCAGCGGATCGAGGCAGGGACGATCCGCTCCTACATGCTGGTCCAGCCCGGCGACCCCTTCGACCCCGAACGGATCGACCGCAGCCTCAAGACGCTGTTCGCCACTGGCTTGTTCCAGGACGTGAGCCTGCGCCGGGATGGCAACGCGCTGGTCGTGAAGGTGCAGGAGAACCCGATCGTCAGCCGAATCGCGTTCGAGGGCAACCGCAAGCTGAACGACGAGCAGTTGCGGGGCGAGCTGCAGCTGCGCGCCCGCGCCGTGTTCACGCCGCAACTGGCGCAGGCGGACCGCCAGCGGCTTCTTGACCTGTATGCCCGGCGCGGCCGGTTCGCGGCGACCGTGGTGCCGAAGGTGATCCGGCTGGAGCAGAACCGGGTCGATGTGGTGTTCGAGATCAACGAGGGCGACACGACGCTGGTGAGCCGCATCGCGTTTGTCGGCAACCGGGCCTTCAGCGAGAATCGGCTGCGTGAGGTGATCAACAGCCGGGAGCAGGCGTTCTACCGAATCCTGTCTTCCAGCGACCAGTACGACCCGGAGAAGATCAACTTCGACAAGGAGCTGCTCCGGCGGTTCTACCTGAAGAACGGCTTTGCCGATTTCGAGGTCAAAGACGCGACGGCCGAGCTGTCGCCGGACCGCCGCGCGTTCTTTGTCACCTTCACGATCAACGAGGGGGATCGCTACAAGGTCGGCCAGGTCAGCATCGACAGCAAGCTGCGCAACCTGAAGGGCGACGAGCTGACGCCGCTGCTGCAGATCGCGCCCGGTGACACCTATGACGGCGACATCGTGGAGCGCACGACCCAGGCGATCCAGGACGCGGTGCAGAACCGCGGCTACGCTTTCGTCGACGTGAAGCCGCGCATCGCCCGCGACCGCGCCAAGAAAACGGTCGATCTGGTGTTCGACGTGACCGAAGGCCCGCGGGTGTATGTCGAGCGGATCGACATCTCCGGCAACACGCGCACCAAGGACAAGGTGATCCGGCGCGAGTTCCGGCTGGCGGAGGGGGATGCGTTCAACGCCGCAACGGTGCGCCGGTCGCGTCAGCGGCTGCAGGATCTCGGCTACTTCAACAACGCGACGATCACGCCGTCGCCGGGGAGTGCCGCGGACCGGGCGGTGCTGAACACGGTGGTGGACGAGAAAGCGACCGGCGAGCTGACGCTCGGCGGCGGGTTCTCGACGGATGCGGGCGCCTTGGTCAACGTAGGGCTGCGGGAGCGCAACCTAGTCGGCACCGGCATCGACGCCAGCGTCAACGGCGTGTTGGCGCAGCGGCGCAGCCAGGTGGACCTGTCGATCACCGATCCCTACTTCCTGGACCGCAACCTGGTGGCCGGCATCGACCTGTTCAACGTGAACAACAACAACCAGGACATCGCGGCGTATAACGAGTCGCGGCTCGGCGGCGCGCTCCGCCTCGGCTACGAGTTCAACGAGCACCTGCGGCAGGCCTGGACATATTCCTTGGTCAGCCGGCGCATCTTCGACGTGCAGCAGGGCGCCAGTATCTACGTCCAGAACCAGGTCGGCACGACGCTGCTGTCGCAGATCGGGCAAACCTTGTCGCTGGACTACCGGGACAGCCGGACGGAACCGCACGAGGGTTTCCTGATCCGCCTCGGCACCGACTTCGCCGGGCTGGGCGGCACGGCCCGCTACATCCGGACCAAGCTCGACGGCACGTATTACATCCCGTTGGAGCGGTTCACCGGCGATGCGGATTGGGGCATCGCCTTGTCGGCGGGCGGCGGCTACCTGGCGCAGTTGGGCCGGGAGGAACGGATCATCGACCGCTTCTTCCTGGGCGGCGACAACCTGCGCGGCTTCCAATCGGGAGGCGCCGGCCCCCATGCCATCGGCACGCCGTTCTTTGGCGGCACGACCAATGACAGCATCGGCGGCCGGCTGATCTACACCCAGTCAACCGAGCTACGCTTCCCGCTGCCCATCTCCGCCGACCTCGGCTTGTCCGGCCGGGCGTTCGTCGATATCGGCTCGTTGAGCGAGGTGACGCGGCTCGGCCCGATCAACGGCGTGGTGCCCCAGGTGGTGACGGACTCCACGCCGCGCGTCGGCACCGGCGTCGGCGTGTCCTGGAAGACGCCGTTCGGCTTGATCAACATCGACATCGCCCAGGCAGTCGTCAAACGCCCCTACGACCAGACCCAATTGTTCCGGTTTGGGTTCGGCACACGGTTTTGAGGTTCGCATGACAGTTTTGACCCGCTCCGCCGCCGTGGCGGCCGCCTTGCTGGCCTTCGGTCCGCTGGCCCATCGCACCCCGGCGGCGGCGCAGCAAAGCCCGGGCTACTTCATCCCGCCCGGAGCGGGCGGCGGAGGCGGCCCGGCGACCCGGCCCGCGCCGTCCCGGCCCGCGCCCCGGTCCACGCCGCCCGCCGTGCAGGTCGCCCCGCCACCGCTGGGCGCCGGAGCTGGGACTGGGACTGGGGCGAACGAGCCGCCGCCGCTTCAGGTCCAGCTCCCGCCCTTGCCTGACCTGCCAGCGCTGCCGCGCGGCCCCTCGCCGCCCGCGGCGGTGATCGGCGTGCTGGGCATCCCTGACATCATGCACGCCTCGACGGCCGCGCAGCAGGTTGAGAAGCTGATCGGGGAGCGGCGGGAAAAGCTCAACGAGGACGCGCAAAAGGAGCAGGCCACCTGGCGGGACCTGCAGCAGGCCCTGGCGAACCAGCGCGCCAGCCTGAATGCCGACCAGATCCGCACCAAGGAGCGCGAGCTGCAGGAGCGCATCACCAACTCGCAGCGCCAGTTCCGCGACCGCAACCGCTTCATCCAGGAGGCCGCCCAGGTCGGCCTGGCGCAGATCGAGCGCATGCTGATCGCGACGATCCGGCAAGTCGCGGAAAGCCGGGGCATGAACCTGGTGCTACATCGGGCGCAGGTGGCCTTGAACATCAACGAGTTCGACCTCACCGACACGGTTGTCGAACAGATAAACAAGACGCTGCCCAGCGTCACCCTGCCGCCCGACGGCGTTTCTGCCGTGGCCGCCCAGGCGACGTCTCCTGCCCAGGCGACATCGCCCGCGCCGCCTGCGGCCCAGCCGGCCGCGCCCGCCCCGGC
>CALMVT010000218.1 GCA_937873175.1 uncultured Acetobacteraceae bacterium | reverse complement strand
TCGCCGATGTCGTAGCCCAGCACCTCGCCCACGGTGATGTCGCGGTAGAACACCGGCGCCCCGGGTCCCAGGGAGCCGAGACGTTGCGCCTTGACGGTGAAGGTGCGGCCCGGCTCGCCGGTGCGGACGCCGGGCGGCTGCTCCAGCCCGGTGAACTCCAGCCGCCGTTGCCCGTCGCGGTTGCCGGGGTCCATTTCGATGTAGCTGCCGGACACCAGGGTTTCGATCCCCGACAGGCTGCCCGAGCTGATGCGCGGCCGCACCACCCAGAACCGCGCGTTGTCCGTCAAATATGGCTCGGCTTCCCGCCGCATCTTCATCGTAACGATGACGTGGGACATGTCGTCGGACAAGCGGATCGCCTCGACCTGGCCCAGCTCCACCGCCTTGTGTCGCACGCGGGTCTGCCCGGCGGTCAGGCCGTCCGCGCCGCGGAAGGTCAGCGTCACGGTGCTGCCCTCCTGCGACACGGTGCGCCAGCCGAGCCAGGCGGCGATCACCGCGGCGACGAGCGGGATCAGCCAAATCAGCGAGATGCGGCTGCGCCGCACCGCCGCGGCAGGTTCCTTGGAAGACGTCGGGTCGCTCATGCTTCAGCCTTTGCCGCATCGCACCCAGTTTGGCCAGCCGCGTCCCACATCAGCCGCGGATCGAAGCTGAAGGCCGCCAGCATGGTCAGGATCACCACCGCGGCGAAGCACACCGCGCCCACCCCCGGGATGACGGACGCCAGCAGCCCCATCCGCACCAGCGCCACCAGCACCGCCAGCATGAACACGTCGATCATCGACCAGCGCCCCACCGCGTCCACGATGCGATACAGCCGCGTGCGGTCCTTCAAGCGTTTCGCCGCGTGCCGTTGGGTCGAGATCAGGAGGACGGCCAGGCTCAGCAGCTTCAGCACCGGCACCAGCACGCTGGCCCCGAACACCAGCAAGGCCAGCGGCCACATGCGGTACTCGATCAGCTCCTGCACCCCGCCGATGATGGTGCTGGGATGCCCGCGGCCGAATCGGATCAGGGTCAGGATGGGATACAGGTTGGCCGGGATGTAGAGCACCGCCGCCGCGGCCAGCAGCGCCCAGCTCCGCGCGATGCTGTTGGGCTTGCGGACGCGCAGCGGCGCGTTGCAGCGTCGGCAGGGGGCGCCCGGCTTGCCTCGGCCGACCCGGCCGCAACTGTCGCAGCCGATCAGTGGGCCGTCGCCCATTGGCGCCGGGGTGCGCCGCCGCCGCCCGATCGCTTCCCACAGCGCATGCTCGTCGAGCCACGCATCCGTCGCGACAACCGTGAGCATCAGCGCGCCCAGGACATAAAGCGCCACCCCCACCTGCACCTCTGCCATCGCCGACAGGCGGGTATAGGCAACAAAGGCGCCGAGCAGGAACACCTCGATCATCGCCCAGGGCGTGAGGTGCTTGCGCCAGCGCTCCATGGCCGCGAGGGTGGACGGCGCGGTGTCCAGCCGCAGGCCGATCAGCACGCCGGCAGTCAGCCCCAGCTTCAGCAGCGGCGCCAGCAGCGTGAAGGCCAGCACGACGATGGCCAACTCCCACAACCCTTGGGTCTCGAAGGCGCCGGGCAGGGCGATCAGGGTGGTGTCCCGCTGCTGGCCGGCCACGCGCAGCCCGAGCAGCGGCCCGGTCGCCGCGAGCGCGAACAGCACTAGCCCGGTGACGCTGAACGCGAGCGTGGTGCCGAGCGCGTCGCGCCGCCGCCGCCGCAGCAGGGCGCCGCAGCGGTTGCACTCGGCGATCTGGCCGGGCCGCATGGCCGGCACTGCCTGGAACAGCCCGCATTCCGGGCATTCCCGCATCGTGGCGTTTGGGCCGGGCAGGTCTTGGATCGCTATGTCGGACATCTCGGACCAAATCGTGAGGCCGCGCCGCGCGTTCCAGGGGTGGGCGGCGGCGCGTTGATGGATCGTTGCATAACACATATGGACACCGGCTGGCACCCCACGCGGCCCGCTCCAGTTGCGGCGGCCCGCCTGCCCGGCTATACCCGCCCGCATGCGGCCGACGTAGCTCAGTGGTAGAGCAACTGATTCGTAATCAGTAGGTCCTCAGTTCAATCCTGAGCGTCGGCACCAGCTTTTCAATGGGTGGAAGGCGGGGGCGGAAAAGGATCCGGTTTGTGTCCGCATTGCTGGCCCTCGATGGCGCTTGAGGCCAGGACGGTCCCGTCAACCGGATATCGTGACAGATCAGTGTTCCGCTTTGATCACGCAACGAGTCCACAGCACAGGCCGGTGCCGGCGGCCCCTTGCACGCATGGCATCGCAGTATTCCGACGACCGTAGCAGAACTCCGGTTGCCTCGATCCGGCGGCGTTCTGACCAGGATCAGCACGGTGCATGGCGAGCACGGGCATTTAATTTTTGTGTTTGCTGCGCCGACTCTGCTTTTCCGGCAAAGGTGACCTGCTGATGGCGGCGCAGCACGGCGTGGCCGGCAGACGCGGAAATCTCGGCCGGCCTCGACCAGCGTCACTCGACTGGACTTCGGCGTCAGCGCTGAAGGCACGGCGGTCGGCGACCGTCCCGTCCCGCTCGGCTTCCGCACGGCCTGTTGACCGACCGGTCTGATAGTAGAAGCGGGTTGTACCCCCCCCTTGACTCCAGACCCCGTTTTGAAAGTCACGGAGCGGGCAGCCGTTTACGGTTCGGGTGAGCGACGCGATGGAGCCTGAGGCGGATCATGGCAAGGGTGACCATGGCTTCGGACACCTCGGGCAGGTGCTCGCAATCTTTGGCCAGACGCTGCCACCGGCCGAGCCAGCCGAACGTGCGTTCAACCACCCACCTGCGCGGCAGCACGACAAAGCCCTTGGTGCCTGGAATGCGGCCGACGATGATCAGGGTGATGCCGAGCAGGAAGCAGGCGAGCAGGGCTGCCACGCGGCTGCAGATGCTGTCGGCGAACACGGTCCGGAGCCAGCAGTAGAGCGGCTTGATGCGCCGGAGCAGGTCGCCTGCGCCGTCGGCGTCCTGGATGGAGGCGGCATGCACCAGCACGCCGAGCAGCAGCCCCTGGGTGTCGGCGCAAACCTTCGGTTTCGGTGGTGCCCGCCGTGCACAAGCTGCGCGCGGACGTGGCCCGGGTGTTCGCCGACAAGCTCGGCTCGGACCCGGACAGCCGGGACGTGCACTACTTGGCCGAAACGCAGCGGGACGCGACCCGGCCGCTGATCCTCTCGGCCGACACCGGCATGACCGGGTGCAACTTCGCGGTGACCGAAACCGGCACGGTGGTCGTGTGCACCAACGAGGGCAACGCCGACCTATGCGCCAACACGCCCAACCTGCACGTCGTCTCAGCCGGGATCGAAAAGGTGATCCCGCGCCTGGACCACCTGGCGGTGCTGGTGCGGCTGTTGTCGCGCTCGGCGCTCGGCTCGCCGATCACGCAGGACACCTCGCACTTCCGCGGCCCGCGCCGAGGGGGCGAGATGCATGTGGTGCTGGTGGACAACGGCTGCTCCGAGTGGCTGGGCATGGAGAAGTTCTGGACGTCGCTCAAGTGCATCCGCTGCGGCGCCTGCATGAACACCTGCCCGGTGTTCCGGCGCAGCGGCGGCCTTTCTTATGGCGCGACCTATGCCGGGCCGATCGGCCTCATCCTCGACCCAACCTTCAACGCCCGCAAGTACAGCA
The DNA here is from genome assembly GCA_937873175.1 of uncultured Acetobacteraceae bacterium. Taxonomy (GTDB): domain Bacteria; phylum Pseudomonadota; class Alphaproteobacteria; order Acetobacterales; family Acetobacteraceae; genus CAHJXG01. Next base: position 9,658 of record CALMVT010000218.1, on the reverse strand, counting down.
AGCTGCCGTTCTCCTCCACGCTGAACGGGTCGTGCACCAACGTGTGCCCGGTCAAGATCAGCATCCACCAGCAGATCGCCGATTGGCGGCGGGTGATGGCGGAAACGCACGAGCTGCCGGTGCTCAAGAACGTGATGATGAAGGCTGCCGGGATGCTGCTGTCCAGCCCGCGCCTGTATCGCGCCGCCCTGCCACCGGCCGACAGCACGCTGCGCCACCTGCCGCGCTTCGTGGTCTACAACCGCCTGAACACCTGGGGCCGCGGGCGCGAGATGCCCCCAGCGCCCAAGCAAACGTTCCATCAATGGTGGCACGAGAACCGGGCGGGGAAAAACGGGGCGGGGAAGAACGGGATGCCAAAGCCGTGAGCAGCCGCGACGCCATCCTTGCCGCGGTCCGGGCGCACCGGCCGAAGCTGGACCGCCCCGACCCGCTGATCCCCTCCTTCGACGCCGACGCGCCGTCGGACCTGGTGGCGGCGTTCGGAGAGCAGTTGGAGCGGATGGGCGGCGAGCTGCTGACGCCGGGCGTGAGCGACCCGCTCGCCCTGGTGCGGAGCAAGCTGGCGGGCGCGAAGGTGGACTGCTCCCGCGTGCCGGAGGTTTCGGGCAACCGCGCCATTGCGCCGCAAACGCGGCAGACGGACCTGGCCGACGTTGATTACAGGGTGGTGCGCGCCGCCTTTGCAGTGGCGGAAACCGGCTCGGTGTGCCTGACGGACGAGGAGTTAAGCGTCAACACGCTGGGCTACCTGCCGCAGCATCTTATCGTGTTGCTCGACTCGGCGGACATCGTGCCCAGCATCCACCATGCTTATCGCCGCCCGGAATGGCGGGAGCGGCATTATGCCGCGTTCCAAACCGGCCCCTCGGCCACCGCGGACATCGAGGGCGTGCTGATCCACGGCGCCCAGGGCGTGCGCTCGCTCGCCGTGCTGCCAATCCCAAGGAGATCGACGTGGTGACCAAGCTGCTTCCCATGCTCGCCCTGGCGCTTCTCATGGCCGGGTGCGCCGACGTGCGGCCGGACACGATCGTCTCGCCGCGCCTGGACAGCGGGATCACCTCCAGCAACGGCGGCGGCGCGCGGGCGCTCGGCAACGGCGGGGCCGGCGTGGACATCACAACGCGCGTGCCGCCCCGGTGAAACCGTCGCCGGAAGGCGATCCCTGCAAGAACGGTGCTTGACGGCCGTTCCGCTTGGCCGGGCGCCTTGCCATCCTGACCAGTCATCCCTGGCTCGTCCACGCCATTGATCGGGTTTGTCGATGACGCACTTGGCATGGTGGCGTGAACGCCGCTTACGTATCCGCGCTCGCCTTGTTCATGACCCAAGGCAAGCCGGCGGCTTGCGCGTGCGTGAGGGATTGCTGGGGATCACCGCCTCAGCCTGCTTGGTGGCGATCACGGTGCGGATGCGGTCGGCGTCGTAAGCGGCACCGGCGATGGCCAACTCTGCTATCCGGCCGCGCATCAGGGCGTGCGCCTGCGGGGTGTCATCGGCCTGGCTGGGGTGAGGGGGCCACAGAGTCTCAGCGCCAGCCCCGGCATGGCCGCAAGCCTTGAACGCCAATCCCCCGCCATATTCATGGCGAGGGTTGGAAGATGCTTCAGATGCTTTTTATGTAGCTGATCACGGTTCCAGCATTGTTGAAGTTGCTTTGAGAACCCCCCTGCATCGCGCCAGCGCTCAGCACGGCAATATTTATTTGGTTGTTGATTTGGAAGCCGATCGCAATGTTCCCGATGGAGATCTGGGCAAGCTTGTGGTGGCTAACGCCTGCAGCGACCAGGTCGAGTTCGGCGTCAGACAGTTGGCAGAGTGCCGCGGCTTCATAGGCCGCTACAGCTTGCCGCTCGTCGGTTACAACGGTTTGCATCTGAGGTTCCTTCGGGTTCGGTCTGATGGAGTCGTGCTTGGATCGGCTGTGTATATTTATAGAGTGCGATCATTTTTTTTAACGTTTCTCAGTTATGATCCTTCTAAGAAGATGCGGCGGCTGTCAACTCGGCTGAATGGGTAGCTCTAAAGAGGTAGCGCCAATCGTGGCGCCCGCAGGACAGCTTACCTGCCGGGCCTCGCCTTCAAAGCACGCGCCGGCGCCGCAAGCGGGTTCCGCATCGCGTCAGCGCGGCTCATCAGGCCGTGCGGGGGCAGCGTAAGGGCGGCCCGCCGGTAGCAACGGATGCGGCATTCACGCGGCGAATGATCGCCGGGTTGCTTCGGATCGCGTCTGCCCGTGGATGGATGGCGGACACGCCCGTCTCGCCCGCTGCGGTGCGCAACCCGGCGGAACGGCACGAGTCTGGCCGCCTGCACCGACGCGGCCTGGATGAGCCAGGCGGTCGGCACCCGCCTGACCCTTCGCCCTCATGGAGGCGTCCCGATCCGGCTAGGGCATTAAGCTGTTCGGCCCCAGGGCAGCCTCAGCTTTCGGCCGCGATCTTGTCCTGCGTCCTGGTGTCGAAGTCGCCGGCGTCGTGACGCTCGTGTAGTTGGCTGGACGGCTCGCCGGACACGCGGTTGACCATCCGCCCGCGTTGCACGGCCGGGCGCGCGGCGATCGCGGCGGTCCAGCGCTGCACGTTCGTGTAGTCCTGCACCTGCAGGAACTTGGCTGAATCCCCGTAAAGCTGGCCCTGCACGAGGGCGCCGTACCAAGGCCACACGGCAATGTCCGCAATGGAGTACTCCCGCCCGGCCAGGTACTCGTTGTCTGCGAGGCGCCGGTCCAGCACGTCAAGCTGGCGCTTGGCCTCCATCGCGAACCGGTCGATGGCATACTCGATCTTGGTCGGCGCGTAGGCGTAGAAATGGCCGAAGCCGCCGCCGAGATAAGGCCCGCTGCCCATCTGCCAGAACAGCCAGGACAAGCACTCGGTGCGCGCCGCTTTGTCCGTCGGCAGGAACGCGCCGAACTTCTCGGCCAAGTAAAGCAGGATCGCGCCCGACTCGAACACGCGGATCGGCTCGGGCCCGCTGCGGTCCATCAGTGCCGGGATCTTGGAATTGGGGTTCACCTGGACGAAGCCGCTGCCGAACTGGTCGCCGTCGTTGATGCGGATCAGCCAGGCGTCATACTCCGCGCCGCCGTGGCCGAGCGCCAGCAACTCCTCCAGCATGATCGTGACCTTGACGCCGTTCGGCGTGGCCAGGGAGTAAAGCTGCAGGGGGTGGCGGCCCACCGGCAGCTCCTTATCATGCGTGGCGCCCGCAACCGGACGGTTGATGGACGCGAACCTGCCACCGTTTCCCTGCTTCCAGCTCCAAACCTCCGGGGGCGTGTAGTCGGACAACTCGGTCATGATGTGGCTCCGGGCAATGGGCTTGCTTCGGCCGGGACGCACCGCAGAAGCGGCGCGGCAGCACGGGCCTAGGCCACGCCAGCATAATCGCTCCGAGGCGGACACGCCAGAAGGCTGACGCGGACGCGCCAGGGAGGCCGCCCGGCGACTTACTTGCGGCGCGGCAGCCCAAGCCAGCGCTGCTCGACGTAAAGGCCGAGGCAGACCACCGTGACGAACGGTATGCCGGCGATCAGCAGGCGCTCGAACATCTCAAGCATCACTCGTCTTCGCTCCGGTCTCCGGGTTCCGGTGGAGAGATATAACCCATGATGCGAAGCGCCAACAGCTCAATCAATGCGGCCACTAGCCCGCCGGCGCCGACGGTCGTGGTGGTGGGGTGTAGGTCCGGGTTGAAGAAGGGGCGACAATGGCGGCGGCGAACACGCCGATGGCCACGAGCTGCACGCCGCTGGCGAGCATCTTGCAGCGTTCCAGGCGCACGTCCGGGCGGCCCGTGCGGCCGATAAGCAGGCGAAGGATCATGCGGTAGTCCTTGTTCCTCGTAGTCCCGAAGCGCCCCTTCTAGCAGTTTGTTCCCTATTTGTTCCAGCATTTAAGCGCCGTTAGAGCCGGCTTGAACACCCACAACCTGCGGCCCGTGCCCGGCGTCAGTAGGCCGACGAGTGGCCGAAGGTTTTGAGCGCGTCCCGGATCTGCTCGGAGTCCGACTGCTGCATGACATGCGAGGTCAGGCGCTCGCAGTCGCCAATCGTGGTGCCCCGGACGGCCTGCTTCACCCGCGGCACGGCGGAAGCGTTGGTGCTGAAGCTCCGCAGCCCCAAACCGAGCAGCAGCGGCGTCATGTCGGGGTTGGCGGCCATCTCGCCGCAAACCGACACCGGGATGCGGTGCGACGCCGCCCCCGTGATCGTCATCCGGATCAGCCGCAGCACGCCGGGGTGCAACGGGTCGTAAAGCTCCGCAACCTCCATCGCCCCGCGGTCCACGGCGAGGGCGTACATGCACAGGTCGTTGGTGCCGATGGCGAAGAACTCGGCCTCTGCCGCCAGCACATCGGCGCACAGGGCGGCGCCGGGTGTTTCCACCATGATGCCGAGCGGCGGCAAGGTGGCGGGCAGGGCGGCCCCGCGCTCCCGCAGCCGGTCCGCCACGCGCCGGTAGATCGCCTTCGCCGCCCGGATCTCGGCGACGTTCGTCACCATGGGCAACAGAACCCGGACCGGACCGGCATGGGCGGCGCGCAGGATGGCGGCGAGCTGGGTTTCGAACAGGTCCGGCTGGCGGAGCAGCAGCCGGATGCCCCGCAGACCCAACGCCGGGTTGCTGTCGATCAGCTCCGGCACCATTCCCGCGGTGACCAGGGCCTCGATCTCCTTTTCGCCGCCCCAGTCCAAAACGCGGATGGTCACGGTGTCGCCGGACATCGTTTCGACGACGTTGCGGTAGCTCCGGGCCTGCTCGTCCTCTGTCGGCACCGTGTCGCGGTTCATGAACAGGAACTCGCTGCGCAGCAGGCCGATGCCGTTCGCGCCGGATTGCGCGACCATGGGAAGCTCGATCGGCAGCTCCAGGTTCGCCTGCAGGCTCACGGCCTCCCCGTCGAGGGTGACGGAGGCGAGGCGGCGCAGGCGGCTCAGCCGCTGCCGGTCCCGCGCGAAGCTCGCCACCGCCCGGCGCGCGCCGGACAGGCTGGCGTTGTCCGGGTTCAAGATCACGGTGCCCACCACCCCGTCCACCACCGCCGTGACCCCGGCGTGCAGGCCCGACAGCAGCCCCGGCACGCCGAGCACGGAGGGGATGCCGAGCGCGCGCAGCAGGATCGCGGTGTGCCCGTCGGTCCCGCCTTCCTCGGTCGCGACCCCAGCGATCCGCGCCGGGTCGATCAGCGCGGCGTCGGACGGGCGCAGGCTTTCGGCGATCAGCACGGCGCCCTGCACCGCCCCGGCAAAGGAGCGGAACGGCGCGCGTGTCAGGTTGCGGACCAGCCGGCGCCCGATCTCCCGCACCTCGTCGGCCTGCCGCGCCGCGTGGGTGTCGTCCGACGCGGCGGTGAGCGTAGCGGCGATGGCGTTCGCTTCCTCCATGACCGCGGTTTCCGCGGAAACGAGCCGCTCCTCGATCCGGGTCCGCACCCCGCGGAGCAACCGGGACGGGCCGAGCATCTGGATGTAGGCGTCGAGCAGCGGCGCGATCTCGCCCTGGCTTTCCTCCGGCAAAACGGCGAGGCGGCTGCGCAGCTTCATCAACTGCTTGCGTGATCGCAGGACCGCCGCGTCCAGCCGGGCGCCCTCGGCCTGGATGTCGGACGCGTGGATCTTGTGCCGGGTCACCTGGGGCGGCGCTTCCGTGGTGCGGAACACCGGGCCGATGGCGACGCCCGCGCAGGCGGCGATGCCGAACAAGCGCCGTTCCGGCAGCAGGCCACATCCAGGCTGCGGAGGCGGAGGGCCGCCGTCAGTCCTGCTCATGGAACCCGGCTTCCACCAGGGCCGCCAGGGCATCGACCGCCTCCTTGGCGTCCCAGCCGTCGCCCTGCAACTCGATCTGCGACCCTTTGCCGGCGCCCAGCATCATGAGGCCCATGATCGAGCGCGCGGACACTACCTGCCCGTCGCGCAGCACATCGACCGACGCGCCGTAACGCTCGGCCAGGGTCACGAACTTCGCGGCGGCCCGGGCATGGAGGCCGCGGGTGTTCGAGATGGTCACGGTTCGCGTGACCAGCGTGGGGCTGCTCTGCGGCGGCTCGCTCACCCGCCTACCCGCCGCAGGTGTTCGGCTTCTTGCACGTTTGCAGAACGTGCGACGCCGCGGCGATGTACTTGCGCCCGGCGGCCTGCGCGCAATCGACGCATTCGCCGAGCGTCTGGCTCGACCGCACCTTGGCCAGCTTGACCAGCATGGGCAGGTTGACGCCCGAGATCACCTCGACCCCGTCGCGGCACATCATGGAGATCGCGAGGTTGCTCGGCGTCCCGCCATACATGTCGGTGAGCAGCACCACGCCATCCCCTGTATCGACCTGCGCGATGCTTTGGCGGATGTTGGAGCGGCAGCCCTCCATGTCGTCGTCGGGGCCGATGCAAACGGTCGCGACGTTTCGTTGGGTCCCCACGACATGCTCCATGGCCAAACGAAGCTCGTCGGCAAGGCGCCCGTGGGTTACCAGCACAAGGCCGATCATCGCGTTGTTCTATGCCTTCCTGATCGAGCTTGGCCCCGGCATGTCCGGGATTGCGCAATCGCCCCGGGAACTGCCGTCAACCGCATCGGGGGCCGTCGTCAATCCTTCTCGCTCCAGTTCACGATGCGTCACGGTCACGCGCCACTCCCTTTGCTCGGCCTGGTTGCCTGATGGCGCCGGCAAGCCGCGGGCCAAGAGGTTCACGATGTGCACGGAACGGTGCCGCCCGCCGGTGCATCCCACGGCGATCGTGGCGTACTTCTTGCCCTCTTGCACGAAGCGGGGCAGAACGAGGGTAAGCAATGCTTTGACACCGTTGATGAAGCCCGTGAAGTCCGGATCGGCTTCGATATAGGACGCGACCGCCTCGTCCAAGCCCGTCCGCGGCCGCAGCACGGGGTCGTAGTGCGGGTTGCGCAGGAACCGCGCATCGAACACCATATCCGCTTCGCGGGGCAGACCCGCGGGAAACGCGAAGGACACGAGCGACACCGCCAGCCCAGGCTGCTGCACGCCGGTCGGCAGGCCGGGACGGAACCGGGTCTCGATCAGCTTGCGCAGTTCGGCCAGGGGAAGGTGAGACGTGTCGATCACCAGGTCGGCCTGGTTGCGCAGCGGCCAGGTCAGCTCGGCTTCCTCCGCGATCCCAGCGAGCACGCGGCCCTGCGGCGCCATCGGGTGCCGGCGCCGGGTTTCGGTGAAGCGTCGGAGCAGCACGGTTTCGTCCGCCCAGGCATAAACAAGCTCCGGCCGCAGCTTCGGGTTCTGGCACAGCGTCGCAAGCGTCGAAAGCACCAGGTCGGGGTTGAAGCCCCGGCTGCGCGCGTCCAGCCCAATGGCCAGCGGACGCTCGCTGCGGATAACAAGATCGGGAACCATGGTTAAAGGCGGATTGTCCACCGCCTCGTATCCAAGGTCCTCCAGCGCCCGCAGGATCGAGGCCTTGCCGGCGCCCGACAGGCCGCTGACCAAGACAATGCGCAGCACCGTCACGCAAAGGCCCCGGCAACCTGGGACGCCCGTGACAAGACGCAATCCAACGCCAGGGCGACCCGAATGGGCGCGGAGGGTTCGGCCGGGTCGATTGACACGAGCGGCAGCGCCGTTTCCACGTGCCGGGCGGGGCTGGGCATCCGCGTCGGCCTTGCCAGCCGCACGGCGAGCGCCAGCCGGGTCTGCTTCACAAAGGGCCACCGCATGATGCCAAGGCCGCGCACCTCCATCAAGCCGGCCAAGCGGTCCGGCGCCCATGCCCAGCCATCCTCGATGCAGACTCGGTCGTCCGCGACAAGCGAAAACCCATGATGGAGCAAGCGCAGCAAGAGATCAGACTTTCCAACGCCCGACGGCCCCAAGAGCAGCACGCCATGATCATCGCGGGCGGCGCAGCTTCCGTGAATCTGCATAACCAGGGTTGTGTGGCCCGAATTGGGTCCGAAGGGAAGCGTCTTGTCACATAGGCGGGAAGGGACGCTTTCGCAAACCCCCCTCGAATTCAACCGTTCCATGTAAACGTGTCAGGCGTGCGGCAGGCGCACGATGAAGCGGGCGCCCAGCACCCGGCCCGCGTCGTCCACGCGGTTCTCCGCGGCGATGCGGCCTTTCAGGGCTTCCACGATCTGACGGCTGATCGACAGGCCCAGGCCGGAATGCTGGCCGAACTGCTCGCCCGCCGGGCGTTCGGAATAAAAGCGGTCGAAAACGTGTTCCAGCTTGGCCGCGGGGATGCCGGGGCCTTCGTCGGACACGCTGATCTCGACAATGGCGCCGGTCGCCCGGGCCTGCAGGAAGATTTGGCCGTTCGCCGGGGAAAAGCTGCGGGCGTTGCCGATCAGGTTGCGCAGCACCTGGACCAGGTGGCCCTCCACCGCCTGGACCAGCAGCGGCGCGCCGGGCACGTCGAGCACGACGACGGGGTCCTGCTCCCCCCGCGTGGCGTCGTGGATCTCGGCCAGCGTTGCCAGGATCGACCCGACATCCACCGGCTCCGTCTTGGTGCGGGACAGCTCGGCATCGACCCGGCTCGCGTCGCTGATGTCCGTGATCAGGCGGTCCAGGCGCACCACGTCCTCCGAAATGATGGTCAGGAGGCGGCGCTGCTGGTCCGGGTTGTCGATCCGCCGCAGCGTCTCGATGGCGCTGCGTATGGAGCTGAGCGGGTTCTTGATCTCGTGCGCCACGTCGGCCGCGAACCGCTCGGTCGCGTCCATCCGGCCCCACAGCGCGACCGCGCTTTCCGTCAGGGCATGGGCCAACTGGCCCACCTCGTCCGTGCGGCGCAGCAGCACCGAGGGCACGGTGCCCGAACGGCCGCGCCCTTCCCGCATCTCGTGCGCGGCGCCGGCTAGGCGCAGGATCGGGCGCGCGATGGTGAGCGACAAGTACCAGGACAGCGCCACCGTCAGCACCAGCGCCAGGGCGAACAACCCCAGGATGCTCATCCGCACCGTCAGCAGGCTGTCGTCCACTTCCCGCGCTTCGCGGGTCAGCAGCACGATGCCGACCGTGCTGCGGTTGCGCAGCACCGGCTCCGCCACCGTCACCAGCAGCCGGTCGTCCTGGGTGCGCCGGATATAGGGCGGCATCTCGCGCCCCGAGTTGGAGCTGATCATCCGCAGCTCCTCCTTGACGTTGGGCTGCCAATCGATGCCGGCGGCGTTCGGGCTGATCTCCACGAACGGCCCCTGCGCCTTGTGCGGCAGCAAGGACATCAGCCGGTCATACACGGCGCCAACCGTGTCCAGCGTCCGGCTGCGCACGGCGGCGGGCGGCAGCGGCTCCGTCACCACCGCGTCGCCCGCGCCTTCCCGCACCCGGCTGTCCGCGATGAGCTGGCCGTCCGGCGCGTAAAGCCGCGCCTGGGCGTTGGGCGTCGGCTCCGTCAGCCGCCGGAGCAGCGGCCGGGCCAGGTCGGGCTGCAAGGTCGGGGTGTCTGGGCTTTGCTCGCGCACCGCGCTCTCGCCCAGCGCCCCGGCGTAGATGCGCGCCTGCTCCCGCAGCGCCTGCACCTCCGCTTCCAGCAGCCCGTTCTGATACTGGTCGAGGTAAAGCAACGCCGCCACCAGCAAGGCGAGCGGCAGCGCGTTGACCAGCAGGATGCGGCGCAGCAGCGGCGACGCCCAGCGCGGCCCGGCGGCGCGCGACCGGCTGGCCGCCTGAGCCGCAG
>CALMVT010000217.1 GCA_937873175.1 uncultured Acetobacteraceae bacterium | reverse complement strand
CGCCACACCAGCTTCGGCACCAGCCCACCCTCTTCCCGTGAGCCCGCACCCTAACCCGGCCCGATCAGCACCCCACGGTTTTGAACGCTCTCTCCGCGGGGAAGCCCATGGCCCAGCTCCCCGTCAGCCCCTTGTTCGACCCTGGCCGCCGATCACGCGTGGCTATGAGTATAGACCCGTCTATGCGCCAAGAAACTGCTTCCTGTCTTTATCGCAATCGTGTTGCTATGCCGATAGGGGACAATGCAGGTTATTAGGATAGACGCCTATGGGAACCATACTCACGATTGCGTCGGGCAAAGGGGGATGCGCCAAATCATCCACTGTCATGATCCTGGCCGCCAATCTTGCAGCGCGTGGCTACAAGGTCGCAGTGGTGGATGCCGACCGCAATCAGTCCTTTGCCTCGTGGCACGCGCAAACCTATGAGGGGCCGGAACTGACCTGTTGCAGCGAGGTCGATCACATCAAAGTCGTCGATCTCGCGGGAGACCTGGCCGAGGCGCATGATGTCGTGCTGGTGGACACGGCAGGCTTCGAGAGCCTAACGGCAGCTTCGGCTATCGGCATGGCCGACTTTGTGCTGATCCCATGCATGGCGGATCGGGGCAGCGTGCGCGAGACCATGCGAACGGCGCAGCAAGTAGCTAGTTTAAGCAAGGCGGCTAGGCGAGATATACCGTATAGTGTCCTTCTTGCCCGCTGGAAGCCGCGTGGTTTGTCGGAACGGGCCGCGCTCGACAGCCTACGCGAAGAGAAGATGCAGATCTTCGACCAGTGGATCGGCGACCTCTCGGACATTACCAAGCTGTCCTTCAGCGGACTTGTGCCGGTCAGCGGAAAGGCGGGCGAGCAGGCCGGTAGCCTGATAGACGAGCTATGTCGGAAGAGAGCTATACTCATACCTTCGAGTAGGCCTGATAGCCGCCTAGAGGAGAGGGCGGCATGAGCACGTTCAAGCCGAAGCGCGTCAGTGGGGTTGATCTGGTCGCCCAGATCTCGGGAGCAACCGTCAACCTCCCGGCTGCTGTACCGGTGCCAAGCCCCGCCCCTGCCCCGCTCGCAGCGATGGAGCGGTTACGTCCACCGCCGGTCGTGCAGGTCAACTTCAAAGCCAGCGAAGCTTTTGCCAACTTGATCGCCCGTGAGGCCGAGAAAGCGGGGTCAACGCGGCGCCTGCTCGCACGGCTTATGAGAGACGCCGGCTTCGAAGTGCCGGATGCGGACGTAACGCCGCCAGACAATAGACGGCGTAGAGGCCTAGGCGACTAAGAGCTACGTAGCTAGCGGTGTAGGAGGCTAGAGGCATAGCAAAAAGGCGACGTGGCAGCCTGCTAACCGCCCTCTTGCTTCGACGAGACCCGGCGAGCTACCTGGCGTCCGCGCCCTCGACGCCGCGCCGTATGCAGGCCATCATCCGCTGTTTGGGCCAGTGCTGGGCTTCTTCGATCTTGGTAAGCACACGCTACCGCGCGCTGCCAGGCCGGGGCAATAAGCTGGCGGTCACCATGGCCGCCCTTGCCCGTGAACTCGCAAGCTTTGTGGAGGACCGGGGCGGTAGAAGCGCTCGGAGGCGCCGGTTTCAGCATGGTCCGCCGCCGCGCGCATGCCCGCCTCGAAGAAGCCCTGCGCTCGGGAAAATGGAAGGTGCCGGATTCAGCGTACAACATCGGCGCACGAACGCGGTGCATGGAGTGCGCCGGAGCTGGGCGACATGGCTCCCGTCGAACTAGGCGCAGGCCGACGGAAGTGGCTCAGGAAAGGGAGATCGGGGCGCAGAAAAAAATCGTCCCCTGCTGAATCCGGCGCCTATCCAAAGTTATCCCTGCTGAATCCGGCACCGAACTGAGGGCTGGGCATGCTGAATCTGGCACCTTCCCCGCGGTTGTCCATGCTGAATCGGGCACCCATACCTATAAAGACTATAAAAAGCTTCTCTCCTATATGCCCGGTGCCGGGCTTGTAGAGTTGTCCACAGGGCAACGCCTCATGTCGCTGACTGGCTTCCGTGAGAAGGCAAGCCAGTCCCACCCGCTCCTGGATGTCACGCTCAGCGCCGTCACTGGCGGCGGAAAAGGGGCACGGGAGGCCAGGGACGACTCGCCTTGGTCGACGCTGGCAAGGAGCAAGGAAGCGACAGGCGGCAAACGCCGTCCCCGAAGGTGCCGGATTCAGCATAAGGAGAAGGCAGGAAAAGCGGCGTGAGGCAGCAACCCGATGCCGAAGCATGCTGAGTCCGGCACCTTTTGCCTGGACAGGCCGGCTTGCTGGGTGCGTGCATGCTGGACTCAGCACCCTCCGGATGCCGGGTCGCAGGGAAGGACGCCGACGCATGCTGAATCCGGCACTTTCGGGCTCGACGCTGCGAACGCCGGAGCGCCGGCATGCTGAATCGAGCACCGAACGAGCGCGGGAAGGCAGATAAACACTGGCGTCGACTCACGGAACCGGCTTTGCATGGCTGTGGAGGAGGGCCGCGCATGGACCAGGACGTCGCCACGCAGCTGTCGCTGTTCGGCTTGCAGGAAACCCGGAGGATGGCCGAGGTCGCGGCGTCGAAGTCCGTCCGCGCGCGGCAGGTGAACCTAGTCGAGAGCGCGCACGCGCTGCTCAGCGAGATGCCATCCGCCGAAGACCTGGGGTTTCTGCACAGCGGGTTGTGCCAAACCGGATTGCCGCACATGCGCCCAGCCAGGAACCACGCATTCTGGAAACGCCAGAGCGGGCGCTTCACCCTGCTCGTGACCCCCGGCGTCATCGACACCCGGTCCATGGGAGGCTCCGGACGGCAGCCGACCGACGAGGAAATGGAGCGGGCCTACGTGGGCGTGCCCTACGGGCCGAAAGCCCGGTTGATCATGATCTTCCTCCAGACAGAGGGCATGAAGTCGCAGTCCCGGGTCATTCCCCTCGGTCCATCGCTTTCCGCGTTCCTGCGCAGCTTGAACCTGAGCGTGTCGGGCGGGCCGCGTGGCACGATGCCCGCGGTGCGAGAGCAATGCATGCGCATCGCCCGGTGCACCTTCACCCTGCAATGGACGGGCGCGGACGCCGGGGGCGAGCACACCGTCATCTCCGACACCAAGATCGTCGAGGGGCTCGAGATGTGGAACAACGGGCGCGACGACTGGTCGGGAACCGTCGAGCTGAGCAAGCGTTTCCACGAACATCTGCGCGAGCACGCGGTGCCATTGGACAAGCGCGGGATCTCCATCCTGTCCGGCAACAGCCTCGGCCTCGACCTCTACGCCCTGTTCGCCTACCGCCTGCCGAGGCTGAAACGCGAGCTGCACCTGTCCTGGGCGCATCTGCGCGAGCAGATCGGATCGGAGTGCGAGACCAACAAGGCGATCTCGCGCCGGGTGCGCGAAGCCATGCCGGGCGTGAAGCTCGCCTATCCGCACGCTCGGGTCGAACTCACGCGGCACGGGATCAGTATGCGCGAGAGCCCCCCGGCGGTGCCCCGCACCATGGTGCGGGGCTTCACACCAATCGAAGGCGACAAGAAGGCGGACTGAGCGACAGATGAACCTCGCGTGCGGGGGGCGACTACCTTTTGACGCTGAAAGGCAACCACCCCTTGGCGCACGTAGCCGTAGTCGGGCACAGGAATGTCAAAAACCTGGGGTGCTACGCTGCGAGTTGGATTGCCGGATGGCCGAAGCGTCCGTCCAGCACCGTCTCCCTGACCTGAAGCACACGATGCGCGCTTCGCGGTGACCAGCGCATGTGGCGCCGTTTGTTCATGCGTGCGCTGACCAAGTTGTTGACCGTCCCTTCCGGCCAGAACTGACGAACTGGCCTTCTGGTGGCATTGTCAGGTTGGCGGCCCCTGCCGGGCCATGGCAGCCTTTCGGCCATGGCG
>CALMVT010000216.1 GCA_937873175.1 uncultured Acetobacteraceae bacterium | reverse complement strand
CCGCAGCCGGATCAGCCCCCGCCCCCCCCGACTCAGCCCCCCGGCTCAGCCATTGATCAGCAAGCCCGAATACACCACGGGTCCGGTCGGCGCACCCGACGGCGAGCCGCCGGACGGCTCCTGGCTGACCAGGAGCCGGGTGCCGGCGGACAGGTTCGCCCGCAGCAGGGTACGGCCGCCGCCCGGCAGCAGGCCGAGGCTGACCGGCGCCGGCGCCCCCTCCCGCAGCGCCCACAACTCCAAGGTGCGGTCGAGCGGCACGTTGAGCCGGCCCACGGCGGTGATGGTGGCCCGGCCCCCCTCTCCCACCCGCACAAGGAACACGGCGCCCGGGCTGCCCTGGGCCGAAAGCGCGGCCAGCAGCGGCTCCGGCGCCAGCGGCTTGGGGGTCAGCACGAAAAAGGCGAGCACGGCGGCCAGGGCCAGCGACGCGACCGTCGCGCCGCGCCAAAGCGCCGGGCTGCGCCAGGCCCGCTCGAAGACGCCGCGCCGCGGCACGGCGCGGCGGGGGGTTGGCCTTTGCAGCCCGGTCGCCAGCGCCAGGCGCTGCCACAACTCCGGCGGCGGGAGCTGCGGGGCCACGGCCATCGCGAGCGGGCTGAGCCGGTTTTCCCAAGCGACGATGCCGGCGGCGATGGCCGGATCGTGCATCGCCAGCGCTTCCATGGCGCGCGCCTTGTCCGGCGTGTGCAGGCCCAGCACATACTCGGCCGCATCGAGGTCGGGGTCGCGGTCGTCCGGCGCCGGGGTGTCGGCGGGGCCGCCGGGATCGGACGGCATCATTCCGCCCCGCTCAAGCAGTTGCGCAGCGCCAGCAGCGCGCGCCGGATGCCGGACTTGACGCTGCCGAGCGGCTGGCCGACGCGCTCGGCGATCTCCGAATGGGTCAGCCCCTCGAAAAAGGCGAGCAGGACCAGGCTGCGGCGCCCGGGATCAACCTCTTGGAGGCAATGGTGCAGCAGCATGCCCTCCTGGGTCGCCAGCAGGCGATCGAGCGGATCAGGATCGGTGTCGGCGACCTCCGGCACCTCGTCGCCAAGCTTCTCCCGGCCGATGCGGGCCATGGAGTCGAGCGCGCGGTAGCGGACCAGGCTGAGCAGCCAGGCCTGGGCGTTGCCGCGCTCCGGATCGAACCGGGACGCGTTGCGCCACACCTGCAGCATCGCGTCGTGCACCGCGTCGGCCGCGAGCGCCGGCTGGCGGGTGATCCGCAACGCCACGCCATACAGGGTCGCCGATTGCAGGTCATAGAGCCGGCGAAAAGCGACGCCGTCCGCCTGGGCACACCGCATCAGCAACATAGCGACCTCGTCGGAATCAGCCTGGTCTGAAGCGGTATCCATCATGCCTGCATCATCAACGCGGGTGCGCGGGACGGCAAGCGGGGCCGGACGGCGCAGCATCACCGGCCGGGCGTCATCCGATCACCCCGGAAGCAGAACGCGATCAACCTTCAAAGCGGCAACGAAAGTGACATACACAGAAGCGGCAAGGACCGAGGCGAATAAAAGCGGCAAAACCGTAAACATGGCGCTAGTCTTCACCGGTAGTTTTCCTCTGTCAAATTTTTTCAAGAAGCCATAACTGGCGCCATCCCTGCCTCAACATCACCATTACCGCTGGCGACCTTGGCTGGATGCAGCTTATCGCCAAAAAAGTTGGCGTGCCGACTCGCGCGCCGGGCCAGCGGCCGTGCGGGAAACGCCCGACCTGATTTCGGGAGTACCGCCGCCTTGCTATACGGCGGCGCCACGCCGTGCTGTCGGCACGCCCCACCATAGGACCGATCCGCCGTGAGCCTCCATCCGCCAGCAAAACGCCCCGTGTTCGCCCGCCACGCCGCCAGCCTGATCGTGCTGCGGACCGGGCCATCGGAACCGGAGGTGCTGATGGGCCTGCGCGGCGCCGGGCACCGCTTCATGCCGAACCGGCTGGTGTTCCCCGGCGGCTCCGTCGATCGCGGCGACGCATTGCTGCCGGCGGCCACGGAGCCGCGGGACGACGTTCTCGCCGCCGTGGGCCGGGCCGCCCGCCCCCGCCTGGCCCGCGCCCTGATAGCAGCAGCGGCGCGGGAATTGGAGGAGGAAACGGGCCTGACGCTCGGCACGCCGCCCCGGCTCGATACGATCGAATATTTGTGCCGGGCGGTCACGCCGCCGGAAAGCGCGATGCGGTTCAACGCGCGATTCCTGGTGGTGGACGCGGCCGCGACGCAGGGAACGCTCGGCGGGTCGGGCGAGCTGGAAGCGGTGCGGTTCTACCCGCTGGCCGAGGCCCTGGCGCTCGACCTCGCCTTGGTGACCCGGGAAGTGCTGGAGCGGCTGCAAGCCTGGCTGGCGCTGCCGGACGCGCAGCGGCGGGCGCGGGCCCGCCTGGACGTGTTCAAGAAACGCCGGTGGCGGGAAGAGTGAGCATTCCCGCCCGGGCCTGGGACAGCCAGGCGTAGAGCCGCCTCTCCGCATCGAACAGGCCGTCGCCGGCGCGGAGGTCGGGGATGTCCCGATACAGCAGGCGGGCATCCCGCGGGACCGCGACGCCGTTGCTGAACGCGGCGTAATGCCAATAACCGTCCGCAACCGCCGCACGGTCTGGCGTGCTGGGGAACACAGGTAGGCTGGCTTCGCCGTCGCTACGCCATGTATTTGCGATACGGCTCGGTTTCTTGGGAAGAAACACCCTGCAGCAAGCCTTCTTTGCGGAAGCTGAACCAGCTTCCGTTCCCGATGATGATGTGGTCCCACACTTTCAAGTTGAGGATTGCGGCTGCGTTCTTGATCTGATTCGTCATGTCGATATCATCTTGAGAAGGCGTGGGGTCTCCGCTCGGATGGTTATGGACGAGGATCAGGAACTCGGTCTTCAACTCCAACGCACGCCGGACCACCTCGCGCGGGTAAACCGGTGCGTGATTGACCGTGCCGCGGGACTGGGCCTCATCCGCGCGTAGCCGGCCATCGGAGTCCAAGAACAGGATACGAAGATGCTCGACGTTCTCACGGGACAATGCAGCCGTCAGATAGCGCGTCAGCTTCTCCAAGCCATCCAGGCTGGGCTGGTCCATCACGGCGGCCCTGAATAACCGGATGGCCGCGGTATGGATCAGCTTGATCGCGGCAACGCCATGGGGAGTCAGTCCCGGCAGTTCGAGCAACCTGAGCGACGGCGTGCTGAGCATGGTCGCGAAGCTGCTGCAGTTAAGGATCGCACAATCGACGACCTCATTGCCGCGCTTGCCTGTCACATGGCTCAGAAGCAGGGCCATCAAGTCATGGTCGCTGAGGGTCCGGAGCTTATGGCTTCCTGTGACGAGGTCAGCCTCGGACGCTTTCGCCACGTCTTTGATGCTGGCGTTTTTTGGAACGACCAGCGTCGCGAACGTCCCGCTGTCAGAAAACACACTGACCGAATCAGCGACGCCCCCCAGCGAACGCCCCCTCAGCAACGATGTTCCGGGGCGGCGTCCACGTTCAGCATGCAAGCTTTTTGCGATGTCAGAACGAGACGTCAGATCGACTTCAAATTTCAGGCTGTAGCTTTTGTCGCGCGTGAAGATCAAATGCTCGTGGAATGAGACGTTAAGCGCCGCGGCCAGCTTTGCGACCTGCCTCGTGATATCGACATCGCGCGGCGTGGGCAGGATTTCTTCCCCCGGCCTGATTGTCGCGAGGATCACGGCGCTCGCGTGGATTTCAAGCACCTGCTTACCAAGCGAGAAAGCGATGCTTGAGGGTTCCTCAGTTTCCGGAAAGGTGATCTCTTCCAGAACATGGTTCCTGCTGTTCAACAACATAACGGCGAGGTGCGGCGTGTTGATGGACCGGTTTGGAATGTCCAAATAGGCGATGAGCGCATCCGTGTCAGACAGCAGGGGACGCTGCCTTGTCTCAGCCGAGGTCAGCCGACGGGATGACTCGTGGACCACATCGAAGATCCGGATCGTTGCGTCGTTGAAGCCGAAGTCACGCAATTGCGGCGGCGCCTCGGTCAACAGCTTGTGCAGGCTCCTGTGTTGTACGAGCGAGCTTTTCGCCAAACGCCTGGCATTTACGCGCGTGTTCGTGAGAAGCAGCAGCCTCTCGATCAGTTCATTGTCGGATAGCGCATCAGCCTCGCCCGAAAACAGGCTCCCGGGCAGCCGGCTGAAATGTCCTTCGCACTTTGAACCGAATACATTTTCTACCTGATCCAGCATCGGCGTCACTCACTCTATATTGAAGCTGAAGCAAAGATTGTCTCCAGCAAATGCAGCCTTTGCTACGGTCGCCAACTCTGTATTGGTAACGAGATTGTTATAATGCCCTTCCCAGCGGGAAGGCAGACATTTTTTGTTTGAAGGCAGGCCAACTACCCAGGGCCGTGGCTTGGCTTCGGGCCGTGCGATTTCAGGGTCGCGCCCCGCCCCTGGGCTGTTTTGCTGCAACGGGGCATATTCCCCGCACAAACCTGCTGACCAGCACCGGCGTGACATTGTGCATGGGCGCCCTCACGCTCTTGGACGGCGCTGACCCGGACGAAGCCCTGGCGCTCGATCTCGCCTTATACGCCGCTGACGGGAAGAGTAAGCATTCCTTCTTGGGCCTGGGACAGCCAGGCGTAAAATGGCCCCTCCGCATCGAACGGGTCGTCGCCGGCGCGGAGAGCGGGGGTATCCCGATACAGCAGCCGGGCGTCCCGCGGGATCGCGACGCCGTTGCTGAACGCGGCGTAATGCCAATAACCGTCCGGCACCGCGGCGGGCTGCCGCCGCGCGACCTGGCGGCAGTACCAGCTCCAAACTTCCAGCGCCTCAATGCCGTCGCCGGCATAGCGGTCGAGCATGACGTCGCCCACCGAATTGATCTTGGTGAAATGCATGAAGCGCAGCGGGGCCTCGTTGACCCGGATGCCGCCGTCGGCGCCGATGGATAGCCGCCGGGTGCTGAGGTTCCAGCTCGCGACGTTGCAGCCGGGGTCGCGCAGGATCGCCACCCCGTCAAACAGGCCGGGCACCAGGTCGATATACTTCTGGTCCGTGAACAGTCCGGCGGCGGGGTCGTCGTAGCAGGCGCGCAGAAGCTGCGCCGCCCACCATTCCGCAAAGGCCCGCCCCGTCCCATGGCTGCACACGGCGATGAAGCCCAGGTTGAAAGCGCCCAGCCGCAACGAAACCAATTCATTGTCCCCCATGACGCGGGCGTTGCGGTTCGGGCTGGTTTGGTGCGGCGTGAGCACGACCGCGGCGCCGTCCAGCGCTGCCAGCACGGTGTCGAGTGGATGAAACACGGCGATGTCGGGATCCAGGTAAACAACCGCTTCATACCCCGCATCCATCAGGCGCAGCATGGCGCTGGCCTTCACCGCAGTGCAAGCTTCAACAATGTCGTGCTTGAACAGCCAGGCCCGCACCCGCGGAATGCCGAGGTCATGCAGGCGCAGCACGGTGTCGAAGCCCGCCAGCAGGTCCGCCTCGTCCGTCCCGGGGGGCGGCTCATCCACCACCACGGCGCACACGGCCCAATCCGGATGCGCGGCGCGCAGCGTGGACAGCAAGGTCCGCGCCCGGCCGAGATAAGCGTAGGTGAAGCTGGTGAAGCAGCAGATCCGGCTCATGCCGCCGGGCGTGCCGCATTGGAAGGCACGTCCGGGAAGGGCAGCGTGGCGGTCATGCCGCGGGACTCCAGGCGGCCCATCTCCGACCCCTGCTCCCCGCACATGCGGACATAGGCGATGGCGGCTTCGGAGGTGAAAAACTCGACCATCGCGGCGGCGTCGGGCATCACCAGGCCCCGGCCCCGGGCCAGCACCATGTCGGTCACGTTGCCGCTTCCGGGCAGGGTGACAACATCCGCGCCGGCGGCGATGGCCTCATAGGCGACGAGACAAAACGTTTCGGGCCACGGCGACAAGACCAGCACAAGGTCGATGGACGCCGCGGCGAGCGCGTCGGTCATGGCGCCGCGGGCATCGGGGCGGACCTTGGTCAGCACGGTTTCAACGCCGGGCAGCGGCGGGTCGGCCGCCAGGGCCGTGAAATGGAACAGCCGATAGCCCGCATGCCCGCCGAGCGCCCCGGCGAGCTGCGCAAAGGCGGGCCAGCCCTTGTTCACTGCGGCGTAACCCACGAAGCCGACGCGGACCGGGTTGTCGGGCGTGCCGCGCGGGGAAGCGCCTAACATGCCGTGGCGGAAGGCGCCCGGGCGGACCCGGGCGTATTCATGCACCTGGACCGAAGCGTGCGGCAGGCGCGCGGCGGCGGTCCAAACGGCCAGCGCCGCTTCCGAGGGCGCCACGACGTGGAACGCGACCGCGGCGAACAAGCGGCCGACTTGCGCCAGGTGCTCGTCCCGGTCCTCGCCATACACGCAAACCCGGCAGGCCATGCTGCCCGGCGGCGGGCCGCCGCAGAACGCCACGTCGTTGCGCAGCAGGTTGTAGCCGACGCACGCGGCCTCGTAGTCGTTGACCCAGAACACAGCGGCGGCCGGGCCGAGCGCGGCGTGCAGGGTGATCAAGGGGTCGATCTGGTGGCCAAGCAGGCAATGCACCACGAAGCGGCGCGCCGCAGGCATGTCGGGCGCCAGCTCGGCCAAAACCCGCGCCAGGTCGGCGTAGGTGGTCAGCCCGCAGTAGGCGCCGTCGATCGTGAGGTGGATGGAAGGATCGCCCCCGGGGGGCGCCAGCATCAATCGCGCCGCCGCAGGCGCGATGTGCAGGTAGGTTTCGTTCCGGGCGTTGAACGCCCTCTGCTCGTCCGAGACCAGGATCTGCACGCCGCCCACGGAATGGGTGTAGCGGTCATGGCTGACCGACACGACCAGGCCGGCGGCGCTGGCCAGCCGGTCGGCCACGACGGCGCGCAGGGCATCGGGCGATTGCGGCGGGTCGCCCGGCGGCGTGCCGACCCATCGGGCTGTGGTCGGCATCGCTTGGGCCAGGGCCGCGCGTTCGGCTTGCCGCCGGGGGGCGGGCTGACGGCCCTCCGCCTTGCCGTGCGCTAGGTAGTGCCAGAACGGGTTCACCTCGGCATCCACCACGTCGGCGTTGCTGCGCACGTAGAACCCGGTGTCGAACCAGGCATTGGGGTTGCGCAGCTCGGCCGCGCCGTGCAGCAGGAAGTGCTCGAACGGGTCCATGCCGGAGCTTCGCACGTCCTCGTTGTTGTCCAGGTAATGCGCGGCGTCGAACTCGGGCGCGATCAGGCTTCGTGGCGTGGCGTCGGCGGCGGCGGGTGGCGGGGCGGCGCATCTTGCCGCGGCATGGTCCTGCATGAGCGCCGCAAAGCCCGGCCGCGTCGAACGCATGCCGCCCGCCGACAAGGTGCCAGGCGCGCTCATCTCCTTTTCGCGAATCGTGCCGTGCATGGTTCTATCCGCCTCCGGCACGATTTTGCCACGCCGCGCTGCCGGATTTCAACAGGCCGGGTCAGGCCGCCTTGCGGTCGGCGTCGGCGCCGAACAGGTAATCCACGTCGTCCTGCTCCAGGGCGGACAGGTCGGCGCCCTCCGTGAAGGCGATGCTGGCCAGCTCCGCCTTGCGTTCCTGCAGTTCCAGGATGCGCTCCTCCACCGTGTCGGCGCCGATCAGCTTGTATACGAACACGGACTTGGTTTGGCCGATGCGGTGGGCGCGGTCGGACGCCTGGTTCTCGACCGCCGGGTTCCACCAGGGGTCGTAATGGATCACCGTGTCGGCGGCGGTGAGGTTCAGGCCGCGTCCGCCGGCCTTGAGGCTGATCAGGAACAGCGGCACCTCCCCGGCCTGGAACGCGCGCACCGGCTCGGCGCGGTCGCGGGTGTCGCCGCGCAGTTCGACGAATGGGATGCCCGCCGCGGCCAGGCGCGGCTTGATCAAGTCGAGCATGGAGGTGAACTGGGAGAACAGCAGGATGCGGCGGCCTTCCGGGATCATCTCGGACACCATGTCCAGCAGGTCATCGAGCTTGCTGCTGTTTTCGACCAGGCGCGCGGAGGGCAGCTTCACCAGCCGCGGGTCGCAGCAAACCTGGCGCAGCTTCAAGAGCGCGTCCAGCACCACGATGCGGCTTTGCGCCAGGCTGCGCTCCGCCACCTGCTCGCGCACCCGTTCGTGCAGCATGGCCCGGATGCCCTCGTACAGCTCGCGCTGGTCCGGCGCCAGGGTGATGCGGCGCAAGATGGTGTGCTTGGGCGGCAGCTCCGTCGCGACCTCCGACTTGGTGCGGCGCAGGATGAACGGGCGGATGCGGCGCACCAACTGCATGCGCCGGGTGTCGTCGCGACGCTTCTCGATCGGCGTGCGGAACCGCTTGGTGAAGCCCTGGCGGTCGCCCAGCAGGCCTGGCATCAGAAAGGCAAATTGCGACCACAACTCCTCAAGGTTGTTCTCGATCGGCGTGCCGGACAGGCACAGGCGGTGGCGGCTGTCCAGCAGGCAGACGGCGCGGGTGGCCTTGGCCGCCGGGCTTTTGATTGCCTGCGCCTCGTCCAGCACCACGACGTGCCAGGGCAGCGCCTTCATCTCCATGACATCGCGGGCCAACAGCGTGTAGGTGGTGATGACGACGTGGACGCCCTCAAGCGTTTGCCGGCGCTGATGCCGGTCCAGGCCGTGCAGCACGGCCGTGGACAAGTGCGGCGCGAACTTGCCGAGTTCCGCGGTCCAGTTGCTGATCAGGCTGGTGGGCACGACGATCAGCGCCGGGCGGTCAAGTCGCCCGGCGGCGTGCTCGAACACCAGATACGCGATGGTCTGCGCGGTCTTGCCCAAGCCCATGTCGTCCGCGAGGAAGCCGCCCAGCCCATGGGCGCGCAGATGCTGCAGCCAGTCCAGGCCGTGCTTCTGATACGGGCGCAGGTCGCCCTTGAAGGAGGCGGGCAGCACGACGGGGGGGATGTCCGCCCCGTCGCGGAACTGGCCGACATAGGACCTGATGGTGGCCGCGTTCTCGAACCGGGTGGAGACGACCTCCTCCAGCTCCAGCACCGTCGCGGCCTCGGTCGCCGGCAACAGCAGCGGCCCATCGGCGACGCGCCCGGCGGATTCGATCAGGTCGCCCATGACGGCCAGCAGCCGGCGCATCCGGTCGGCCGGCAGCTTCACCACGCGCCCGTCATCAAGGGTCGTGATTAGCTCGTCGCCGATGATCTGCGCCGCGTCCAGCCCGCCCCGCTCGATCAAGCGGCTCAGGATCGGCAGCAAGGGCAGGCGCACGCCATCGATCTCGATGCCGAAATCAAGCGAGAAGCGGCCCGGCCCGGCGTCCGCCACCTGCACGTCGTAGGTGCCGACCGCTTCCACCAGGCGCGGGCCGAAGTTGCCGTCGATCATGTTGCGCCAGCCGAGCGCCTGCAACGCGGGCAGGCGCAGGGCGGTGAAGCGGTGCCAGCGCTCGGCGGCGTCCGGGCCGACGAACACCAAAGCCCGGCGGCCCTTGGCGGACCGGCCCTCGGCGACGCGCATCTGCGTGAAGCCGTCCTGGCCAAGCATGTCGAACGCCGCAGTCTCGGCCGCCGGGTCGCGTCGGACAAAGGAAGGGCCGGCCGCCGTGGACACGCGGACGAATTGCCGCTCATCATCGCCCTCGGTCAGCACGCCGCCATAGTCGAAATCGAGCGTGAGGGCATCCAGCAGTTGCGGGCGGCCAAAGGCGTCGGGGCAATGCAAGCGGCGCAGCCGGATCACGGGCGTGATCTCCGCCTCGACAACGGCCGGCTCGCTGACGCGCGGGGCGACGACCGCAGGCTCGGCGGCCCGCGGGCGAATGGGGGCGACCGTCGCCGCCTTGCGCCGCAGGCGCACCCGGCCCACGGCGCCGGTTGCGCCATCGACGTACCACGGGCCGAACTCGCTTTGCAGCACGGCGGACTTGGGCGGCAGCTTGGGGCGCAGATGGGCGTCGAACGTGCGGACCTCGCCGCTGACCAGGCGCTTGCCGGTCGCGGCCCAGCGGCCATGGCCGGAGCTCACCAGCTGCTGCAGCACGTCCGGGAGCTGGCCGGCTTCGATGCCGGTCCGGGTCGAATGGCCGCCGCCGAGCAAGCGGGCCAAGGAGCGGACCGCGACCCCGACCGACGGATCGGCCATGAGCTGCCGCGGCGTCGCGGCCTCGACCTTGTGGCTGGCTTCCCCGATGAACCGGGTGGCCACGACCGCGGCGTGCGGGGGATGGCTCGGCGCCAAATCGAACACCACGCGGCGCTTTTCCGGCGCGGCCAGGCGGTCGAGCAAGCTGGCGGCCGCCACGCGGCGCAGCGCCGGGTAGCGTTCCAGCGCGGCAAGCGCCGTGCCGGCCAGATGCGCGCAGGCCGCGACCCCACAGGTGCAGCGGGCGTTGAACACGACTTGTCCTCCGTCCTCACACGCATCCTCACGCGGCTGCAGCGTCGCGGTTTGCTGCTCGCCGCGGTCATCGACGACTCCGGTGATCAAGTCGCCATTCAGCCCGACCTCGACGGCGCCGATCAGCAACAGGCTGCGGCCCCGGGTCAACGCGCGCGCGTCGAATATGCGGCCGAGATCTTCGGAGGAGAACCGCATTGGCATGGGAACAGGGAATCCTTGGTGGCGGGCGAGATCGGCCCGGAAGTGTAACCGATCTCGCCGGGCTATGCGCGCCCTTTAAGCAAGCGCCGCGCGCACCTGCCCGTGGTAGTCCTGGTCCGGCACCGGACCTACGAGCGAAATCGTTGGGTTGCTCGCGACCATGATGCGGGCGGCCGCCTTCACGTCGTCGAGCGTCACGGCCTCGACCTTCCGCATCGCGTCCTCCGGCGTCATGATCGTGCCGTGCTCGAACAGGCTGCCGGCAATGCCGCGGGCCAGGCTGAACGGCCGCTCCTTGGCCGTGGCCAGGCCGACCAGCAGCGAGTTCTTCGCCCGCGCCATGTCTGTCTCCGCGACATGGGCCGTGGCCTTGGTGATCTCGCCGCAGGCGACGGTCAGCAACTCGTCCACGTGCTTCGCCGTGGTGCCGGCGAACATCACCATCTCGCCGTGATCCACGCCGTGGTCGGAGTAGGCGCTCACCGAGTATACCAGGCCGCGCTTTTCCCGCACTTCCTGGAACAGCGGCGAGGACATGCCGCCGCCGAGCGCCCGGGCCATCACCTTGTGCGCCCAAACCGTGGGATCAGTTTCCGGCACGGATTGCAGGCCGAGCAGGATCGTCACCTGCTCGAAGTCCTTGTCGGTGTTGCGGATGTGCCCGCCGGCATACTGGGCCGGGGCGACCGTGACCGGCTCGGCACGGCTGGGCAGGGCGCTGAAGTGCTCCGCCACGTGCTCGACAAACGTTTGGTGGCTGAAGTCGCCGGTGCCCACGACGACCATGTTCTCGGCGAAGTAGTTCTGCCCGACGAAGTCCGTGAAGTAGTCGCGCGTCACCTGCTCGATCAGCGCGGCGCGGCCCAGGATCGGCCGGCCGATGCTCTGCCCGGGGTAGGCAGTCAGGCCGTAGCCGTCATAAGCGACGTGCGAGGGGTTGTCGGCGCTGCGGCGGATCTCCTGCAGGATCACGCCCTTCTCGGTCGCGATGTCGGATTCGTTGTAGGTGGACGCCGTCAGAACGTCGCCCAGGATCGCCACCGACTGCGCCACCGTGCTCTTCAAGCCCGTCACGAAGTAGCAGGTCATGTCGTGCGAGGTGAAGGCGTTGATGTTGCTGCCCAGCACCTCGATCTCGGCGCCGATCTGCAAGGCGCTGCGCGTCTTGGTGCCCTTGAACGCCATGTGCTCCAGGAAATGCGCAATGCCGTTGTTGGCTTCGGTCTCATTCCGGGCGCCTGCCTTGACGAAAGCGGCGACGGCGGCGCTGTCGAAGCCGGGCAAATTGACGGACACGACCCGGAGGCCGTTCGGAAGGACGGTCTGTTCGATGTTCATGCAAGCCATGTGGGGTGGTGCCCGGCAAAAGTCAGCCGGTCCGGCGCCCATTGGCGAACGGGTGCGGCAAATTTTTCTCACGGCTCCGGAACCCTGCGCACGCCTGGCCGGGACTGCCCGGCGCGGGTTGCCCAACCCGCGCCGATCCGCTACACCGCCCGCCGAATTGCGCGTTGGCACCCCTGGAGGCCGACGCGATACCTGTTAGGAGCAACCCATGGCCAATTACGTCACGATCGAGGCCGAGGCGCGCGAGCGGGCCGGCAAGGGCGGGGCGCGCGCATCCCGCAGGGCCGGGATGGTGCCGGGCGTCATCTACGGCGCCAAGCAGACTCCGGCCCTGGTGCAACTCGACCCGCGCCTTGTGGTGCGCGAGTTGCAGCGCGGCGGCTGGCGGTCGCGTCTTTACGAGGTGCGGGTCGCCGGCGCGTTTTCGCGCGCCCTGATCCGCGAAGTGCAGTTCCATCCGGTGTCGGACAAGCCGATCCACGTGGATTTCCAGCGCCTGGCCGCCGGCGAGCGCATCCGCGTGTCCGTGGCGGTGCACTTCCAAGGCGAGGCGACCTCGCCCGGTCTGAAGCGCGGCGGCGTGCTCAACGTTGTGCGGCTCAACGTCGAGGTTCTCGCCGATCCTGACAGCGTGCCGGAAGCGTTCACGGCCGACCTGTCCGCGCTCGACATCAACGACAACGTGCGCTGGTCCGACCTGACGGGCACCGGGGACGTGAAGCCGGTGATCACGGGCCGCGACTTCGTGATCGCGACGGTGGCCGCGCCCTCCAAGCTGCCCGAAGCGCCGGCCGATCCGAACGCGCCGGCCGCGGCGCCGGCCAAGGGGGCAAAGGGCGCGGCGCCCGCCAAGGCCCCGGCCAAGCCGGCCGCCAAGAAGTAAGGACAACCCGCGGGCCGTGCTGCTCTGGGTTGGCCTGGGCAACCCGGAGCCCGCGATGGCCCGGCAGCGCCACAACATCGGCTTCATGACTATCGACGCCATCGCGCGCCGCCACGGCTTCGGCCCGTGGCGGCAGCGGTTCAAGGGCTGGACCGCCGAGGGCAGCGTGGGGACCAAGCGCGTGATTGCCCTCAAGCCCGGCACCTACATGAATGCCAGCGGCGAAAGCGTGCAGGCGGCGGCGGCGTTCTTCAAGTTGCCCCCGGACGCGGTCACGGCATTCCACGACGAGCTTGACTTGGCGCCCGGCAAGACCCGGGTGAAGCGCGGGGGCGGCGCGGCAGGGCATAATGGGCTGCGCAGCATGGACCGCATCCTGGGCACCCCGGAGTACTGGCGGGTGCGGCTCGGCATCGGGCACCCCGGCGACAAGGCGCGGGTGCACGGCCACGTGCTCGGCGATTTCCACAAGACCGACCAGGGCTGGCTTGCCGCCTTGCTGGATGCGGTGGCGGACGCGGCGCCCTTGCTCGCCGCCGGCAAGCCGGAAGACTTCATGACGCGGGTGGCCCTGCTGACGCAGGCAGAAGGGACAAGGTAGATGGGCTTCAACTGCGGCATCGTCGGGCTGCCCAACGTCGGCAAGAGCACGTTGTTCAACGCGCTGACGGCCACGGCGGCGGCGCAGGCGGCGAATTACCCGTTCTGCACCATCGAGCCGAACGTCGGCCGGGTTGCGGTGCCTGATCCCCGGCTGGGCCGGCTCGCCGCCATCGGCAAGTCCAAGGCGGTGATCCCGACCAGCCTGGAGTTCGTGGACATCGCCGGGCTGGTGCGCGGCGCGTCGCGCGGGGAAGGCCTGGGCAACCAGTTCCTGGCCAACATCCGGGAGGTGGACGCGATCATCCACGTGCTGCGCTGCTTCGAGGACGGCGACGTGACCCACGTGGAGGGCAGCGTCGATCCGATCCGCGACGCGGAGACGGTTGAGACCGAGCTGATGCTGGCCGACCTCGACAGCCTGGAACGCCGCTTGCCGGCCGCGCAGAAGCGGGCGCGCGGCGGCGACCGGGAGCAACAGGCTCTCCTGGCGCTGATGGAGCCGATCGTCACGGCGCTGCAGGCCGGGCGGCCCGCCCGCACCGCGATCCCGCCGGACCAGGTTGAAGCCGCGAAGCGCCTGCAGCTGATGACCAGCAAGCCCGTGCTGTATATCTGCAACGTCGAGGAAAGCGCCGCCGCGACCGGCAACGCGCACGCGGCCCGGGTGGCGGAGCGCGCCGCGGCGGAAGGCGCCGGCGTCGTCACCGTGTCCGCCGCCATCGAAGCGGAGGTGAGCCTGCTCGCGGAGGAGGACCGGCGAGAGTTCCTGGACGGGCTTGGCCTGCAGGACAGCGGGTTGGATCGGGTGATCCGCGCCGGCTACGCGCTGCTGGGGCTGATCACCTATTTCACGGTGGGGCCGAAGGAAACGCGGGCCTGGACCATTCAGCGCGGCACCAAGGCGCCGCAGGCGGCGGCGGTGATCCACAACGACTTCGAGCGCGGCTTCATCGCCTGCGAGACCATCGGCTACGAGGATTACGTCGCGCTCAAGGGCGAGGCCGGGGCCAAGGAAGCGGGCAAGATGCGCGTCGAGGGCCGCGACTACGTGGTGCGCGACGGCGACGTGCTGCTGTTCCGCTTCAACGTGTAGCCCAGAGTAGGACTCAGCCGCCAAGCTCCGGTAGGTCTGCCACGGTGCCGAGCAACGTGGCCTCCTCCGGCTGGCTGTCGGCGGTGCCGACCAGCACGGCGGCGGTCCTGCCGGCCAGGACCGAAAGGCAGCGGAGCGCCGCGTCCGCGCTGATTTCGGACCGTTCGGCGGCGCGCAGGATGCGCAGCGTGGCCAAGCCGACCGCGGCAAAGGTTTCCTGCATGACCACCTCAAGCGACGCCCCCGACGCGCCGGGGTCCAGCGGCACGCGGCGGATCGCGGTCTCCCCTAACTGGTCCCAGCTGTTCCAGCCGCCGATCCGCGCGAAACCGGGGTCCCCGCCCGCGAAGATCCGGGCCAGCCGGCGCATCTCCGCCTCGCAGGCCGCATGGGGCGCCGTGCCGCCGGCCCGGGCGATCAACAGGGCGATGTAGCCGTCCACCAGGCTGCGCACCACCGCGAGGCTGCCGAGGTAGTTGGGATGGTCGGCCCGCGCGAGGGCCGGCCCGGCAGGACCCGCCTCCGTGCGGGCACGCCATTCCCGCCGCAGCGCCTCGCCGTAGTCGAACAAGGCCGCATGGCGCCGGCCGGTCCGCCGCCGGCCCAGGGCAAGAAGGTCGCCATGCACGCGGTGCACCCGCCCGGCCTGCATCAACCGCAGCCAGAACACCGCCCGGCGGTGCGTCCAGGCGGGAGTCAGGCGCGGCGGCAACGGCCAGCCCTGCGGGGTCACACGCTGCTTGCGCATCATTTATGCTTCACCTTCTGCAACTCATTCGCGTCGTGGAGGCTTTAGATTACCACGGCGGCGTCGGCCGCGGCAGCGCAACAGGTATGGAGGCGGCGGGTCATGGGTATTCTTGATGGCATTCTGGGCAGCGTGCTTGGCGGAAGCAGCAACGCGGGACCGCTGCAATCGATTCTTGGCTCCGTGCTGGGCGGCGGGCAAGCACAGCAGCAGCAACAGGGCGGCTTGGGCGGGACACTCGGCGGTTTGCTCGGCGGTGGAGGCGGCGCGGGCGGCGGCTTGGGCGGGCTGCTCGGCCAGTTCCAGCAAGCCGGGCTGGGCCACGTCGCACAATCCTGGGTCGGCACCGGCCAGAACCAGCCGGTTTCTCCGGACCAACTGCATCAGGTGTTCGGCGACGACCAGGTGAACCAATGGTCGCAGCAGACCGGGGTGCCGAAGCATGACTTGCTGTCCCAGCTTTCGCAGTACCTGCCACACGCTGTGGACCAGATGACCCCGCAGGGCCAGGTTCCCACGGAAGCGGAAGGCGGCAGCGCGTTCGACGGCGCGGGGATCAACATGGGCACGCGCACCGTTTGACGCGCGGCGGCGACTCGGCTCAGCCGGCTGTGGCCGGCTGAGCCTCGTCTTTCTCAAGCTCAACGGTGAGGGCGCGAAGCTCCGCAGTATGCGGATGGCGGACACGGCCGGCGCGCAGGTCGTTGGCCGACAAGGTTTCCACCAAGTCGCCGCCCTGCATGACGCCGATGGTCGAACATAGATGGGCCACGACCGCCAGGTTATGGCTCACCAGCAGGTAGGTCAGGCCGCGACGCTCCTGCAAATCACGTAGCAGGTTCAGCACCTCGGCCTGCACCGACACGTCCAGGGCGCTGGTGGGTTCGTCCAGCAACAGCACGTCGGGTTCGGCCATCAGGGAGCGGGCGATGGCGACCCGTTGCCGCTGACCGCCGGACAGTTGGTGCGGGTAGCGGAACCGCACGTTGCCTGGCAGCGACACGTCGGACAAAGCCCGCGCGATGCGGGCGTCGCGGTCCCCGAGACCATGCACGATCAGCGGCTCGTTGAGTGCCCGGTCCACGGTTTGCCGGGGGTGCAGGGAGCCGTAAGGGTCCTGGAACACCATCTGCACGCGCCGGAAAAACGCCCGGTCACGCCGCCGGCCCAGTTCCGCGCCGTTCAGCCGCATGGCGCCGGTCCATTCGGGGTTGAGGCCCGAGTAGGCCCGCAGGATCGTGCTCTTGCCGGACCCGCTTTCCCCCACCAGCCCGAAGCTGCCGCCGCGCAGCACGGCAAGGCTGACGCCGTGCACGACCTCGTTGACCCCGAACCGGACGCGGAGGCCCTCGATGTCGATCATGCGCGGAGCCATGCCGGGTCGCGTTGCATGACGGGCAGGCGCGCTTCGGGGTGGGACAGCCGCGGCAGGCAGTCTAGCAGGCCGCGCGTGTAGGGGTGCCGGGCGTGGGCCAGCTCGCCGGCCCGCAGTTCCTCCACCACGCGACCGGCATACATCACCGCCACCCGGTCGCAGAAATGGCCGACCAGGGGCAGGTCGTGGCTGATCAGCAGCAGCCCCATGCCCCGGCGGCTGACCAGATCCTCCATCAGCCGCAGGATCTCCGCCTGCACCGTGGCGTCGAGCGCGCTGGTCGGCTCGTCAGCGATCAGCAGCTCGGGGTCGGGCGCCAGCATCATGGCGATCATCACCCGCTGCCCCATGCCGCCGGACAGCTCGTGCGGGTAGGCGTTGGCGACGCGGGCCGGGTCGCGGATTCGCACCTGGGCCAACAGGTCCGCCGCCGCCTGCCGGGCGGCCCGCTTGCTGCCGCCCTTGTGCGCGCGCCACGCTTCCGCCACCTGGTCGCCCGCGGTTATCACGGGGTTCAGCGAGTATTTCGGGTCTTGTAGAATGAGCCCGGCGCGCTTGCCGCGGATTGCCCGCATCTGCTTCTCGCTCGCCGTCAGCACGTCGATTCCGTCGAACGCCAGCCGGTCCGCCTGCACGCGGGCATTGCCGGGCAGCAGGCGCAACAGGGAGCGGGCGGTCAGCGACTTGCCGGACCCGCTTTCGCCGACGATGCCGAGCTTCTCGCGTCCGAGCGTCAAGGACACGCCGCGCACCGCCTCCGCCCAACCGTTCGGCGTGGAAAAGGCGATGCGCAGGTTGCTGATCGCGACCAGCATCACGCCCCCTGCTTCGGATCAAGCACGTCCCGCAGGCCGTCGCCCAGCAGGTTGAAGGCGAGGCTGGCGACAAAGATGGCGAGGCCGGGGGCGGTCGGCACCCACCATTGCTCCAGGATGAAGCGCCGGGCGGTGGCGATCATGGCGCCCCATTCCGGCGACGGCGGCTGCGCCCCCATGCCGAGGAAGCCCAGTCCGGCGGCAGTCAGGATGATGCTGCTCATGTCCAGCGTGACGCGCACGATCAGGCTCGGCAGGCACAAGGGCGCGATGTGGCGCAGCACGATCCGCCCAGGCCCTGCGCCGCACAGCCGCACCGCCGCGATGAAGTCGGTGCCGCGCAGGCCGAGCGTTTCCGCCCGGGCCAGCCGCGCGTAGGGCGGCCATGCGGTGAGCGCGATGGCGGCGACGGCGCTGGTCACGCCGGGCCGCAGGGCGGCCACAAAGGCGAGCGCCAGGATCAGCCGGGGGAACGCCAGGAACACGTCCGTCACCCGCATCAGCAGCCGGTCCCAGATGCCGCCCGCGTAGCCCGCGACGCAGCCCACCGCGAGGCCCAGGGGCGCCACCAGCACCACCACCGCCACCACCATGCCCAGGGTGATCCGCCCGCCGTAAAGCAGGCGGGAGTACACGTCGCGCCCCAGCTCGTCCGTGCCGAGCCAATGCGCGGCCGACGGCCGGGCCAGCCGGTTGCTGAGGTCCTGCACGCCCGGGTCGTGGGTCGCGAGCCATGGCGCCAGCAAGGACAGCGCGATCAGCGCCAGGATGACAAGAAGGCCCGCCATGGCCAGCGGGTTGCGGCGGAGCTGCAGCCACAGCCGATAGCGCCGTCCCCAGGCGGCCTGCCCGCGGGAGGCCGGGGCTTCGGTCAGCAGCCAGTCGCGGGTGACGATCATCGCACCCGGGGGTCCAGCACCC
The DNA here is from genome assembly GCA_937873175.1 of uncultured Acetobacteraceae bacterium. GTDB lineage: Bacteria > Pseudomonadota > Alphaproteobacteria > Acetobacterales > Acetobacteraceae > CAHJXG01. The sequence continues at coordinate 17,230 of CALMVT010000216.1, read as the reverse complement.
GGTACATGAGGTCGGACAGCAGGTTCAGCACGACGTAGGCGAGGCCCACCACCAGCGTCGCGCCCAGCACGGCGTTCATGTCGGCGTTGAGCAGGCTGCCGGTCAGGTATTGGCCGAGGCCCGGCCAACTGAAGATCGTTTCCGTCAGCACCGCCCCTTCCAGCAGCCCGGCATAGGTCAGCACCACCACCGTCAGCAGCCGCACCAGGATGTTGCCAAAGGCGTGCCGCCACACCACCGCGGCGGCGGACAGACCCTTGGCCTTGGCGGTGATGACGAACTCACCGCTCAGGCTTTCCAGCATAAAGGCGCGGGTCATGCGCGCGATGTAGGCCATGTTGGACAGGCCCAGCACGGCGGCGGGCAGCGCGATCTGCTTGCAGGCGTCCCAGAACGCATCCCAATCGCCGGCCAGCAACGCGTCCACCAAGAGTAGCCCGGTCCGCTGGTCCACGGTGCCGTCGAACGCCACACTTTGTCGGCCCGGCCCCGGCGCCCATTGCAGAGTCGCGTAGAACACCAGCAGCGCCAACAGCGCCAACACGAAGATCGGGACCGAGTAGCCGGACAAGCACACCACCCGGATGGCCGTATCCACCCACCGGCCCTGCCGCACCGCCGCATACACGCCGAGCGGCACGCCCAGCAGCACCGCAACCAGCAGCGCCGCCGTGGCCAGCTCCAGCGTCGCCGGGAAGAACCGGGCGATGTCGGTGCCGACGCTGTTGCTGGTCATCACCGAGCGGCCGAAGTCGCCATGCGCGAGCTGCCCGACGTAGCGGATGAACTGCTCCGGCAAGGACTTGTCGAGGCCAAGCTCCAGCCGGGTGCGGGCCACCACGTCCTGCGGCGCGCGGTCGCCGACGATGGCCAGCACCGGGTCGATGGGCACCACCCGGCCGATCAGGAAGGTGATCAGGATCAGGCCGAACAAGGTGATCGGCACGCTGGCCAGGGTGGCGGCAAGCGCCCGGACGCGGCCCACGCGGCGCGGCTACGCCTTGGTCAGCCCGGTGTAGCTCGTGCGGTCCCCCAGCAACGCAAGCTGAAGGCCGGTCGTGGTCTTTTTCATGGCCGCAACCTCGACCTGCTGCCCGATGAACACGAAGGGGCTGCGCTCCTGGTGGTCGCGCTGCAGGCGCTCGTACAGCGCCACGCGGCGCGCGGCATCCGGCTCCTTGAGCGCCGCGATGGACCGGGTGGTGAAATCGTCGTCCTTCCAATGGCTGCGCCAAGCCAGCGTGCGGTTGAGCTGGGCGTCGCCGTCATCGGCGTTGACGTTGAACGTTTCCGAATTGCTGTTCGGGTCCATGTAGTCGGACCCCCACAGCCCCATGGCGACCTGATGCTGCCGGGCGCGGGTCTTGGTGATGACCTGGCGCTGCTCGCCGGCAATCAGCGTCACCTTGATGCCGGCCTCCGCCAGGTTGGCCTGGACCGCCTGCGCGATGTCGGAGAACGGCGCGTTGGTGTAATGGTCCATCGTGACCTCGAAGCCGTTCGGCACCCCGGCCTCCGCGAGCAACGCCTTGGCCTTGGCGATGTCCTTGCGGAACGGCAGATCGACGAGGGCGCCGGGAAAGCCCCGGGGCAGGAACGCCTGGTGCGGCTCGTAGGCTTTGGGCGTGATGCTGGACGCGATGCCCGCGTAATCGATGGCCCACTTGAACGCTTGGCGCACGGGCAGCTTGGACAGGATGGGATGGTTCTGGTTGAGCGCCAGGAAATTGATCTGCGATTTCGGCGCGACCAGCAGGGTATAGGCCGGGTCCTCCGCCAGCGTCGCCAACTGGTCGGGCGCCAGGCTGCGGGCCACGTCGATGTCGCCGCGTTGCAGGCCCAGGAGCTGCGCCGACGTGTCCGGGCGGTGCTGCACGATCAGCCGCTTCAGCTTCGACGGGCTTGGCGCGTTGGGGTTCGGCTCCAGAACCACGCTTTCGCTCGCGCGCCATTGCCGCAACTGGAACGGCCCCGACCCGGCGCTGTTGCCACCCTTGAGCCAGCCGTTGCCCAGGTCGTCGCCGACCGCCTTGGCCATCACCGTCTTCTTGTCCACCACGCTGCCGACCAGCGCCGACAGGCAGTAAAGCAGGAAGCTCGGCGACCCCTTCTCGGCCAGGGTCAGCACAAGGGTCCGCTCGTCCGTCGCGCGGATGCGGTCGGCCGCGTTCTCTTTGGTGAAGCCGAACTGGTTGACGATAAAAGCCGGCGCCTTGTTGAGGATCACCGCGCGCTGCAGGGTGAAGGCCGCGTCCTCCGCCGTCACCGGGTTGCCGGACGCGAACTTGCGCCCCTGCGCCATCTTGAAGGTGGTGGTCAGCCCGTCCTCGCTGGTGTTCCAGCTTTCCGCCAGGTCCCCCTTGATGACGGTCGGGTCCTTGAGGTCCGGCAGGATCAGCCGGTCATACACATTGGCCAGCACCTCCTGGCCGGCAAATTCGAAGGACTCCTGTGGGTCGAGGCTCACAATATCGTCGATCTGCCGGGCCATCACGATCACGTCGCGCGGCGTCGCGGCCCAGGTTATGCCAGCATACGGGATCAGCGGGCTTGCGCCCACGGCGCCAAGCAGGGTGCGGCGGTTCAGCATGGTATGGGTTCCTCGGTCCGGGGGCAGGATAGCCAGCGCCCTGCCCCTTCGCAATCGGGGCATAGGACGTAGGGTCCGACTGCGGCGGCAGGACGGCGCGACCCTCCAGGAGCTGGCAAACAACTACAACAATGGAAGTTGGACGATGACAGCAGAAAACGATACGAAGCAATGCTCTCTGGAAGAACTTAAAGAACGCCGCAAGCAGGGAAAAACCAAGACCCGCCCGACGCGCCGGAACATGGCGTGGAGGCGGAATTCTGGGCGTCCGCCCGCGTCGTCATGCCGCCGCCCGGCAAGACATCTGTTCACCTGAGATTGGACTCCGATGTGCTGGAATGGTTCAAGCAGGGAGGCAAGGGGCACTTGTCCCGCATGAACGCCGTGCTGCGGTCGTTCATGGACGCCCAGAACGGACCGCGCGGCCACGGATGAAACCGGGCCGCAACGAATGCGCCGGGCGTCGGATAGCCAGCGCCCTACCCCTTCGCAATCGGCGCATATGACGTGCGGTCCGACAGCGGGCCCTGCCGGAAGCCGGACAGCGGGCGGCGAAGCGCGGCGATCCCGATCTCCTGCAGCATGATCGCGAACGGGCCGCGGACCATCAGGTCACGCTGCATCCCCTGGTACTCCGCGATGCGCTTCCCCGCGTCCGCCTCCTTGGCCGCCGCCAGCGCCCGCGCCGTGAGGTCCGCGTCCGCCCAGGCGCAGTTCCAGGCGGAGGTCCGGTTGGTCGAGGCATCGGAGTTGTCCGCGTTCACGCAAAACGTTTGCGCGTTGCTGTGGGGATCGAGGTAGTCGGACCCCCACAGCGATATGGCAAGCTGGTACTGCCGCGCCCGCATTTTGGTCAGCACCTGCCGCCCTTCCCCGGCCTGCAGGGTCAGCCGGATGCCCGCTTCCCGCATTTGCGCCTGCAACGCCTGCGCGATCTCCGCCCGGGGCGAGCTGGACGCATGGTCAAAGGTGAGGTCGATCCCATCGGGAAAGCCCGCGCCGGCCAGCAAGGCCCGGGCGCGCGCCGGGTCGTAGCGGTATGGCATGTCGGTCACGGCGGCGGGGAAGCCCACGGGCAGGAACGCCTGGTGAGCGCGGTATGTGTCAGCGACCAGGTTGGCCTCGATGCCTCGGTAGTCGATGGCCCAGCGCACCGCCTCCCGCACGGCCGGCTTCGCGAGCGCCGGGTGCTGGGTGTTCATGGACAGGAGCACGAGGCTCGCCTTTGGTTCCGACAGCACTTCCAAGCGTGGATCGGCGCGGGCGGCGCGGACCCCTTCCGGCAGCAGGTCACGGGCGATGTCGGCGTCGCCGCGCTGCAGCAGCAGGAGCTGCACCGCCGGGTCGGGGACGTGGCGGATTACCATGCGCTTGGCGCGGGGCGGCTGGGGGTGGGACGGGTTGGCATCGAGCGCCACGACCTCGCTGGCCCGCGCGCTGCGTACTATCCATGGCCCTGACCCGGCGCTGTTGGTGCGCAGCCACGCATTGCCGAGGTCGCCACCCACGGCATGGGACAGCGCCGCGCGCTTTTCCACCACGCCGCCCACCGAGGCCGACAAGCAGTAAAGCAGGAAGGTCGGCGCCTGCCGCTCGGCGATCTCGATGACCAAGGTGCGGTTGTCGGTCGCGCGGATGCGGGCGGCCACGTTGTCCCGGGTGAAGCCGAACTGCCCGATGATGAAGCCCGGCGACTTGTTCAGGATCACCGCGCGTTGCAGGCTCCACGCCGCGTCCTCCGCCGTGACCGGCGCGCCGCTGGCGAAGCGGCGGTCACCGCGCAGGCGGAAGGTCCAGGTCCGTCCGTCCTCGCTCGCGGACCAATGCTCGGCCAGCATGGGGTTGATCCGCGTGGGGTCCTCGTCATCGGGGTTGACGAGCTTGTCATACACGTTGCCGCAGATCTCGGAGCCGGAGTACTCGAAGCTTTCCTGCGGATCGAGGCTGATGAGGTCGTCGATGCGCTTCGCCATCACCACCGTGTCCCGGGGCGTGTCGGCCAAGGCCGGGAAGGCGTTGGCCCAGATCAAGGGCGTGGCGAGCAGGGCGCGGCGGGTGGGCATGGCGGACTCCGGGGCGGGACGCCCCACGATGCCGCCCGCTATTCCTCCTCGTCTAGGAAGAACTGGTCGGCTTCCTCGTCATACGAGTAAAGCTCGGCGTAGCGACCCCAGTTGATGGCGGTTGACAGGGTTTCCTCGGCGTAGTCCGGGGACATGAAATCCTCCAGCTCGTCGCGGAAGCGCACGGCTGCGGCGCGGTGGTTCGGGCGCTCGTCCAGCACCCGGCGGATCTGCGCCACCAGCGGCACGCTGGCCCGCAGCGCTTCCCCGAAGATCTGCTTGCGGGCGTCCGTATCGGCTTCAACAAACAACCGGCCGCGGTCCAAAAGGCGCAGGTCGCCTTCCTCCAGCACGCCGAGGCCCAGAAGTTGCAGCGCCTCCCCCATCGGCAGCAGGTCGTCCAGCTCAAGCTGAAGCGATCCCGCCAGCGCCGGCAGGTCGGCACGTCCACGGTAGGGCGGCGCCGCCACGGTCTCGACCAAGCCCGCGAGCAGGTTGGTGGAGACCGGGTGCAACTGCATCGCCATGGTGGGCAGCGTCGGGGCCGCGGTGCGCGGCGTCGGCGCGCGCCGGGTCATCAGCGCGTAGATGTCGTCCACCATCTGCCGGAACGCCGGGTCGTGCCGGTTGCGCGGGTGCGGGAACGGCACGCGCAGCTCGCTCGCGACCCGGCCGGGGTTGGAGCTGAACACCAGGATGCGGTCGCACATCAGCACCGCCTCCTCGATGTTGTGCGTGACCATCAGCAGGGACTTCACCGGCAGCTTGCCCTCGCTCCACAGGTCGATCAGGTCGGTGCGCAGGGTTTCCGCAGTCAGCACGTCGAGCGCGCTGAACGGCTCGTCCATCAGCAGCAGGTCCGGATGCACCACCAGCGCGCGGGCCAAGCCGACGCGCTGCCGCATGCCGCCCGACAGCTCCTTGGGATAGGCGCTCTCGTAGCCGCCCAGCCCGATCAGGTCGATGGCGGCTTCCGCCCGTTCCTCCCGGTCCGCCCGCGGCACGCCGAGCGCTTCCAGGCCGAGCTCCACATTCTCCTGCACCGTGAGCCACGGGAACAGCGCGAAGCTTTGGAACACCATGGCGACGCCGGCCGCCGGGCCGTGCAGCGCCTCGCCCCGCCACAGCACCTGGCCGGACGTGGGAGCCAGGAGGCCGGCGATGATGCGCAGCAGGGTCGATTTGCCGGACCCCGACCGGCCCAGCAATCCCACGATTTCCCCGCTGCGCAGCGACACATCGACATTGTCGAGCACCACCAGGGCGGCCGTGCTGTCCTTGTGGTAGGATTGGCGGACGCCGCGCACCTGCAGCAGGTCTTCGGCCGCAAGGGTCTGGTCCATGGGCAGGCTCCCGTCAAAGGGTCAGGCGTCGGCTGGCGAAACCGTACAACGGACGCCACAGCAATCGGTTGAAGGCGACGACAAAGGCGGACATCACCGCGACGCCCAGCACCACCTTGGCCGTGGCGCCCTCCGCCGTCGCCTGCGCGATGTAGGCGCCCAGGCCATGCGCCACCAGCCTCGTGTTGCCCCAGCTTGCGACCTCCGCCACGATGGCGGCGTTCCACGAGCCGCCGGACGCCGTGATGGCGCCGGTCACGTAGTATGGGAACACCCCCGGCAGGATCACCCGGCGCCACCACAGCCAGCCGCCGACCCGGAAGTTGCGCGCGGCCTCCTGCAGGTCGCCGGGAAAGGCGCTGGCCCCGGCGATCACGTTGAACAGGATATACCATTGCGTGCCCAGGATCATCAGCGGCGTCAGCCAAATGTCCGGGCTGCCCCCGAAGCGCACGATCAGCACGACGAAGATCGGGAAGAACAGGTTGGCCGGGAACGCCGCCAGGAACTGCGCCACCGGCTGCGCCCGCCGCCCCCATTTGGGCCGCAGCCCCAGCCACACGCCGACCGGCACCCAGACCAAGGTGGCAAGCGTCATCAGCACCACGACTCGCACCAGGGTCAGCAATCCCAGCCGCATCGCCTCGAACAGATCGGACCATGCGAGCGAGGCGGAGGCGTAGCTCACGATCTGCCACAGGGCCAAGGCCAGCCCGACCGCCAGCACGGCCAGGAACGCCGCGTCGCCCGCGCGGGATGCGGCGCGGGCGGTTGTTCTCTGCGCGCCGGCGCCGAACGACAGCCGCAAGCCGCCGAACGCATCGAACACCCGGCCCACCGCGCCCGACGCGGCGCGCAGCAGCCGGGTGCGGCGGAGCAGCTTGAGCACCCAAGGGTCTTCGGCCTCCTCGGACGCCGTCATCTCGAAGCGGAACTTGGCCGACCAGGCCACCAGCGGGCGGAACAGCAACTGGTCATACGCCAGGATCACGACCAACATGGCGAAGATCGCCCACAGCACGGCGCCGATGTCCCGATGCTCCAAGGCCAGCGCCACGTAGCTGCCGATGCCGGGCAGCTTCCAGGTGGCGTCGCCCACGCTCACCGCCTCGCTCGCCACCACGAAGAACCAGCCGCCGGACATGGACATCATGGTGTTCCACACCAGACCCGGCATGGCGAAGGGCACCTCCAGCCGCCAAAAGCGCTGCCAGGCCGTCAAGCGGTAGCTGCGGCTGGCCTCGTCCAGGTCCGACGGCACGGTTTTCAGCGATTGGTACAGGCTGAACGCCATGTTCCAGGCCTGGCTGGTGAAGATCGCGAAGATGGCCGCAAGCTCCGCGCCCAGCACCCGGCCGGGGAACAGGCCCATGAAGAACACCACGGTGAACGACAGGAAGCCCAGGATCGGCACGGATTGCAGGATGTCGAGCACCGGCACCAAGATCAGCCCGGCCCGCCGGCTCTTGGCCGCCCAGGTGGCGTAAGTGAAGGTGAACAGCAGCGAGCACAGCAGGGCCGCGAACATGCGCAGCGTCGTGCGCACCGCGTAGCCCGGCAGGTTCAGCGGATCGAGCGCGATGGCGGTCGCTTCCGGCGCGTCAAGCGGCGCCATGGTCCCACGGGCCACGCCCGCCACGTAGATCAGCACGCCGAAGATGCAGATGCCGGCGGCGATGTCGAACAGGTTGGGCAAGCGCCTGATGGACGCGAAAGCGGGGGCGGTGTTGGGCATGGGGGCAATCCGGCCGGGGACGGACGCCTGTTACGCCGTTCGGGCCGGGGTGTCAGCACGCTGGGGCGTGTCATCTTCGCGTCAGCCCCGCCGCCCGTCAGCCCGGCGCCGCGTCAGCGCCGCAACCCGAGGGTCCTAATCAGCCCGGCCACCTCCCCGGCCGGGGCCGGCCGGCTCAGTAGGTAGCCCTGGACCTCGCTGCACCCTTCGCGCCGCACATGGTCCAGTTGCGCCGCGGTCTCCACCCCTTCCGCCGTGATGCGCATGCCGAGGTTGCTGCCAAGGCCGGTGATCGCCCGCACGATGGCCTGGGCGTTGTCGCCGGAACTGCCCAGCGCCGTCAGGTCGCGGACAAACGATTGGTCGATCTTGATCTTGTCGAACGGGAAGCTCCGGAGATAGCCGAGCGACGAGAACCCCGTGCCGAAATCGTCCATCGAGATGCGCACGCCGAGTTTCCGCAATTGGTGCAGCGTGGCGAGCGTCGCCTCGCTGTCGGCCATCAGCACGGATTCCGTGATCTCCAGCTCCAGCCGCGCCGCCGGCAGGCCGGACCGCGCCAGCGCCGCCTGCACGGCCGGGACGAGGAGAGGGCTGCGGAACTGGATGGGGGACACGTTGACGGCGACCTTCACGCCGCCGGGCCAGGCCGCCGCTTCCATGCAGGCCGCCGTCAGCGCCCACTCGCCGACCTGCACGATCAGCCCGGTGTCCTCCGCCACCGGGATGAACTTGACCGGGGACACGCGGCCGGTCGGGTGGTTCCAGCGGATCAGGGCCTCGAAACCGCAAACGCGGTTCTCCCGGAGGTCGAACAGCGGCTGGTACAGCAGCTCGAACTCCTTCTTGGCGAGGCCCGCGCGCAGGTCGGTTTCCATGGCGCGCCGGGCTTGCTGCCGGGCGTCCATCTCCGCCTCGAAGAAGCAAACCGTGCCGGGACCGTCCTGCTTCGCCCGGTTGAGCGCCAGGTCGGCCTTGCGCAGAAGCGCGTCGGTCGCCGCCGCGTCGGTCGGGGCCATGACGATGCCGATGCAGGTTCCGATCACGACGTCCTGCCCACGGACGGCGTAGGGAGCGCTGATCGCCTCGCCCACGCGCCGGGCGACCTCCGCGGCGTCTTCCGGGCGGCGCAGCCCGGACGCTATCACCGCAAACTCGTCCGCGCCGAGCCGTGCGGCCGACTCCGACCGGCGCAAGCAGCCGGACAGGCGCTCCGCCACTTCCCGCAGCACCTGGTCGCCGGCGGGAAAGCCCATCGTCTCGTTGACCGCCTTGAAATGGTCGAGGTCGATGACCAGGACGGCGAACGCGCCGCCCTCCTCAAGCCCGGCCACCGCGGTTTCCATCGCCTGTTCCAGCACGGCCCGGTTCGGCAACCCGGTCAACGCGTCGTGACGCGCCATGTGGGAAATCTTCTCCTCCGCCTGCACGCGCTCCGTGATGTTCTCATAGGTCGTGACCCAGCCGCCGCCGGCCATCGGCTGGTGCGTCAGCGAGATCACCCGGCCCTGCCCCATCTCCAGGACCTGCATGTACGGCACGCCTTGGGCGATCCGCGTCGTGCGGGCTTCATACAGGCGCCCGCTTTCCGCCGGCGTGATAGCGCCGGCGTCGGTGCACAGGTCATACAAAGCCCGGAAGGATGTGCCGATCGCCGGCATCTCGGGCCAAAGCTGGAAAACTTCGCAGAACCGCCGGTTGATCAGCCGCAGCCGCCGCTCCCCGTCGAACATACACAGCCCCTGGGCCATGTTGTTCAGTGCGGCGTCTAGCCAGGTGTTGGCACGCTCCAGCGCCGCTTCATGCTGCTTGCGGCCCGTGATGTCGCTGCAGATGGCGACGAAGCCGCCTTCCCGGGTGCTGCTGCGGTTGACGCGCAGCCACCGGCCGTCCGGCAGGCAGGTTTCCCCGGCGCTGTCCACCGCGCTCATCAGCGCGCGCAACGGCGCGCTGCCCGCAAGCGGCGCGGGCGCCGGGCGCTCTGCCATCTCGCCTTCCAGCGCGCGGAGATACTCGTTCATGCGGGTGTTGGCGACCGCCACGCTGCCCACGCTGTCCACAACCATCACCCCTTCGCTCGACCCCTCGATGGCGTCGGTCAAGCAGGCCTGGGCCGACCGGCGCTGCGCGACCTCCCGCGCCACCATGGCCGCGATGTTGGCTCGCATCACCGCCATAGCCGCCAGCAGCGTCCCCAGCTCGTCGCTGCCGCCGACCGGGACATGCGTGTCGAGCTGGCCCGCCGCGATCCGGCTCGCCGCGGCCGAGGCGGCGGCGACCGGCCCGATGATGCGCCGGGCGAGCAGGATAGCAACGATGACGCCCAGGATCACCGCAAGCCCGGTTCCGAGCAGCGCGAGCATCTTGGCCTGCGCCACCTTTTCCCGCGCGCGCTGCCGGAACCGGAAGCCGTCGCCTGCGGCATGGTTGACGAGCAGCTCCAAGCGCTCGTTCACGATCCGGGCGAGCGCGTCCACGTGGGGGGTGCCGACCACCACGTCCGCTCCGACCTCCAGCCCCGCAGCCGCACGCCAGTCGGCGACGGCGGCGGCAGCATCGGCCGCTGCCCGCGCCGCTTGCAGCGACAGGCTGCGCTGGCCTGCGATGGCCAGGTCGTCGTCAAGCGACCGGAACAAGTCGTCCACCTGCGCCGACAGGCTGGCCCGATCCGCCGGCACGATGCCATAGGCCAAGCGGTCCGTCGCAGCCTCGATGCCTGCGAAGTCCGCCGAGGCCCCGCGCGCGTAGCTGATCGACATCAGGGCGCCGTCGAATGTTTGTTCCGTCAGGTGGCCGACCACGGCGATGTTGAACACGGCGTAGGCGCCGAGGCTGGCCGTGATGCCACCCATGCAAAGAAAAGCTAGCAATATTTTGTAACGAGTGGTCAAGCGCACGCCAACGCACGCAGCACTGAATGCTGACGTGGCTTTGACCAACGTGCCGGGGTGGTGGATCGTCATCGACATAACGCCACCTTGTCTGGAATGTCTTACCAAATTCCTAGGATTTAAGCTGTGGCACTTGCTTGCCAGGCGACCATGCGGACACTTGCCGCCTTGGTTGCGTTTTCGACTTCATGTCGTTACGCAGCAGGTTAGGCTTTGGATGCTGTGCCGAGGAGTCAGAAAAGGTCATGACGCGGAGACCGTTGCATCGGCTCATCTGGGGCTTGGCCTGGGCTGCGTGGGCTGCTTGCCCAGGCCCCGCGCAGGCGCAGGACCGGCTGCCGGAACGCGGCAAGCTGATCGCAACCGCCGGGCTGATCCAGATCGAGGGCGCGGGCGGCGGCGGGCTGGCGCCCTGGGCGCTTATCACCGGGTACGGCACGCGGGACGCCGTGGGCGCCAACGTGCACGGCACGGTGGTCCGGGTGACGAACTTTACTGTGTCCGCCCTGGGCGTTGCGGTTGGGCTGTATGACCGGGTGGAGTTGTCCTACGCCCGGCAGTTCTTCGACACCGGCGGGACCGGGCGGGCGCTGGGCCTCGGCGGCGGATACCAGTTCAGCCAGGACGTGTTCGGCGCGAAGCTTCGCTTGATCGGCGACGCCATTTTGGACCAGGACAGTTGGCTGCCGCAGGTGGCGGTCGGGATGCAATACAAGGTAAACAATCGCGGCGACGTGCTGCGCGCCATTGGGGCCAAGTCGGACCAGGGCGCCGACTTCTACGTGTCGGCGACCAAGCTGTTCCTGGCGCAAAGCCTGCTGCTCAACGCCACGGTGCGGATGACCCGGGCGAACCAGTTCGGCATCCTCGGATTCGGCGGCGATCGCAGCAACGCCTACCACCCGGAGTTCGAGGGATCGGCGGCCCTGCTGCTGAGCCGCCATTGGGCGGTGGGCGGCGAGTATCGCACCAAGCCGGACAACTTGCGCTTCGCCCGCGAAGGCGACGCGTACGACCTGTTCGTCACCTGGCTGCCGGCCAAGTGGGTGTCGGCGACGCTCGCCTACGTGGACCTCGGCAGCATCGCCACGCGCAAGCACCAGGAGGGGGTTTATGCCAGTCTTCAGCTTGGCTTCTAGGCTCGCAGGCGCGGCGCTCGCGGCGGCGCTTCTGGCTGCGCCGGCCCGTGCCGGCACGCTGTATGACGACCTCGGCGGACGCGCCGGGCTGCAGCGCATCGCGGACGGCATGCTGCAGCGTGCCTTGGCGGACCCGCGGATCGAGGAGAAGTTCAAAGACGCGGACATCGAGCGGCTGCAAGGGCTGCTGCTGCTGGACTTCTGCAAGCTGACCGGCGGGGCCCATGCCGCTACCCCGGACGCGACATGACGACGGCGCATGCCGACCTCGACATCGCGCCGCGCCAGTTCAACGCGATCGTCGAGGACCTGCAGGACTCGATGGAGGCGGAAGGCATTCCGTTCCGAACTCAGAACCGTCTGCTGGCGCTGCTGGCGCCGATGCACCGCGACATCGTCGCGCCGCCAGGCGCCAAGCTGGAGACCACGCCATGACCACCCCACGCTGCGCACAGCTCTGCCTCGCCTTTTGCGGGGGCACCCTATCCTTGACCTTGGGCGCCTGGGCGGCCTGGGCGGCCAACGTCGCCACCGTGACCCAAGCGAACCGCAAGTTCCAGCCATCAGAGGTCGAGGTGCCGCGCGGCAGCGTGGTCCGCTTCGTGAACGACGACGGGTCGCTCCTGCACCACGTTTACACCACCTCGCCCGGCTTCGATTTCGACAGCGGCGAGCAGGAGCCTGGCAAAGTCGTCGAGGAGCGCTTCACCGTCCCGGGAACCTACGTCGTGATGTGCGGCATCCATCCGAAGATGCATCTCAAGGTGACGGTGCGTTAGAGCAGAAGCTGCACGGCTGGGTGTCGGCGGGGCAAATGCGCTATGCTGCATTGCCGATCCATGAGAGGTGCCGTTGGCCGACGATCCCTACGCGCTGCTGGGCGTTCCCCGCACCGCAACAGAACAGCAAATCCGCTCCGCGTTCCTCAAGCTCGCCAAAACCAGCCACCCAGACGTGAACCCCGGGGACAAGAAGGCCGAGGAACGCTTTAAGGCCATCTCCGGCGCGCACGATCTGCTATCCGATCCCGTGAAGCGGGCGCGGTTCGACCGTGGGGAGATCGACGCAACCGGGCAGGACACCCCTTCGCGCGGCTATCACCGGCCCGGCGGCGCGCAATATGCCAACGGGGACATGGACGACATCCTGGCGAGCATGTTCGGGCAGGCACGCGGCGCGGCGCGTCCGCAGCGCGGCGCCGACCAGCGCTACACGCTCAACGTGTCGTTCCTCGACGCGGCGCGCGGGGCGACGCAGCGGCTAGCCTTGCCGGGCGGCGGCGACCTGAACGTGCAGATCCCGCCGGGCACGGAAACCGGGCAAACGCTGCGCCTGCGCGGCAAGGGCCGGCCCGGCACCGCGGGCGGGCCGGCCGGCGACGCGCTGATCGAGATCACCGTGTTGTCGCACCCGCTGTTCCGCCGGGACGGCCGCGACATCCACCTTGACCTGCCGATCAGCCTCGGGGAATCGGTGCTGGGCGGCCGCGTTGCGGTGCCGACCGTGGCAGGCACCGTGACCATGGCGATCCCGCCGGGTTCAGACAGCGGCACCAAGCTGCGGCTGCGCGGCAAGGGCCTGCCGGGCGCCGACGGGCAGTCGCCCGGGGACGCCTACGCGACTCTGCGCGTGGTGGTCGGCCCGGCGGACGATGCGCTGCGGGATTTCCTGCGGGACTGGGCGCCGGGTCAGGCGTTCGACCCGCGGTCTGGCTTGCCCAAGGAGTGAGCCGGCGCCGCCGGCCCGGCCATGCGGCGGATCGCTGCGACGAACTCGGCGCTGGCCCAATCGGCCGCGCCTTCCAAGCGGCCGCGCTCCTTGCCGGCGCGGTCGATCAAGAGCGTGGTGGGGATGCCGCGCGCGCCCACGGCCCGTGCCGCGTCGCCCCGGGGGTCCAGCAGCACCGGCAGGGTTCGGATGTTCTTGTCCCGATAGAAACGCTCAACCGGAGGCGCGCCGCCGCGGTCAGAGGACAGCGCCAGCACGGCCACGCCGTCACCCGCCACCAGCCGGGCCAGGGCGTCCAGCGCCGGCATCTCCGCCACGCAGGGTACGCACCACGTGGCCCACAGGTTCAGCACCACCCCCTGCCCCGCGTAGTCCGCCAGGGTGCGGGCCGTGCCATCGGCCGTGGAAAAATGCAGTTCCGGCACCGCCGCGCCGTCCTTGAGCTGCAAGCGCGACAGGTCAGCCAAGTCGGGCGTCGCCGCCCGCGGTTTGCGCGGGGCCAGCGCGACCGGTAGGGTCAGGACCGCCGCCAGCACGGCGCGGCGCTTCGATGAAACCATGGTGCGTCCTTGAGTAGCGACACTGTCAACAGCACGTCCGTCCCAAGTGGGGTCGAAAACGAGTTGATCCAAGCGGGGCCGGGAAGCGCCGACGCCCTGCGCAACGCCGAGGCTAACGCGCAATGGGGCGGACGCTTCGCCCGCGGCCCGTCCGTGATCATGCAGGACATCAACGCTTCCATCGGCTTCGATCGCAAGATGTGGCGGCAGGACATCCGCGGCAGCCTGGCGCACGCCGCCATGCTGGCCCGGGCCGGAGTGATCGCGCCGGGCGACGAGGCGGCGATCCGCGGGGGCCTCCATGGCATCGCGCAGGAGATCGAGGCCGGGCGCTTCCCGTTCGTGGAGGACCTGGAAGACATCCACATGAACATCGAGGCGCGGCTGACCGAGCGCATCGGCGAGGCCGGCAAGCGCCTGCACACCGGGCGCAGCCGCAACGACCAGGTGGCGACCGACTTCCGCTTGTGGGTGCGGGACGCGCTGGACGGGCTGGATGGGCAGGTGGCCGACGTGATGCGCGCGCTCGCCGACCGGGCGGCGGAGTTCGCGGCCGACCCGATGCCGGGCTTCACCCATCTGCAAACGGCGCAGCCGGTGACGTTCGGGCACCACCTGCTGGCCTATGTCGAGATGCTGAACCGCGACCGCGGGCGCTTCGGGGACTGCCGCCGCCGGCTGAACGAGTGCCCGCTGGGCGCCGCGGCGCTGGCCGGCACCAGTTTCCCGATCGACCGCCGGGACACCGCGGAGGCGTTAGGCTTCGACCGGCCGGCCGCCAACTCGCTGGATGCGGTGTCGGACCGGGATTTCGCGCTGGAGTTCCTGGGTGCCGCGGCGATCTGCGCCACCCACCTGTCCCGCTTGGCGGAGGAGCTGGTGATCTGGTGCAGCGCGCCGTTCGGCTTCGTGCGGCTGTCGGACGCCTTTACCACCGGCAGCAGCATCATGCCGCAGAAGCGCAACCCGGACGCCGCGGAACTCGCCCGCGCCAAGACCGGGCGCATCACTGGGGCGCTGGTGGCGCTGCTCACGGTAATGAAGGGCTTGCCGCTCGCCTATGCCAAGGACATGCAGGAGGACAAGGAGCCAGTGTTCGACGCCGCCGACGCGCTGGCGCTGTCGCTCGCGGCGGTGGGCGGCATGGTGCGGGACATGGCGCCGGACCTCGGGCGGATGCGGGCGATGGCCGGGTCGGGCTTCGCGACGGCGACGGACCTCGCGGACTGGCTGGTGCGGGTGCTGCGCTTGCCGTTCCGCACGGCGCACCACGTCACGGGGCGCGTGGTGGCGGCGGCGGAGGCGCGCGGCGTCGGGCTTGCGGACCTCGACCTGCGGGAAATGCAGGCCATCGAACCCGGCATCACCGCGGCCGTGTTCGACGTGCTGACGGTGGACGCCTCGGTGGCCAGCCGGACCAGCTTCGGCGGCACCGCGCCCTCGAACGTGGCGGCGCAGGCGGCGCGGTGGCAGGCGGCCTTGCAGTGAGGACCGCCCTCCTGTTGCTGGCGCTCGTGCTGCTGACCTCCTGCGGCAAGAAGGGCTCTCCCAACCCGCCCGGCCCGGCCAACGAGATCACCTTCCCCCGCACCTATCCGTCCCGGTGACCATGCCCCACCCCGCCGCCCTGCCGCTTGACCCCGACCCGACGTTTGCAGAACTGATTGCCGTCCGGCCGCATTTGTCGATGCACGCCATGGACGGGCTGCTGATGGAGGGCGTGCCGCTCAACGCCGTCGCCGATGCCGTGGGCACGCCCGCCTGGGTGCTGTCTGCCGGCAGCATCCGTGGGCGGCTGCGGGCATTGCAGTTGGCGCTGGCGGAGGCGGCGCTGCCGGCGCGGGTGCACTATGCGGTGAAGGCGAACGACCACCTGGCCGTGCTGCGCCTGGTGGCGGAACGAGGCGCCGGGGCGGACGTGGTCAGCGGCGGCGAGCTACGCCGGGCGCTGCTCGGCGGCATCACGGCGGACCGCATCGTGTTCTCCGGAGTCGGCAAGGCGGAGTGGGAGCTGCGTCTGGCGCTGGAGGCCGGGGTCGGCCAGATCAACGTGGAAAGCGCGGAAGAGCTGGCCATGCTGTCCGAAATCGCGCACGCGATGGGGCGCACGGCCCGGGTGGCGCTGCGGATCAACCCGGACGTGGACGCCGGCACCCATGCCAAGATCACGACGGGCCGGGCGGACAACAAGTTCGGCATCGCTTACGGCTCGGCCGCAGCGCTTTACGCCCACGCCGCCGCCCTGCCCGGGATCGAGCCGGTCGGGCTGGCCCTGCACATCGGCAGCCAGATCCTGTCGATGGCGCCGTTTCGCGCCGCCTACGCCCGCGTGGCCGAGCTGGTGCGGGGCCTGCGCGCCGCGGGCCTCCCGGTGCACACCGTCGATTGCGGCGGCGGCTTGGGCATCGGCTACCGCGACGAGCCGGCGGCCTCCCCGGCCGCCTTTGCCGGGGCGATCCGGGCGACGCTTGGCGGCATGGACCTTCAATTGGCGGTGGAGCCGGGCCGCTGGCTGGTGGGAACGGCCGGGCTGCTGCTCGCATCGGCCGTGCTGGTGAAAACAACCGGCGCCCGGCGCTTCGTGGTGCTGGACGCCGCGATGAACGACCTGCTGCGGCCCGCGATGTATGACGCCTGGCACGGCATCGTGCCGGTGTCCGCGGCGGACGCGGCCCGGCCCGTGGCGCCTTGCGATGTCGTGGGGCCGGTCTGCGAAAGCGGGGACACCTTCGCGCGAGGCCGCGCCCTGCCGCCTTTGGGGCACAACGCGCGCTTGGCGATCCTGGATGCGGGAGCATATGGTTCGGTCATGAGTTCCACCTACAACGCCCGGCCGCTGGCCGCCGAGGTGATGGTCGATGGGGACCGCTGGTCGGTGATCCGCGCGCGCCAGCCGTTGGAGGCGCTTTGGGCCGGGGAAACCATCCCCGACTGGCTCGCATGACGCCGCCCCCGGCATCGCCGGCCGGCCCGGCGCTGCGCCGCAAGCGCGCGGCGGCGCGGCTCGTCCTGTGGTTCGAGCGGTTCTGGCCGGCCATCTGGCCGGCGCTCGGCGTGCTTGGCGCTTATGCCTGCGCGGCGCTGCTGGACATCCCGGGCCTGCTTCCGCCGTGGCCGCGCGTGCTGCTGCTGGCGGCGGCGCTGGGGTTGGCGGGTTGGCTGCTGTGGCGCGGGCTGCGCC
>CALMVT010000215.1 GCA_937873175.1 uncultured Acetobacteraceae bacterium | reverse complement strand
CTGTTTGACCGGCTGATGCACGCGCCCTGGGCAGGGCGGGGGGTGGTGGATGGTGCCCGGGTGCTGGACGCCTTTGCCGGCACCGGCGCGCTGGGGTTGGAAGCGCTGTCGCGCGGGGCCGCGCACGCGACGTTCCTGGACACCGGGCGCGCGGCGTTGGCGGCGCTGCGGGGCAACATCGCGGCGTGCCGGGCGGAGGGGCGCTGCACGGTTCTGGCGGCGGATGCGCTCCGGCCGCCGCCGGGCCAGGGCTGCGGGCTGGTGTTCCTTGATCCGCCTTATGGGCAGGGGTTGGTCGCCCCAGCGCTTCTCGCCTTGGACGCCGCCTGCTGGATCGCGCCGGGGGCGCTGATCATGGCGGAGATTGGGCGGGGGGAGGCGCTGCCGCGCCCCGACCCGCTGGATGACCGCACGCATGGGACCGCGCGCGTGGTGGCGTGGCGGGCGTGACCCTGGCAGGCTTTCCGGTCTGCCCTTGTGACCTGCGCGCTTCGCAGGGCGGCGACCGCTGGTTCCGGCCAGGTCAGCTCCGGCAGGGATGGCATCGGCATTCTTTCCCGCGGACGCAGAACGATGTCGGCGATGCCTTGAGAATGCACGACCGTATCGTGCAGAAAGCCATACGCATCCGGCAAAGGAGAGATTTGGCCGTCCTTCTCCGGCTTGCCGACCGCGAACGCTTCCCAGAGTTTGCGCACCAATGCGCCCGGGCTATGACCGGCGAAGGCCGACAGGCACCAGACGTTCACCTCCGTGTAGGTCAGCGGGCGAACCCGGGCCAGCAGCCGCCCTGTGCCGGCCAGAACATCGGGATCGTGGCCCTCGGCATCGATCTTGATAAAGGCAACCGGCGGTAGATCGGTCTCGTCCAAGGTCACGGTCGGCACGTCCACGGTCGGCATAGTGTTGCCCGACACATGGCCCGCCGCAACGACGTGCGACCCGGCGCCAAACTGCGCGACATGGAAGCGCAGCGTGCCCGGCTTGTCCGAAACGGCCGCGGCATGAACTTCGACGTTGGTGATCCCGTTCCGATCCAGGTTCCGGCGCAGAAACGCCACGTTGGGCGGAGAAGGCTCGAACGCAATCACCCGTTCCGTCATCCGGGCCAGCAGGACGGTGGACAGGTCGATGTTCGCGCCCACGTCGATAACGGTTGAATTGCGGGGAACCTGCCGCTCGATCAAGGTAGCCAGGCCATCCAGCGCTGCCGCCTGCCGCTTGTCCCTCGATGACCTGAAAGTATGGGTCATCAGCCGCGCCTTCCAAGTGGGTCAGCACGCCCCCGAGCTTGACGGACTTGGCCTGTTAGGGGAGGGCGGATCGCGGCAGGATGCCGCCGATCCAGCCGGATGCTTTGTTCAAAGCTATCATAAATCTATCAAGAGCAACGCGCTTTGGTTCGGCACGGGAATCCGTTACAGACGCCTTCTATGGCGAATACCCCACCGCGCCAGCCTCGTCCGCCTCCAAAGCCTGCCGGATGCCTTCCAGCTCGTCCTTGAGCTGCACCAGCCTGTCCACCGGCACGCCGGTTGCCGCGGCGATGGCGCAGGGGATGCCCACCGCATGCGGCCGCAAATTCCGCCCGGCCTGCGTCAACTCGGTGCGGACCAGGCGCTCGTCCTTCTTGTCGCGGCTGCGGCGGACCAGGCCGGCCTGCTCCATGCGCTTCAGCATCGGCGTCAGCGTGCCGGAGTTCAGGTGCAACTGGTCGCCCAAGGCGCGCACCGTTAGACCGTCCTCCTGCCACAGCACGAGCATGACCAGATACTGCGGATAGGTCAGGCCCAGCCCGGCGAGGATCGGGGAGTAGATCTTGCCCAGCGCCAGCGTCGTGGAATACAGCGCGAAGCAGAACTGCGCTTCCAGGTTAAGGTCAATCGTCGCCGCTTGCTGCTGCACTGCCGCCGCCGTGAGTCCTATGAACCGCTGAACCAGTTATAACCCTGATCCTCCCACCAGCCGCCAGGATATTCGTTGGTGACGAACAGGGCCACGATGTGCTTGGGGTTCTTGAAGCCGAGCTTGGTCGGCACACGCAACTTGACCGGGAAGCCGTACTTGTCCGGCAAGGGCGCGCCGCGGAAGTCGGTGGCGAGGATCGTCTGCGGATGCAGCGCCGTGGCCATATCGATGCTGCTGTAATAACGGTCGGCACACTTGAAGCCGACGTAGCGTGCGCGGGTGTCCGCCCCGATGCGCTCCAGGACGCTGCGGAACGGCACGCCGGACCATTCGCCGACCGCGCTCCAGCCTTCGATGCAGATATGCCGGGTGATTTGGCTGGCCTGCGGCATGGCGCGCAGCCGGGCCAGGGTCCAGGGTGTCCGGTCCTCGACCAGGCCGGACACCTCAAGTTTCCAGGTGTCGCCGTCCACTTCGGGGGCGTTGTCCTCGGGGTAATAGGCGTTGAACGGGAAAGGGTCGGTGATCTCGCTTGCCGGGTAGGTGGGGGCGAGGCGGTTCGGGTCGAACAGCCATGCCTGCACCCGGTCGTTGAACCGCGACACCGCCCAAAGCGCCCGGTCCACCGCGTCCCCGTCCGTGAGGTTGCAGCCGGTCAGCATGGTCAGCGCGCCAAGCGACAAGCCCGAACGCAGGAGCAACCGCCGTTTCAGCCGCCGCAGCTCGGGGGCCAGAACCTTGTTGCTGATGGGGTTCACGGCGCGGCCTCCTCGGCCGATATCTCGACCCGGGCACGGCCCGTGATCATCGCCCACAACGTGCTGGGGACGATGGCGACCAGGGCCAGGTGGATCACGGTGAAGCCGACGATCCCCGCCATAGCGACGAAGTGGATGCGCCGGACGAACTCGTAGCCGCCGAGCAGGCCGACCAAACCCTGAAACTGCACGGGCTTCCAAAGGCCGAAGCCGGACACCGCCGCCGCCACGACCAGCAGCACCACGACGACGTAAAGCAGCCGCTGCACGGCGTTGTAGGCGCCGAGCTTGTGGAACAGGCGGAAGAACAGCGCTTCCTTCAGGTCCTGCCAAACCTCGCGCGGGCCGATGGGCAGGAAGCTGCGCATGAAGTGCCGCCCGGCCAGGCCGTAGGCCAGGTAAACCAGGCCGTTCGCGATCAGCAGCCACATCGCCGCCAAGTGCCAGGCAATCGCGCCGCCCAGCCAGCCGCCAAGCGTCGCCCAGCCCGGGAAGCTGAAGCCGAACAGCGGGCTGGCGTTGTAGATCTTCCAGCCGCTCATCACCAGGCAGACGATCGCGACGGCGTTGAGCCAGTGCGTCACCCGCACCACGAGGGGATGGATCACCACGGGGGACACGGGGGCAGGCCGGGCGGCGGCGCTCATGCTGTGCTCCGGCGTCGATCACATGGGCGGGACGGTGCCGTTCGCCCCGGCGACCAGGGCATCGGCGGTGACGCTCGCGGCGCCCTTGGGGCTGAACACCACGACGCGGGCGCCGGGCTTCAGTACGGTGCTGTCGGCGGGCTTGATGGTCACCACAGGCACGTCGTCCGGCACCACGACGGTCTTGCTGCCGCCCTTGTAGTCGATGACCATGGTGCGCCCGCTGGTGGTCTGCACGCTGCCGACCGCGCCGTTGGTCATGGTGGTGCCGCCGCCCGGGAGGTCCCAGCCGTAATGGCCGTCGCCCGATCCGCGGAGGCGCTCGTCAAAGATCGTGACCTCCAGCGCCTTGAGCGTGCCGTCCGGCTGGGGCGCCGCCGCGATGCCGACATAGGAGTTGGGCTTCACGTCCGTGATGCTCGCGTTCTCCGCAACCAGCACCCTGGTCTTGTCGGTCAGGGCGACCGGAACCGTCTGGCCGTTGCGCGCCTTGGCTTCCAGCATCTGGCCGGTGACGCTGCCGATCGTGCCGCGGGTGATGGTCATCGGCGCTTCCTGCGCCCATGCGGCGCTGGACAGCGAAGCGGCAAGGGCAAGGCCGGTCATGATCTTCTTCATAGGCGTTCCTTTAATCGCAAGAGCGGCGCAGCCTACGCCGGCAAGTCAATGATGCACAATCAAATCGCGCGTGACCGGCGGGCTTGCCACACGGTTCACGCGAGCGTCAGGCACGATCGAACCGGAATGCGGCATACCCGTTGAACACCCTGCACGATCAACAAGAAAGGGGGACACGATGCGAGCATCCATTCTGGCGGCGGCGCTGCTGCTATATCCTGCCACCCTGTTTGCGCAGGCGCCCAAGCCCGGCAGCAGCGGGGGGGGCGATGTCGGGCCCAGCGTCAGCCGGCCCGACGTGCCGTTGGGCACGGTGCCGCCCGGCACGCCCGGCGGGGAAACCGCCGGGGACCGGGCGCTGCGCGACGCCGCCGGGCAGAACGTGATCGGCCGGACCGAAACGCCGACCAGCCCAGTCCCCGGCGACACCAAGGGCCTCGACAGCGGCGTCCGAAAATAGAAACCAGCCTGTCAGATCTCGCGCTGCTCCATCATCCTCGCGATGTTGTCCGCTTGGCGGATAGCGAGCGAGACGATGGTCAGCGTGGGATTGCAGGCGGCACCGCTGGTGAACTGGCTGCCGTCCGACACGAACAGGTTCTTGATGTCGTGGGTTTGGCCGAACTTATTGATCACGCCGTCCCGCGGCTTTTCGCTCATCCGGTTGGTGCCCATGTTGTGCGTGCTCGGGTAGGGCGGCGTGGGGATCAGCCGCGTCGCGCCCACGGCGGAGTATATGGCGGAGCCTTGCTGCACCGCGTGCGCCCGCATGGCGATGTCGTTCGGGTGGTCGTCGTAGTGCACGCTGGCGACCGGCATGCCGAGCTTGTCCTTGGCGGCTGGGTCGAGGGTGACGCGGTTGGTTTCCCGCGGCATGTCCTCGCCGATCAGCCACATGCCGGCCATGTTGCTGTAGCCGTCCATGGCGCTGGTGAAGGAGCGGCCCCAGGCGCCGGGGTCCATGAACGCCGCCATGAACGGGATGCCGAGGGAAATGGTTTCCATCTCGTAGCCGCCGACGAAGCCGCGCTTCGGGTCGTTGCGCGATTCGTCGCGGATGATGCCGGCCATGGTGGTGCCGCGATACATGTGCACCGGCTTCTCGAAGATGCCGTACACGTTGCCGGTCATGTGCCGCATGTAGTTGCGCCCGACCTGGCCGCTGCTGTTGGCCAGGCCGTCCGGGAATAGGTTGGACGCGCTGTTGAGCAGCAGGCGCGGGCTTTCGATGGAGTTGCCGGCCACCGCGACCACGCGCGCCTTTTGCCGGTGCATCGCGCCGTCCGGGCTGGCGTAAACGACGCCCGTGACCTTGCCCGCCGCGTCTTGCTCGATTTTCACCACGTGGCTGTTCGGCCGCACCTCCAGGTTGCCGGTGTCCTCGCCCTTGGGGATCTCGGTGTACAGCGTGGACCATTTGGCGCCGGACTTGCAGCCCTGGAAGCAGAAGCCGATCTGCTGGCATGATCCCCGGCCGTCGCGCGGCTGGCTGTTGATCGCCATGCGGCCGGTGTGCACTTCCTTGTAGCCGACCTTTTTGGCGCCCGCCGCCATGACGCGGAAGTTGTTGTTGCCGGGCAGCCCGGGGATGCCGTTGGTGCGGGTCACGCCCATCTTGTCCTCGGCCTTCGCGTAGTAGGGCGCGAGTTCGGCGAGGCTGATCGGCCAATCCAGCAGGTTGGCGCCGGGCAGGGCGCCGTAGGTCGAGCGAATCTTGAACTCGTACTCCTCGAACCGCAGGCTGGCGCCGGCCCAGTGCACGGTGGAGCCGCCGACCGCCTTGACGATCCAGGCTGGCAGGTTCGGGAAGTCCTTGCCGACGCGCCAGGTGCCGGAGGTCGTCCGCATGTCCTTCCAGGCGAGCTGTGCGAAGCTCGCCCACTCGTCGTTGACGAAGTCCGCGGACTCGTAGCGGTCCCCGGCTTCCAGGATCACCACCTTGACGCCCTTCTGCGCCAGCTCGTTGCCCAGCGTGCCGCCGCCGGCGCCGGAGCCGATGATGACGACCAGGCTGTCGTCGTTCAGGTCGAATTGTGCCATCGCGCGCTCCCCTTAAGCCGTCGGCAGCCAGTTGATGTCGTCGAAGCCGCGGGCCAGGTAGCCGCCGTACTCGGCGGATGACCCCTCGTAGCCGAACTTCGGCCAAATTTCCGGCTGGTTGTAGAGCGACACCACCAGGTCGGCCCGCAGGGTCTTGAAGAACTTCGTGTGCTCGATCCCGCGCAGCAGCGCCACCCGGTCGGACTCCCAGGCGACGCTCAAATAGGGGCTTGCGTGGGCGTCCTGCGCGTCCGCATCAAGGCGGGCGATGCCCTCCGTCACCATTGCCTTGTGCGCGTCGTCCTTGCCGGCCTTGGCATCCCAGGGCGTCACCGCGCGGACGTAGAACACGTCGCCGATGTGGTCATGCGGGAAGATGTCGCGGGCGGCCTTTACCAGCGTCGCCATGGCGTGCGGCGCGATGGCCTTGGCGTCCTGCGCCCAGGCCGCGCCGGCGCTGATGCTGGTGCCGGCGATGGCAGCGGCGGGCACGGCGGCGCCGGTGGTGCGCAGGAAGCCGCGCCGGCTGAATTGCGTGCGGCGGTCGATCTCTCTCATGGATGAATTCTCCCCGAATTTTCGTTGAGTTAGCCAAAGCGCCCGTGCCGCTGCAGCACCTCGATGCTGTAGCCGTCCGGGTCCTTGATGAAGAAGAAGCGCCCGAGCAGCGCGCCGTCCCGCTGCAGCTCGCGGATGGGGCCGGGCGCCCCGCCGGCGGCCTCCATCTTCGACCGGGCGGCGTCAAGGTCCTCCACCGCGACGGCGAGGTGCCCGTAGCCGTCGCCGAGGTTGTACGGCTCCGTGCGGCCCTGGTTGACCGTCAGCTCCAGCTCAAAGGTGGAAGCCGGGTCGCGCATGTAGATCAGGGTGAAGCTTTCGAACGGGTAGCGATCAACGACCTCAAGGCCCATGGCGGCGCGGTAGAACGTCACGGCCCGGTCCTCGTCCAGCACGCGGATCATCGAATGGATGGGCTTGGCCATCACTGCTGCTCCTTGAGGTAGGCGATGATGGACTGGCGGACATCCGGCTTCGCCTGGCGATAGCCCATGACGCCGCCCTTGATCACCGACTGCGGGTTGGCGAGGTAGGGATCGAGGTGCGCCTCGTCCCAGGTCCAATCCGCGTCGGCGAACCCGGCGGAATACTTGAAGCCCGGCACCGTGCCGGCCTTGCGGCCATAAACGCCGGCGAGGTTCGGACCTTGCCGCACCTCCCCGGGCGTCATTGAGTGACAGGTGCCGCATTGGCGGCGGAACAGGGTCGCGCCGTCCGGCGCTTCCGCTTGGGGACCTACCTGCGCATAGGCGGGAACAGCCAGCCCCAGCGCCGCCAGGAAGAAAATCTTTCGCGTCGTCGCCTCCCTCGGTTATGTCCCAGCGCCTCTTGGGGCGTGTTGACGAGCCTGTTGCCCTTTCGAACCGCTTCAACTATCGAGTATTGGCATTGCTGGGATTTTGGCAACATCGCTGGGCACGGTCGCGTGATGACGCGGAACGGCAGGCGCCCGCGGCCGTCACTCGTTGCGGAACATGCGCTCATTCAGGAGGTAGCGCAGGCCGCGGCTCCAGGACTCGTCCGTGTTGCCGCGGATATCGACGCTTTCGGCCCGCAGGGTCCGCCCCGTGCTGGCCTCCTCCACCACGAGGTTCACGTTCAGGATCAGGTTGCTGACCTTCTGCACCCACCCGTATGCGACCTGCTGGGCGCCGAGCTGGCGCGCCAGGTCCAGTTCGCACCCGTTGCAGCCGCGGATCGAGTCCACGCCGTTCAGCCGGTCCCGCACCGGGCCGACATCGACCAGCTCGAAATAGTCGCGCAGCCCGCTCTTGAGCTGCTGGTTGAGGCGTTGAAGCCGCGCCAGCTCTTCGGGCGTCGAGGGGGCGGGCGACGTGTTGGTCAGGGCGAAATCGAACACCGCGACGGTTGGCAGGGTTTTCGCCAGGGCCGGGCTGAACGGCGCAGCAAGCAGGCACGCCACGAGCAAAGGTTTCACGGTGTTTCAGCCCCCTATTCGCCCTTAAACGCGGACGGCTTCATCGTTAGCTGGTGGGTCCGGCCTTGACAACGGGCTTCCAGGGTTGCGTCCGCGGCGGGCTGCTTGGCCGGCCGCAGGGCAGGGCTGGCGTGCCGCCGATAGGCTTACCGCGCGAGCAGGCCGGACCGCAGGTCGTCCCAGAACCCCGCGGCGGCGATGCGCTTGATCGCGGCCTCCGCCGTGGATTGTGAGCCGTGCAGGAGCAGGATCACGACCGCCAAGGCCATGATGATCGGCAACAGCCGCAACTTCGGAGGGGGCGGTCCGGCCAGCACCACGAGGATCGTGGCGCTGGCCACCCCGACCACGCCGGCCGCCAGAACGTCCAGGCGGGTGTGCACGTGCAGCGCCAGGCGGGACAGCCCGATGATGGTCGCAAAGCCGGCCGAGATTGGGATCGTCCACCGCCAATCGCCGCCCCGGCGCCGCACGATCAGCCCAAGAAACCCGCCGGCCGCCGCGGCCGCGCCGGCCGTGTGCCCGCTTGGGCTGTGAAGCCCCCCGACCCAGTGCGACCCGAGCAGAAGGCAGGCCAGCTTCAGCAGCAGCATGCTGACCCAGGTGCAGGCGAGGACGCCGCTCCAGGCAAGAGCGCCGCGATGCCAACCCGCGGCGGCGAAGCCGACCGTGATGGCGATGGCTGACGGGATTAGCACCGCCTGGTCGGCGAAATCCGTCACGAAGGCTGCAATGGTCAAGCGGGGCTTTCCGTTCGCGTCATGCCGCTGAAAGCAAGTATTCCCCATCTAGGGCATAGGCTTTGGTTCGGCTGCCGTGCTGAAGCCATGCGAACCTGCGCGCACCATATGATCCCGGCATGGCATCGACGACGCAGGACGCAGCCCATGCAGTCCGACTGGCTATCACCCATGCGAAATGTATCTGCCGCGCAATGCCTTGCCCAGGATGATGGGCATCTGCCGGCTCACCTTTTGAGCGATCAACTGGGCGCTCCTGCGACTGTCGATCAGCAAGCGTGCCGCGCAACGCAGGTCACGGCCTTTGATCGCATCGGTGGATGCTTGATAATAGCAGCAGCGGTCCAGCACTGCCCTGTGGCGGTGCATCGCCTTGATAAGGGCCGGGTCTGGCACGACCTTTGGATCGGCCGGGAATTCAGACTCCATCTGCAAGATGCGCATCAGGTTATGTGAACTCTGCTGTTCAGTGAGAGCCGGAATGAACGGCATAGCAATACATCATCTCAGGCCGCAGTCACCAGCGGGCGCCGTTGGTGAGGCAGCGGACGCACGGCTTGAAGTTTTCGGCAAAGTGGTTACGCCCACGGTAGGCGATGCGCTCACACAGAGAACCGGCCCTGAGCAGGGCGTCAGGAAACCACGGCTGATGCGGGGTGTCCTGAGTGAGCCCACGTTCCCCGCGATGAATTGGGCGGTCATCAGTTCTACGGGTTGAAAAAGCTGCGCAGACGGGATCATTGCGACACCCGCCGTCTGACTGCCGGCATCGCAAAGCAGTATGTTGTCGGCGACCCTGTCAGCATCCACTCGGTGCACCAGGTCGAGCAGTGTCGCAAGGCGTTCGGGGAGGTGGCTGTCGCCAGCGTCGAGCGGTGCGATTCAGTCACCCTTGGCCGCCGCGATACCCCGGTTGCATGCGGCGCCGGCCCGGTGTTGGCGGGCTGGCGCAGCGGCCTGATGCGCGCGTCCGCCTCGGCGGCTTCGGCGGCCATAGCCGGGGTTTGATCACTGGATGCGTCATCAACCACGATGATTGCCAGCCGCCGCTCGGTTAACAGGCAGGCAGAAGTGATCGCATATTCGATCGTGGTTTCGGCGTTGAAGGCTGGGTTGACAACCGAAACCCGAACTGTCCCAACCTTCTGCCCGGCGGTTGAGGCATGAGACACGTCCGGTGGGTCTGCATGCAGGTCAGAATGATAATTCCAATTCCGCGACATCAAAGGGCAGCCTTCTTGTCCAATGGTCAGGAAACGCTGCACGACCTGGCTACCCCACTGAAAATCCCAACCGCCACAATGAAATTTCTGGAAGGTTGATGGCGATTTAATACATTTGAATTGCAAAGATGAAAATCAGCGATCAATACCCAGCACACATCATCGAACGTCCAAGGTTTAGTGGTAACTGCAATCCTGGCGTCTAAACTTTATAAGAAATCTCACCAGAGTTGTTCGGAGATTTCTCCATTTCAATCAATAAAGATTCTCATGCTATACCATAGTGGAAACTTGGGTCATAACTTTCATTCAGACTAAACATCAGCACTGTAGCAAGCAAGAGGACGTGCAAGTGGAGTCTCTGAAGACTTTCTTAAACTTTTTGCATCGCCTTGAGTCTATGTGAAACTACAACAAATTACTTGGCGTGGCATCAGGCGGGCTGCAAAACTCTGCCAAATGTGTCGGACCTCCGCTAAGCAGTGTACACGCCTCATGCTGACCAGCCGCCTACCATCCTTAAGCTCAGAACGAGAATTCCGCTTCAGTTTCGTCCGTCCTCACGCACCCACTTTCGAACGATCGGCGGCAACGGGTCGGTGCCCATGTCTAGGATGTCGTGCAGCAACGGTGCTATCCGCCATTGCCCACGCACGAGCCTATGAAGCCCGCGTGTCGAGAACAACTCCTGCCAGGGGTAATAACCCACGTTGCCCAGGGTTGCCGGCTGTTCGTTGGCGACGGGCAAGCCCGGCCGCACGAAATCCAAACCGCTGAGACGCGCCGCCGACATGCGATTGAAGAACCGGGGATTGCATTCAAGCATCTTCATCCTGCACGCCTGATCGTCGTAGCGCGCATCGAAGTTCGCCACGCCGGAGAAGCCCGTGGCAGTGACAACCCTTTGCGTCATCTCCAACAGATCGTCACGCGGCCGGAACTCCGTCGCAAGGAACCGCCCGACCCCGTAGCCCGTGTCAAGCTGGCTCGGGCAAACCCAGGATACCCAGTGCTTGATGACGCCACCTTGAGCAAAGACGCTTATCGCCCAGTCGGTTCCTTCGATGTATTCCTGAATGATGACCGGTTGATCAGAGTCGACGGGGCTTCTCTTCCATTCTTCCGCCTGAGTTCGGTCCCGGAAGATGGATATTCCACGTTGCCCGTATGAATTCACTGGCTTGACGATGACGGGGTAGCCCAGTTCGCTCTCGACGGCCCCGACGTCAAACTCGGCATGGCATCCCGCAAAGAGCGATTTTGGAACTGCAACGCCGGCGGTTTCACACAGCTTGTAGAACGTCCATTTGTCGTTGAGCGTGGCCAGCGTTTCCGCGTCCGCCATGGGGAACACCGGCGCGAGCAGCCGCTCCCTGATCTTTGACAGCAGCGCCAAGCTCTCAACGTCGCTTGCGATGACGCTGTCCAAGCCGATCTGCCGGTGCAGGTCATTGATGATGTCCAGCACTTGGTCAGGATCGGCCAAGGCGAGATCCTGCGCGGCATGCACCACCTTGCACCGGCGCGAATAGCTGAGCGACGCGCCCCGCCGGTCGTGCACGAGGTAAACCCGGGCATTTGCGGCCTTGAGCGACCGAAGAATGTTGTATCCCGTCCGCCCGAAATGACAGATCAGCAAGATGTTCAGCCGCTTGGGACGCCGCCGTTGGGTTGCGCTTACGGGTTCACAAAGCGGCTCGGGCCGCTTGTCGGCCAGCAACCCCTGCGCCAGGGAGTGGTCGGCAGCGATGGTCCCATCCTCGCGGAATTGCTTCATGGAGCGTGGTTGCATGGCGTTCAAACCGCTTTGAAGAGGGTGGAGGGGCCGGCTGGTGCAGGGGCAACGCCCGGATCAAGCGTTGAGCAAGCATTCCACGCCGCAGTGGGCCGCATAAGCACCTTCAGCTTGGTCACCGCAGTCGCCTATGCTGAGGGCATTTCATCACGGTATTGGAAATACCTTCCGTTCGGCGAAACGCGAGATCTCGTGCTGCCGGTTGTCACGTTTGTCAAGCAACACGCCTTTCAAACACAAAGAAGGACACTTTGCAAACAGGGTAAGCAAAGTATATCATTCCGCGATCAATCATTCTGGCATTCCGCTCGATAATATCGCGTCGGACCTGCCATTATCGATATCATGACGTATCTGTAAGGGTCTTTGCTGTGTCCGTCTTGAGCTAAATGATCTAGGCCATACCCTCAAATGGACTATTCACGCGGGTTGGCTTGCAAATGTGGCTTTTGTGGCGCTTTAGCCCGGGGCGGAGAAGAGTTAGGCGCCTCCTGGATGGCTCTGTTCTGGGCCGCGCCCGGACTGTGGGGCGAATTGACCAGGTGCAAGTTGATATCCAGCGGTTTGTAACAGCCTCAAGCAGCCAGGGCTGGAGTGACTTGCAGCAGATCGGCGTCAATGGCTGCCCTGACTGCCGCGTCGAAGCGGCCCGGCAAGCCTTCCGATTGTTTCAGGAGAGTCGTCACCCGCTTGCCTGTCGAGCGCGTGCCACAGGCTGGGCGCACCCGATGCTAGAATAACTCCCACCCGCCCTCCTCCAATGATGCCGACAGGGCCAGGCGTGTCGGGTTCGCCTCATGCAGCCACGACGCGACGGCACCGTCCGGACTTCTCCGAGGTTCTGAACGTCCGAGGAAAACCCATCGAACTGGCGCGGCCTTGCCGGGCATGCGGCTGAACAGCTCCAGCGAGGCGCGAAGCTCCCCGGCGGTTTGGCCCTCCCCCTGATCCATTGCCAGGACGAGTCGGCGCTTGAGGCTGTGGCGTCGGTGGGGCCATTATCGAGCCGACGCGAACAGCACGCTGAACGTTTCCTCAATCCCGCCTTCCTCATCATCACGCCGACCCCGTCAGCACGACCCATGGCGACATATCCAGCAACGCGGCGAGCAGGGCATCATAGGCCTTCGGCCTACGTGTCAGCCAGCCCGTCGTCCATAGCGGCATGGCCCACCGGGCCAAGCGGTCGGGTCTGAACGAGGCGTCTTGGCAGAAGGTTGAACATAGCACCTGTGTTCGCCAGGTGGTTGAGATCCGAGGGCATGCTTGTTTAAACGGCTAGGCGCACAAGCTTTGGCAAGGACCGGTAACACCGTTCCGTGCAGGCCCGCATGAGCGCAGAACGTCCTACGCTTCGGCCAACCTCCCGGGCGGCGCCACCTCGCTCAGCTTTTCTGGCTGACGCCCCCGGTCCAGGCGCTCACCCACGGCGAGCGCGACGCTGCCGATCCATGTCCTTGCGCCCACATAGGACGCAAGGTCGGTTTGCGCGGTCGCGAACTTGAACTTGTACTGTTCCTCGCCGCAAAGGAAATCAACCTCCGTCATCCCATGGCCAAACGCCCAGGTAAGATACTCCACCATGACCAGCGTTCCCGGCGAGGCACGGTCGAACGCGGGATCATAGGCTGCGAAGAACGCCTGCATGCACGCGCCGCTCACGATGTTCAACGATCCTGCAACAAGGGTGTCGCCGCAGTGAATGCTGAAAACCTGGAGAGCGTTCTGCCGGGCCAACTCCTTGATCAAAGCCCGCAAAACGAGCGCGTCATCGTCCAAGATCTCGTTTTTCTGCCCCGTGCTGACCAGCCATTCCTGCTTAAGCGCGATCATGCGTTCGAGCACGGCGTCGGCGGCCGGTCCGGCCTCGCTGACCCGCACGGACACCGGACCCGTCTCGCCCAGGATGCGCATGCCGCGCGTGTGGTTGTTCCGAGCCTTTTTGTTGAGGGAACGGAACCAGGCATGGCCGCTGGCACCGGCACTGCCAACCTGCAAGCTTCTTGCCGACCGATGGCCCGGTTTCAAGCGCATCGACCGCGACCAGCCGGCGAACAGGGTGGCCGCGGCGGCATTCGGTCGAACGTGACTCAGGTAGGCGACATCGAACCCGGTCGAGTCCACCACGGCCGCCCACACCTTCTCAAGCGCCTGCCACCCAGCGCTTGGGTCCGGGTCGACGATCGCATCGCAGTAATCGCTGCAATCCTTCGCCGCCCATTCCAGCACGCGCACGCCACGGT
Organism: uncultured Acetobacteraceae bacterium; assembly: GCA_937873175.1. Classification (GTDB taxonomy): domain Bacteria; phylum Pseudomonadota; class Alphaproteobacteria; order Acetobacterales; family Acetobacteraceae; genus CAHJXG01. The sequence goes on along the minus strand of CALMVT010000215.1, from coordinate 4,337 downwards.
GCCGCCTGGTGATGAACGGCATCGCCGCCAAAAGTTGGCCGTCGGCCCAGCACAGGCCGACGCAAAGGCGAGACCGGTCGCCGGCCCGCCGCGATCCAAACCAGGCCATGATCCAGCCGTGGCTTTGAAACACGCTCCGGCCGCTGCGGCCCCACAGCGCGTCCCAGGCTGGCCCGACCTCCGCCAAACGGTCAGGATTTGTGACGATCTCGGTCTGCATGGTCATGCGACGTGATCCCTGTGGCGAGAAGTGATTCCAAGCTGGGCGGTGCCGACCTGAACCGGAACGGCTGAGGGCGGCGCGTCTGCCGGTCCCAAGCGCAAAAGTCGGCCGATTTTCCGAAGCGGCAAAACGTAAAGGCCGAAGGTGGACTGATATTCCTTGCTCTCGGAACCCAAGCCAAACGAAAAACTTTCATTCGGCTTTGGCACATACAGTGTACCAAACATCCTGTCCCAGATCGAGAGCATCAGCCCAAAGTTTTTGTCAAAATGTTTCGGATTGGTGCTGTGGTGCAGTTGATGGTAGTGCGGGCAGAGTATGACCTGATTCACCAACGGCCCAAACGAGATTTTCAGATGGGTGTGCCTGACGAAATCCATCATGATGATGTTCCGCAGCACGTAGACATTGATGCCCAAGATGGTGAGCTCAACAGGGTCGAACGCAAAGAACAGCCAAAATCCATATACAGGCCCGGTGATCAGCCCGTCCCAGACACGGTTCATCACGTCATCGATCGGATGAATCCGGTCCTTGGTGGTGCCAACCATCACCTCGGCCGAGTGATGCACCTTGTGCAATTCCCACAACACCGGAATCCGATGCTGAAGATTGTGATACAGGTAATACGAGGCGTCATAAGCCAGCAACATCGTAATAGTAAAAAATACGGATGTTGCAACGGTTTGATCGCTTGAAATGTGCCCCGCATCGCCGAACACAAAGGCCAAAGCGGCGTGGCTGGCGTAGCCGCATGCAATGGTGATAGATGCCCCCGTGGGCAGGGCCACCAGCAGCATCAGGGATTTCCGTGAAACCCAGAAAAGGAAGTCTGCCCTCGCGGAAGCATGCGTCAAGGTGTCGACAGGCACCATGAAGCGTGCAAGGCCGGACAATGTTTTTGGCTCATCGGAGCGCAAGAACACCACGACGGCGGAAACGATGATGGTAAGCAATAAGAGGGTCGTGGCGAGGCCGGTTGGCCCATTCAACCGTCTTGTTATCGCGTCCATCGCAGCCGCAACCAAATCGATCATCAAGTTTGCTTTCAGAATGCGACCGTTGACGCCATAATACTTTTATGTTCCTCACCGTAAAAAGAGACCGTTGGATCTACTTGGACTAAGCCTTTGACCCAGACCCTGCGGCTCAAGATCTGTGGGCCGGACTTGCGCTATAGCTACGTCGATGTTTCGCCGGAGTTACAATTTTCCGGGAAACAGCAGCGCTCCGCTTGTCGAGGTAGCCAAGTTTATGTCGAGTATGAAGCAGCTTGCGGCCCAAGTCCTGGAAACTGGTGAGGTGACCCGCATCCATGCCTTGACCTCCGCTTTTCCGGACGCCGGCCAAGCAATGGGCGAGCCTTGGGACAAGCAAGCGCGCAGGCCGGCAAAGCAAGCCAGGCAGCTTGGCAAGCGCCAGGGTTCGCGGACCGGCAGCAAGCCGAACGCCGCTTCAGGCGAGCGCTGCCCAGACTTGACCATCTGCCGGGATTTTGGTTTCGGAACCGTCAAGGCGGTCCTGCGTCGCCGTTTGGCGCCGCATTGCCGTATCCTGCTGTGCATCGACGAGTTGCCGCCAAGCGTGCGCATGGTGCACCGGGTCGTTCTCGCCGGCGTCGACGCGGTGCTGGTGCATTCCGACGCGCTGGCCCGCGCCGTCCACGCGCTCGGCGTGCCGGCATCGCGGATCGTGCTTTCCGGCAGCCGGGATGACCTTGCGTTGTTCAATTGCCCGGCGCGGTCGCAGGCGAACGGCGAGCTGATGATCGTTCACGTCGGGGATTTGGAACCGGAATCCGGCGTGGCCGATCTTCTGCTCTGCATCGCAGCCTGGGCTGAACGCAATCCGCAACGCCGTATCGGCGTCCGGTGGTGCGGCGAGGGCTGTCTCCGCGGCGTGCTGGAAGCACAGCCGTTGCCGCCCAACGTCCAGCAATCATTCGCAGGCCGGATCACGCGGAAGGAGCTGGCAGCGGCGTTTCTCGACTGCGACATACTTGCCTTGCCGGCCCTGGCCGACCCTTGGGACGACGTGGTGGCGGAAGCCTTGACCGCGCAACTGCCGGTGCTGGGCAGCACGCAATCCCGGAGCGTCGCCGACCTGGTCGTTCATGCCATGACCGGATGGGTATTCGATCCGTTCGAGAATGGGGCGATGGCCCGCGCCGTCGAGTTGGCGCTGAATACCTTGCCCGCGGAGCTTGGCCGGATGCGCGCCTGCGCCGCCGAGCGAGCCAAGCCGTCGCTGCCGAGCTTGAACGAGCGCATCCGGCGCGCCATGCGGCTGGAGGGCGAAGGCCCGGACCTTGACCCGGCATCGCTCGGATTGGTGCGTTAACATGTCGAACATCGGACTGAACGGGACTGACGACATGCTGGGCTACGGTCCCACTTTGCCGCTTGCCGCGCAGGCCTGGAAACAGGCCAAGGCGGGCGCCCGCGCTTCGTCCTCAATCTCCGACCCTTTGCGACTCCTTAAGGACGGCATGTGGGTGGCCGACGCGCTGGTCGTTCTGGTCGCGGCGGCGGTCGCCAACCTTTTGCGGCAAGGGTTCACCCCGATCCCGCTGGAGGTGTTCTCCACGGCCCTGCTCGCCGCGGTGCTCACGGTCAACGCGATGCACATGTCAGGCGCGTATGGCGGGGCGTTGAGCGAAGCGTTTGCCGCCCAGGTCGGAAAGACCGTGCGGGCCTGGACGCTCGTCTTCACCATCCTGTTGATCCTCGGCTATCTTACCAAAACGTCCGAGATCTACTCCCGGCTTTGGATCGTAAGCTGGTACGGCCTGGCGCTTTGCGGCTTCGCTTCGCTTCGCGCTTGGAGCATTTCACAAACCAAGCGGTGGCGGCGCCAAGGCCGGCTGGCGCGGACAGTGGCCGTCGTCGAAATGGGCGAAGGCGGCAAGGGGAGAGAACTAGTCCGTCGCCTGCAAACTTCCAATCCCGGCGAGTTCCATCTTGTCGGCCTGTTCTTCGAGGAGCGCACGGACTCGCAGCGCAACGGCATCCAGGACCTGATCGCCCTTGCGCAACTGTTCCGCATCGACGAGGTCATGGTGGTCGTCTCCGGCCAGGGCGGTGCCGAGCTGTCCGGCGCCCTCCGCAGGCTCGGCACCATTCCGACGAACGTTCGGATCTGCCCCTGGGTCGCCGAGTTGGGCCTGCCGGTCCGTGATGTCGGCCTTTTCGCGCAAAGCGCCGTGCTGACGGTTTATCGTCGGCCGTTCACCAGTTGGAGCCGAATCGTCAAGCGGGCGGAAGACGTCGTTCTTGGAGCGTTGGCGACCGCGCTGCTCTCGCCGGTGATGCTACTGATCGCGGTTGCGGTGAAGCTGGACAGCCCCGGGCCTGCGTTGTTCCGGCAACAGCGTCTCGGCTTCAACAACAACGTCATCACGGTGTTCAAATTCCGCACCATGAAGCACCGTTCTGCGCCGGAGACCGGGACGCCGCAGGCGCAGCGTGGTGACCCGCGGGTGACCCGCCTCGGGCGCATTCTCCGACGCACGAGCCTGGACGAGTTGCCGCAACTCCTCAACGTGCTGAGCGGCGCCATGTCGCTCGTCGGCCCGCGGCCGCATGCCTTGGCCCATAATGAACAATATGCCGAGCTGATCGACGACTACCTGGGCCGCCATCGCGTGCAGCCGGGCATCACCGGTTGGGCGCAGGTCAATGGCCTGCGTGGCGAGACCGATACGCTCGACAAGATGCAGCGGCGCGTCGAGTTCGACCTGACCTACATCGACAACTGGTCCATCCTCATGGATCTCAGGATCATGGTGTTGACCGCGCTGTCATTGGTCTTTGACCGCGACGTTTACTGAATGCCGCTTTAGGTCAAAGGGTCATGCTGAGTCGCAGCATGCTGGCAGCACGGGGTTGGCGCCAACCCCGTGCAGTCCTTCTGGCCCTCTTTCATCCGGCGCATGGTGCCAATGCCATGCAGCGCGATGCCTCCATAAGCCTGCGCAAGAGAACGGCAACAACTATTCCCAAAGATGAGATCGTCGCCGCGCTTCAGCGCGCAGCCATCAATCTTTTCTGACCCTTATACGCTGCTGGCCGTAACCGGGGCAGATTCCCGGGCGAGGCGGTTGCGCTGAGGGTGG
>CALMVT010000214.1 GCA_937873175.1 uncultured Acetobacteraceae bacterium | reverse complement strand
GGGCTGCTCGACCTGCTGCGCCTGCTGCGCCGGGAAGCACGGGCCGCTGCCGCGTCCGGGACCGCGTGGCAGCCCGTGGTGGACCAGCTCCGCCCCTTCTCGCTGGACGTTTGGCAGACCATGAGCATGGCCGACAAGCTGCGCTTCCTGCGCCACCTCCGCCCGTGGTGGGAGGTCCACCGCCACCGCATGCCCGGCCCCGTCGCCGACCGGATCGAGACCGCCCGGGCGCGCGGCCAACTGCACATCCGGGCCGGGCGCATCCGCGCCTATGCGGCCGGGGACGGCGCGGTCGAGGTCGCGTTCTGCCCCAAGGGGGGCACGGCGCCGGACACGCTGCGCGTGGCGCGGGTGATCAACTGCTCCGGCCCCGGCGCCGATTACGACCGCATCGCCCACCCGCTGGTGCGGAGCCTGCTTGCGGAGGGCACGGCGCGGCCGGACCCGCTGCGCCTGGGGCTGGACGTGACGGCGAACTGCGCGCTGCTCGGCCGCACCGGCGCCATCTCGCGGCGCGTGTTCGCGGTGGGTCCCGTGACCAAGGCCGCGTTCTGGGAGATGACGGCGGTGCCGGACATCCGCCGCCAGTGCGAGGTCCTGGCCCAGCACTTGGCCGGCCTGGTCAAGGCCATGCCGGCGCCGCCGCGGCCCGCGGCCAAGGCGTTCGAGCCTGCCGCTTAAACGGCGCGGCGGCGCCTATGCGTCCGGCTTCCAGACCGCCTCAGCAACGTTGATCCGCTGGGGGATCAGCTTCAGGGCGTGGAACGTGTCGGCGATCCGCTGCTGGTCGGCCACCACCTCATCGTTCAGGGACTGCACGCCGTAGCCCATCCGGCCGAGGGCGCGGGTCACCACGGGTTCGGGCAGCCCCATGCTGGCGGCCAGCATCCGTGCGGTTTCGGGCTGGTTGCCCTGTGCCCAACGGTCGGTTTCGTCGAGTTCGGCCATCAACCGGCGCAGGGCATCCGGCTGCTCACGCGCAAAGGAGCGCGTCGCGAGGAAGAACTGCCGGTTGGGCGCGAGGCCCACGCCGTCCGCCAGCACGCGGGCGCCGGTCGCCTCCTGGGCGGCGGACAGGAACGGGTCCCAGATGGCCCAGGCGTCCACGGCGCCGCGCTCAAACGCGGCGCGGGCGTCCGCAGGCGCGAGGTAGGCCGGCTTGATGTCGCCAGGCTTCAGCCCCGCGCTCGCCAGCGCCTGCACCAGAAGGAAATGGACGTTGGCCCCTTTGTTCAAGGCGACCTGCTTGCCCCGCAGGTCCGCGAGCGTGCGGATCGGCGAGTCCTTCGGCACCAGGATGGCTTCCCCGGCCGGCGAGGGCGGCTCGAACCCCACGTAAAGCAGCGGCGACCCGGCCGCCTGCGAGAAGATTGGCGGCGCTTCCCCCGTGGTGCCGAAGTCAATCGCGCCGGCGGCCAGCGCTTCCAGCAACTGCGGCCCGCCCGGGAACTCGTGCCAACTGGCCTGCCAGTTCAGTGGGCGCAGCGCCTGCTCCAGCGTGCGCCGCTCGCGCAGGACGATCAGCGTGCCGTATTTCTGCACGCCGACCCGCACGACCTTTTCCGCGGCAGCACCCCGCCGCGCGGCCAACGCCGCGAACGCGCCGCCGAACAGGAAACGTCGCGGGAGCCGCGTGGACGGCGACAGATCGGGCATGGACTACTCGCTTCCTTGGTGCCGTGCCCCGAGCGGCAGTCGCGCTCAGTTAAGCGGCGGAAATTCCGGGGTTCGCTCACTTACTCCCGAAACCTGGATTTGCGAAGCGGTCACGAATACTCTTTTTGACCGTGCTGGGAGAATTTTATGCTGGCCGAAGCCGCTTTTGCAGTTGGCTGGGCGCGGTCAGCGCGCTGCTCCGGTCAGGCACGCCGAGGAGCCTGCCGGGTCAACAGCGCCCGCCCACGCGTACTGTGTTGCCGGGGCAAGAACTCGACCTTGCCCGGTCGTCCCCATCGACCGGGTCCGGATCGTGGACGGTCGGGCGCACCGGCGGGCTCAGCAACGCGATCAGGGCCAAAGCCGCAAGGAGCATCGACCCGACCGCCGCGGGGAATGCCGCGCTCATGCCGCCGCGACGGGAAGGGGCGGCAGCCGGCCCGTGGACAGCAGGTGGCCGACGACGCGGCGCACCTCCTGCAAGGACGGCCACTTGCTGCCGTCGAGTTCCTCCACGCGGAGGTCCACCGCGACGAAGCGGAACGCGTCGGTTGATCTCACCGCGATGCCGGCGAAGATGCCGGAAATCTCGATCACGTGGGATTGGAGCATGGTGCCTCTCCTGGGCCGCCCGCGGCGGCCCCGTTCAGGAATGCGGGTGCGGTGATCGTCTCGCCGCGCCAATCCGCGCGGCGCGGCGGCGACATCGGCGCGTTGCAGGGCCGGCTGCAACCCGGGCAGCGGCGGGGCGCTTAGCATCCTGTGAGCGGCACATTTGCAAGGCTGGACCCCATTGGCTTCCGGTCGAATGTTCAACCGGGGGCCAGCATTTCCTGGCGGTGCGGGTGCGTCAACGACGAGATCCCGCCCGATCGTAAATTGCAAACCGGTGCTGATTCCTTTAGCCCGGCCAGCATCGCGTGCTCCCGGGGCCCCGATATGCGTGATGCCGTTCCCCAGGACTTTGCGCGGGCACATCAGCCCCCCGTGATTCGCCCATCACGGCAGAAACGGGCGAGGTTCGCGTCACCCCTGCCGCTTGCGCCCGGGCACGGAAACGGGTTTGTTCCGCGTCGTGGCCCGGCATGGGACCGTCACCCCTTACGTCCGATAGCAGCGGCGGGGCGGGATGGCGCCGGAACGGGCAGGAGAAGGACATGGCATTGCGGTCGCGGCTGAACCATTTGACTTTGGTGTCCTCGGAGCAGGACGCCTTTGCGGACGCGCTTTGGCGCCAACTCCGGCTTGAAGCCGAGCAGGCTTATGCCGGCTCGCCCACGCTGGCCCCGTTGTTCTTGGACTCGATCCTCAATCAGCCGAGCTTCGAGGCGGCGCTATTCCACCGCGTCGCCGTCCGGCTGAAGAACGACGTCATCTCGCAGCCGGTGATCCTGCAGGCGTTCCACCGCGCGTCCGGCGCGACGCACGAGATCGGGTCGGGCCTCAAGGCCGACATCGCCGCCGTGCTCGACCGCGACCCGGCCTGCGAGCGCCTGATTGAGCCGTTCCTTTACTTCAAGGGTTTCCACGCGTTGCAGGCCCACCGGCTCACGCATTGGCTGTGGAACGCGGGCGAGCGGGATTTCGCGCTTTATTTGCAAAGCCGCTCGTCGGAGGTGTTCCAAACGGACATCCACCCCGCCGCGCGGATCGGCCGGGGCGTGTTCCTGGACCACGCGACCGGCCTGGTGGTGGGCGAGACGGCAGTGATCGAGGACGACGTGTCGCTGCTGCAAGGCATCACGCTGGGCGGAACCGGAAAGGAAGCGGGCGACCGCCACCCGAAGATCCGCCGGGGCGCAATGATTGGCGCCGGGGCCAAGATCCTGGGCAACATCGAGGTGGGCGAGCAGGCGCGGATCGCAGCCGGCTCGGTGGTGCTGGCCGCGGTGCCGGCGCGGGCCACCGTCGCCGGCGTGCCGGCCCGCGTCGTCCGCATCGCCTCCGCAGGCACCCCGCCCCGGAGCGCGGACGAGACCCTGCGCGAACTGTCCTACGCCGGGTTTGATTATTCGATCTAAGGGAGCATGAGACGGCCTGGGAGGGCTGGTAATGCTCACAGAACTCCAGATACCGGCTGATCGAGGCGCGCGCGTCGCCGACGCTGGCGTAGGCTCGCAAGTAGACCTCCTCGTGTTTGTTCGAACGCCAGAGCCGCTCGATGAACACGTTGTCGCGCCAGGCGCCGCGGCCGTCCATGCTGACCGCGATGGCATTGCCGAGCAGCAGGTCACGCATCATCCGGCTGCCCGCGAACGGGTGGTCGAGGTGCAACTCGTCAATCCGCCGCATGATCGCGAGATCGGCCGCCGGCACAGGACGCGATGGCCGCCAACGCCACCTTCGCCTTGAAAGCCGGGTTGTGGTTCCGGCGTGCTCGCTTGGTCATCCTTGCTCCTGATCCGCGGCATCCTCGCCGCGCTCAGGCAGGAAATCCACCTATCGACCTGCCCGAGTTCTCCCGGCTACCTTTCGAGCTTCGGGTCCGTGCAACGCGCCGGCGTGATGCCCACAGCTCGAGGTCCTGATCAGCCACAAGCCCTCGCCATCGCCTCAGCCATCAACCTGACAACATTTTGAAATCGCCCTGCAATGCCAAGCGCACGGCTTCGGCAAGGCTCCCGACCTCAAGGCGTGCCAGCAGCTGTGCTCGATGGACTTCGACGGTGCGCGGACTGAGACCAAGGTCACGGGCAATCGCCTTGTTGGGTTTTCCTGCCATCAGCCGTTCCAGCACTTCGCGTTCGCGAGGCGGAAGCGCGGCAAGGCGGGCGGCAGCTTCCATGGTGTTTTTGTTGGTCTCGGGTGCAGCGGTCGTCTCAAGCGCCCTGCTGATCGTGGACAGCAACGCCGCATCGTCGAACGGCTTCTCTATGAAATCGACCGCACCGGCCTTCATCGCCCGAACTGCTGTCGAAACGTCGCCATGGGCCGTCATGACGACAACTGGCCGATGAAAATCGTGCGCCTTGAGGCGGTGCAGCGACTCGGTCGCATCCAGCTCTGGCATACGAACGTCGGTGAGAACGCATTCCGCGAGAGCTTTCCCCAGATGGGGCAGCGCGCCGAGAAAAGCGAGGGCGGATGGGTAGGTCTCGGCATCGATGCCAACAGACCGCAGCAACATGGTGAGGACCCGGCAACCAGTCGTTGCCGCACCAAAGCAAAGGCCGTCCGCCGTCCGCGTCCTCGATCCAGTACAAGCCGCTTCTCTCGGCGCGCTCGGGCCGGCTATCTCAAGGCTTTGAAGTCACGCATGTGCATTCCTTCCGCATTGACAGGTGTGATGTGCAGCAAGAATCCAGCCGGTGTTGAGCCTGTTTACTTCAGCAAGCTGCATCTGGAAAACCTGCAGCTCTATCCTGCAACAACAAATCTTGGATAGATCATCAGTACTGTTCAACAGTACCACGGTAACACAGAACCGGTTTGTTGCCGTATTCAGGTTCTTTGCTCATCCTGACCTCTGTCGTCGGCCGCCTGACGCGTCAGTGCCGGCCTTTCCGTGCTCAATGCCGCCCGCGCGTCTTCCGCAACGAGCCTCCGACCGCACCAGCAACGCCGCGTTCCCGGGATCCTGCATGAGCGTTCGGCGTGGTTCGTCGCCGTCGTCCAGCAGGCCCGCCCCGGTCATGGGCGACTAGCCCGACCGGCCCCCGTCGCGCAGCCACTGCGCCTCCGTTTGCCGCAGGCCCTGCTCATCCTCGGCCAGCAGCACCACGTCGCCAGCCCCGTCGCCGTCCTGCGCCTTTTCCGCCGGCTTGTGGCGCGGCAGGAAGACATGCACCGTGGTGCCCCGGCCCGGCGCGCTCTCCAGCCGCACCACGCCGCCGCTTTGGCGCACGAAGCCGTAAAGCTGGCTCAGGCCCAGCCCCGTCCCTTGGCCGATCGGCTTGGTCGTGAAGAACGGCTCAAAGGCGTGCGCCATCACCTCCGGGACCATGCCCGCGCCGGTGTCGGTGACGGCCACTGTGACAAAGGCGCCGGGCGCCGTCCCGTCCTCGCCGGCCAGGTCGGCCGCGGACAGGTGCACCTCCCCGGTCGAGATCGTCAGCCATCCGCCATCTGCCATGGCGTCGCGCGCGTTGATGGCGAGGTTGAGCAGCGCGTTCTCCAACTGGCCCCCGTCGCACCACACGAGCCACAGCCCGTCGCCCAAGCGTACCTCGACCTGGACCGACGGCCCCACCGTGCGCCGGATCAGCTCCTCCATGCCCGCCGTCAGCTTGTCCAGGCTCACCGCCATGGGGTCGAGCGGCAGTTGCCGCGCAAAGGCCAGCAAGCGGTGCGTCAGGGCCGCGGCGCGCTGCACCGACCGGCGGGCCGAGGCCAGGTGGCGCCCGATCTCCCCGGGGCGGCCCTGATCCACCCGGCGCTGCATCATGTCCGGGCTGCCGGTGATGCCCTGCAGCACGTTGTTGAAGTCGTGCGCGATGCCGCCGGTGAGTTGGCCGATGGCCTCCATCTTCTGGCTTTGCCGCAGCGTCGCCTCCACCGCCATCAGCTCGGCCGTGCGCGCTTCCACCCGCGCTTCCAACGTGGCGTTGGCTTCGCGCAGCGCCTCCTCGGCCCGCTTCACCGCGGTCTGGTCCTCCACGGCCGCCATCAGCGAGGACGCCACGCCGTCAAGGCCGGGCTGGACGGCCCAGCTTTCCTGCGCGAACCGGGTTGCGCCGTCCTTGTGCCGGTGCCGCACCTGGCCCTGCCATTGCCCGTCGCGCCGCAGCGTCGCCAGGATAACGGGGCAGGGTTCCGGAAACTCGGAATGCAGCAGCTCCCGGGCAATCGTGCCCATGGCTTCGGCGGGGGCGAAGCCGAACAGCCGCTCCATGCCCTGCGTCCACGTCTCGACCCGGCCGTCCCAATTGCAGACCAGCGTCTGCGAGTGGCTGAGCATGGCCACCATCCGCTCGCGCTCCCGCGCGGTCTCGCGCAGCGCCTCGTCGGCTGTGCGCCGTGCCGTCGCGCATGACCTTGAGGTAGCCCGCTACCGCGCCGGCCCGGTCGCGGATCGGCCGCAACTCGCCGTTGCTCCAGAAGCGCGAGCCGTCGCGTCGCACGTGCCAGCGTTCGTTTGTTGTGCAGCCGCGCTCGCGCGCTTCGCGCATCTCGGCCTCCGGCACGCCGG
>CALMVT010000213.1 GCA_937873175.1 uncultured Acetobacteraceae bacterium | reverse complement strand
ACCTGGATGCCATGAAGGCGCTGTGCCACCGCCTGGTGGTGCTCAGCCGCGGCGCCATCATCGCCGACGGCACGCCGGCCGACGTGGTGCAGAACCCCGCAGTGGTGGAGGCCTATCTTGCCGGCTGACGCAAGCACGCTCGACATCACGGAGCTGCGGGCGGGCTACGGCCCGCTGGAGATCATCCGCGGGCTGAACCTGCGTGTCGAGCCCGGCGAATTTGTGGCCCTCATGGGCCCGAACGGCGCCGGGAAGTCCACCCTGCTGAAGACGCTGTTCGGGATGACGACGGTCACGGCCGGCAGCATGGCTTGGGAAGGCCGCGACCTGCGCGGCCTCAAGCCTGGCGACATCCTGCGCGCCGGCATCGCCTTCTGCCCTCAGGGGCGCTGCAATTTTCCCATGATGACGGTCGACGAGAACCTGGACATGGCATCCTACTCGGCCCCGCGCGGGGCGGGAACAGCCGACCGGGACTATGTCTACGACCTGTTCCCGATCCTCAAGGAGCGCCGCCGCCAGCCGGCCGGCTACATGTCGGGTGGCGAGCAGCAGATGCTCGAGATGGGCATGGCGATGCTGATGAAGCCTCGCCTGCTGCTGATCGACGAGCCTTCGGTCGGGCTGTCGCCGCAGTCGATCCAGAAATGCTTCGACGAGATGATCCGCATCAACCGAGCGGGCTGCACGGTCCTGCTGGTAGAGCAGAACACCCGCAAGGCGATGCAGGTCGCCAGCCGGGCTGCCGTGCTGCGGCTGGGCGAGGTGATCTGGACCGGCCCGCCGGACAGCATCTCGTTCGAGCAGCTCGGCGAGACCTTCATGACCGGAAAGCTTCCGGTCACGCTCTGACGCCCGCCGTCTGCCAGGGCTTCCGATATCGGGCCCTCAACACTCCATGGACTTGTCCGAAGGACCGCGATGAAACTCGCTTTCGACACTGGCGGCACGTTCACCGACCTGGCGCTGCTCGACGACGCCGGAGTGGTGCATCCCCACAAGGTGCTGAGCACCCCTGACGACCCGTCCCGCGCCGTGCTGCAGGGCATCGACGAGCTGTTGGCCATGCGCCGGGGTCACGGCCGCGACGTGGCTGCGATCTTCGGCGCGACCACCATAGTCACCAACGCCGTGTTGGAACGACGCGGGGCCGAAACGGCACTGATCACCACGGACGGCTTCCAGGACATCCTGCGTATCCGGACCGAGGGCCGCTACGACCTGTACGATCTGAAGCTGCAATTCTCCGAGCCGCTCGTCTCCCGCACGAACTGCTTCGGTGCGGTGGAGCGCGTGACGGTGGACGGCGACGTACTGGTGTCGTTGGACGAGGCGGGCGTGAAAGCCATCGCCGCCGAGATCAAGGGGCGGGGTATTGAATCGATCGCGGTCTGCCTGCTGCACGGCTACCGCTACACCGTGCACGAGGAGCGGGTCGGCGCCTTGCTGCGCGACGATCTGCCCGGCGTCAGCATCTCGCTGTCATCCAGCGTGTGCCCCGAGATCCGCGAGTACGACCGCGCGTCCACCACCGCGGTCAACGCCTACACGCGCCCGCTGATGTCTGGCCACGTCGCCCAGTTGGAAGGCGAGCTGGCACGGCGCGAGACCGGGCAACTGCTGTGGATGACGTCCTCCGGCGGCGTCGTGCCCGGCATCACCGCCAGCGCGATGCCGGTCCGCATGATCGAGTCCGGCCCGGCCGCGGGCGTGGTCGCGGCGGGCGAGTACGCCAGGCAGAGCGGCAACGGCGACCTGATGTCGTTCGACATGGGCGGCACCACCGCCAAGCTATGCATGCTGCTGGCCGGCCAACCGCGCATCGCCGCGGAGCTGGAGGTGGCGCACGCCGCGAAGTTCCGCCGCGGCAGCGGGCTGCCGCTGAAGATCCAATCCGTGCAGATGATCGAGATCGGCTCCGGCGGCGGCTCCATCGCCCATGTCGGCGCGCTCGGCCTGTTGGCAGTCGGCCCACGCTCCGCCGCTGCTGCTCCCGGCCCGGCCTGCTACGGCCTGGGTGGCACCGAGCCGACCGTGACCGACGTCGACCTGGTGCTCGGCTACCTGGACCAGGACTCATTCCTGGGCGGCACCTTCAAGCTGCACCCCGACGCCGCCCAAGCGGCGGTGGACCGGCTGGCGGCGGAACTGGGCCTGACGCCGGAGCGATGCGCCCACGGCGTGCATGACCTCGTGAACGAGGCGATGGCGCGCGCCGCGGCCATGCACGCCATGGATGGCGGAGTGGACCCGTCCCGCCTGACCATGATCGCCTTCGGCGGCGCCGGTCCGGTCCATGCCTACGGCGTCGCGCGCAAGATCGGTGTCAAGCGGGTGGTCCTGCCGCTAGGGGCCGGGGTCAACTCCGCGCTGGGCCTGCTGGCGGCCCCGGTCGCGGTGGACGTCGCGTCCAGCGCCCCGCTGGCGCTGAATGAGCTGGATGGCGCGACGCTTGACCGCATCCGCGCCGGCCTGGTGGCGGATGCCGGGCCTGCGGTCGCGGCAGCCGGCCTGTCCCTGGAGGAGATCACCCACAGCTTCTCCGCCGACATGCGGCATGTCGGCCAGGGCTACGAGATCAACATCAAGCTGCCGCCGGATGGAACGGGGATCGACGCCTTCAAGACGGCCGTGCGGGACGCGTTCCGCGCCACGTACCTGCAGCTCTACGGCCGCCAGGTGGAGGGCACCGGGATCGAGGTCATCACCTGGCGCCTGCGTGCCAGCGGCCCGAACGGCGCCGTCGGCTCCATCCGAACCGAGCGCCGCGGCGGCAGCGGCGGCGAGGCCCTGCGTGGACACCGGCCCGTGTATTTCGAGGAAGCGGGCGGCTACGTGTCCACGCCGGTCTATGACCACTACTCGCTGCAGCCGGGGGTGGAGATCGCCGGCCCCGCCATCGTCGAGCAGAAGGAGTCGACCGCCGTGATGGGGCCGTCCGGCCGCGCCACGCTCGATGCGGGGCACAACCTTGTCATCACCCTGGGCTGAGGAAGACCATCATGGACTTCAACGATCCCATCACGCTCCAGGTGCTGTGGAACCGGCTGGTGTTCATCACCGACCAGGCGGATTTGGCGCTGGGCCGCACCGCATTCTCGCCGATCGTGCGCGAGAACCACGACTTCGTTACCGTGCTGATGGATGCTGACGGCAACGCGTTGGCCCAGTGCACGCTGGCCATCCCGGTGTTCATCAGCACCCTGCCTCTGGCGGTGAAGGAGCACTTCCTGAGGGTGCACCCGCCGCACACGCTGAAGCCCGGCGACGTATTGGCCACCAACAACGCCCGCATCGGCACCGGCCATCCGCCCGACTTGGTGATGGTGACGCCGATCTTTCACGAAGGCGAAATCGTCGGCTATGGCGGCTGCATCGCACACCTGCCTGACGTGGGTGGCCGGCCGCAATCGCCGGACTCTGTGGATGTGTTCGAGGAAGGCATACGCCTGCCGATCCTGAAGTTCTTCCGCGAGGGCGTGGCGAACCAGGACGTGTTCGACATCATCGCCTCCTCCTCACGCCTGCCGGAGGAGGTGCTGGGCGACATCAACTCCATGGTCGCCGCCAACGAGGTGATGCGGCGGGAGGTGGTCGCCTTCCTGGCCGAGTACAGGCTGGCCAGCCTGCGGGACCTGGGGAACGCCATCTACACCCGGTCCGAAGCCTACATGCGCAAGGCGATCCTCGCCGTGCCCAACGGCACCTACACCGCCGAGATGGTGCTGGACGGCATTGATGCCGACATCATCCTGAAGGCGGCGGTGCACGTCCGCGACGACAGCATCCACGTGGACTATGCGGGCACCTCGGGGCAGGTGGAATACGGCATCAACGTCGCGCCGCACTACCGCATCGCGCACAGTCTGTACGCGCTGAAGTGCCTGCTGGACCCGTCCTCACCCAACAACGAGGGCTGCGCCATCCCCTGCACGGACGAGGCGCCGGAGGGCAGCATCCTGAACCCCCGCGCCTCCGCCGCGGGAGCGGCGCGGAACTTGGTGGGCCACACCATTCCGTCCCTGATCTTCCGCGCCCTGGCCGACGTGCTGCCGGACCGGGTGCAGGCAGACAGCGGAGGGGCGCCGATCTGGGGCATCAACTGCACCGGCACCCGCATGGACGGCACCCCCTACAGCTCCATCCAGAACTTCCACGGCGGCCAGGGCGGGCGCGAGGGCTTCGACGGCAACGACACGCTGTCCTTCCCGTCCAACTGCAAGGTGACGCCGGTGGAGATTTACGAGCGGTCGGTCCCAGTGGTGATCGAGCGCAAGGAACTGGTGGCGGACTCCGGCGGCGCCGGGCAATTCCGCGGCGGCCTGGGCCAGCGCGGCACCATCCGCAACATCTCCGGTGCGCCCATGAACATCTACCTGAACACCGAGCACGTGCGGCATCCCTGCTTCGGCGTGCTGGGCGGCAAGGCTGGCGCACCGGGCCGGGTGGAACTGGGGAACGCACCCGTGCCGACCAAGGGCCGCGTGGTGCTGGCTGACCGCCAGGTGCTGGTGATCGAGACGCCGGGCGGCGGCGGCTGGGGCGACCCTGCGAAACGCGACCGCGCCCTGGTGGCTTATGACCTGTGCGAGGGTTTGGTCACGGCCGCAGCAGCACAGAAGGATTACCGCCATGACTGACGGGGTGCTCGCAGGCAAGGTCGCCGTTGTCACTGGGGCGGGTGGTGGTCTGGGCCGCGCTACGGCGCTGTTGCTGGCCGCGTCCGGCACCCGGACGGCGCTGATTGGGCGCCGGGCCGGCATACTGGAGGAGACCGCGGCGGCGATCCGGGCCGCCGGAGGCGAGGCAAAGGCCTTTCCGGCCGACCTGGCGGATCCAGCGGGCGTCGCAGCGGTCATGGCGGACATCCGCGCGCAGCTGGGGCCGGTGGACATCCTGGTGAACAACGCCGGGTCGGCGCCGCCAATCAAGAACATGCAGTGGATGCCGGAGGAGCAGTGGACCGAGACGGTCGCCGTGAACCTGACGGCGGTTTATGCCGCGGTGAAAGCGGTGCTGCCGGACATGCTGGCGCGCGGCGGCGGCACGGTGGTAACCGTGTCATCGCTGGCGGCCATCCGGCCCAACCTGCTGGGCGGGGCGCCGTACGGCGCGGCAAAAGCGGCGGTGCAGAACTTCATGGGCTACCTACGCGCCACCTACCGCAACGAGGGCCTGCGCGCGACAACCATCCTGCCCGGCGAGATCAACACGCCCATCATGGACACCCGGGCCCGTCCCCCCACCGAAGCGGAACGCGCCCGCATGCTGGATCCTGACGACGTGGCCCAGTTGGTGCTGCTGGTCTGCAACCTGCCACCCCGCGCGCTGGTGGAGGACATCGCGGTGTCCCCCACCTTCCAACGCGACCAGAGCGGCGACATCGCCATCAGCCGCGATCTTGGCCGCCCCGGCTGAGGGCGCCGGCAACAAGGACATGAGCATGACCGTTCCAGGATTGGCGGACCGCCTCGAAGGGGTTGAGGAGTCCGCGGCCACCGCGATGGCGGAGAAGGCCCGCACGCTGCGGGCGCAGGGGATCAAGGTGATCGGCCTGTCGATGGGCGAGCCGGACTTCCCGACCCCGCCGCACGTGGTCGCCGCTGCGACCGCCGCTGCGGAGGGCGGCGACACCAAGTACCCGCCTGTGGCCGGTACCCCCGCGTTGCGGGCGGCGGTTCAGCGCAAGTTCCGCCGCGACAACGGGCTGGACTACGCGCTGAACGAGATCCTCGTCACCAACGGCGGCAAGCAGGCGATCTTCGACGCGCTGATGGCGACCTGCAACCCGGGCGACGAGGTGATCATCCCCACCCCCGCCTGGATCAGCTACACGGACATGGCGAAGTTCGCCGGCGCCGTCCCCGTCTTCGTGCCATGCCCGCAGAACAACGGCTTCCGGCTGCAGGCGGAGGCGCTGGACGCGGCGGTCACCCCGCGCACCAAGTGGCTGCTGCTGAACTTCCCGAGCAACCCGTCCGGCGCCACGTGCTCCTGGACGGACATGAAGGCCATCACCGATGTCATGCTGCGCCATCCGCACGTGTGGATCATGACAGATGACATGTACGAGCACCTGCTGTACGACGGCACGTTCTGCACGGTAGCGCAGGTCGAGCCTGCGCTGAAGGACCGCACGTTGACGGTCAACGGCGCCTCCAAAGGCTATGCCATGACCGGCTGGCGCGTCGGCTTCTGCGGCGGGCCGCGGCAGCTGATCGCGGCGATGGAGAACGTGCAGGGCCAGTCCACCAACGGCATCTCCACCGTGGGGCAGGCCGCCGCCGTGGCCGCCCTGGATGGTCCGCAAGACCTGCTGACGGAGCGCGCGGCGAGCTACCGCGTCCGCCGCGACCTGGTGGTGGCGCTGCTGAACGAGGCGCCGGGGATCAGCTGCCACAAGCCGGAAGGCGCGTTCTACGTGTTCCCCAACGTTGCGGGCTGCCTGGGCAAGGTGAGCACGGGCGGTCGCCGGATCGACACCGACACCGACCTCGTGGCGGCCCTGCTGGAGGAGCACCACGTCGCCATCGTTCAGGGCGCCGCCTATGGCATGAGCCCGTTTGTGCGCGTGTCCTACGCGACGGACGAGGCGTCCCTGCGCGAGGGCTGCAGCCGCATCCAGGCCTTCTGCCGCAGTCTCACCACCGCTTGCTGAGGACCAGACCCATGATTGGACACACACTGCGTGGCCGCCTGCACAACGGCGAGCGCCTGCTGATGGTCAATCCCCACCACGTGTCCTCCAGCCTGGCGGCCCGGCTGTGCGAGCTGGGAGCGGACACCGTGTTCCTGGACTGCGAGCACGGCAGCGCCAGCTACGAGGACGTGCGCGCTATGGCCGCGGCGGCGCGCGGAGCCGGCGGCGGGGCGATCGTGCGCCCCGACAGCCACGCCCGTTCCACCATGATCCGCTACCTGAATTGCGGCGCGGACGGACTGATGGTGCCCATGGTCGACACCGCCGCCCAGGCAGGCGCCATCGTTGAAACGGTGCGCTACGCTTGTCCCGCCGACCACGAAAAGCGGCTTGTCATATGCATGGTCGAGACGCTGGAGGCGACCGCCAACCTGGACGAGATCTTGGCCGTGGAGGGCGTGGACGTGCTATTTATCGGACCCGGCGACTTGTCGCAGTCCATGGGCTATCTGCCGAGCGTGCCGTTGGGCGAGGAACGCCCCCAGGTTGTTCAGGAGGCGGTCGGGGCCGCAGTGGCGAAGATCCGTGCGGCGGGCAGGATCGCCGGCACGCTGGTGTTCGAGCACGAGATAGAGCGCTGGGCCAAGGCGGGCGTGCAGTTCTTCTACATCCACTCCGACCCGTTCCTGCGGACAGGCCTGGCCAGGATGCGCAAGCTGTCCGCGCTCTGACGCTTCGGTATTTGCGCTCGTCGGCTTCGATGGCTTGCGCCGTGTCTGCCGAGAGTTGCAAGCTTCTCTGCAGGAATTTGCTCAAAGCAAATTCAGACACTGACGAATGCGTCCGCTTTACTGGTGCTGATGCTCTACAGCGGACAAGCAGCTTTCGTGAAGAGTTTCGGACGCCGGTAGGCGTTCGAAAGTCTCCGAGGAACGAACCCGCGGGCCGCTGGTGCTCGGTATGGGGATTCAAGCTTTGGGCGACGTTGGAGGCGGCTGGATCGAAAATCGGATTGGGTCCCCGGACCGGGCGTGTGGGCGTGATCCGACGTTTCTAAAAAGAAACTATGCAGAGGTACTAAACCACGTCCAGTTTGGAACCCATAGTTGGAGTGCTTGGCTGGGTGAGGGCCGCTTCCCATATGAGGGTTTTCCTGAAAGGCCTTGCTGAGACTGGTGTTATGAGTTGATCATGAACGCTGGGGACAGACGTTGGTGGACCTGCGCCACCTGGCCCTGACTGCCCCGCATGCCCGCAGCCGCGAGCGCTTCCTTGCCCTCCACGACATCGCCCAAGGGGCCTGCGCGACGCATGTCGCAGCACGCACCGGCCGTCACCCGCAGACGGTGATGGGCTGGCTGCACGGCTACAGCGAACACGGCCCCGAGGCGCTGCTGTATCGGCGCACCGGCGGCCGCCCCCCTTTTGCCCGGACATCGCAGCCGCGTTCGGCGCAGAGGTTCGCGCAGCCCAGCCGGGAGCAGCTGCGCCGCCCGTCGCCGGCGCTGACCCAAAACCCCGCTGGACGCTGAAGCGGCTGATCGGCTTCGTGTAGGCGCGGTTTGGCTGCCTGTGCTGCCGCGAAACCATCCGCGCGGCCCTACACCGGCTGGACCTGTCGTGGAAGAAGGCCAAGAAGCCCGCGCAGATGGCTGCGCCACTTCGCTGGCTCGGCCGCGCCAACCCCGAACGGCGAGCAGCTTTCGTCGAACAGCTCCGCCCCTTGCTGGACGGCGCCCAGCATGACCGGCACCAGCTGGTCTATTGGGATGAGGCGCACATCCACCAGGATGTCGATCTCGGCCATGGCTGGGGCGAGCGCGGCAAGCGATTCTTTGTTGCCTCCAGCTCGCCCGGGCTGTCGGCCAAAGTCTCGCTCCACGGGCTATACTTCTACAATGAAGGCCGGGTGCGGCTGTGGCCCTATGCGCGGGCCAATGGCGAGCACACGGTCGACGTGCTGCGCCGGCTCCGCGCCGAGATCCCCGATGGCAAGCTCATCGTCGTCTGGGACGGCGCCCCGTATCACCGCGCCAAGGCGGTGTAGGCCGAAGCCGCAAACCTGGACATCAAGCTTGCGCCGCTGCCCGGCTACAGTCCCGGTCTGATGCCGGTGCAGGCTCTATGGCGTTGGCTGCGCGAGGACGTCACCTACCACCATTGCCGTGCCACCGCGAACGACCTGACCCGGCGCGTCGCTGCGTTCGAGGCGCAACTCAATCAGGACCCTTGCGCGGCCGCCGATCGTCTCTGGGTCAAGGATCACCTCAACCCCGACGAGGAGAAACTACGGTTCTCAAGCTAGACGCGGTTTAGGTCACCTGCGGGCTGCGTCGCCAGTGTGGCAGTCTCCAGCTCAGGTCAGGTCCGGCCAGGAAGTCCGACGTACTCTGGATTGAGCCGTAGCATGTCAGGGCATCCAACCAAGGCAAGAGTGGTATCGACTTCGGCGTGGTTCAGAACTTGCTCGAATCAGGTAACACGGGCGCGCGAAAGCGCCGG
>CALMVT010000212.1:1811-4457 GCA_937873175.1 uncultured Acetobacteraceae bacterium | reverse complement strand
GTGCTCACCCGCGCGTTCAGCGGCCGGGCCGGGCGGAGCATCGCCACCGCTTACGTGCGGGCCGCCGCCGCGCCGGGCGCCCCCGCGCCGGCCCCCTATCCGGTGCAGCGGGGGCTGACGCAGGCCATGCGCGACGCCGCCGGCCCGGCCGGCGACGTGGACCGGATGCAGGCCTGGGCGGGGCAGGCCGCAGCCATGGCCCGCGCCGAACCCGCAGGCGAGGTGGCGCGCGACCTGTGGGAACGGGGGAGGGCGTTGCTGGCCGGGTAGCCTGCTTGATCGGCCGGGCAACGCCGAAGCTCAGCGCCCGAGCATGAATCCCTCGTAGCCGTTGGCCGCCACTTCGCGGCAGATGCCGGCGTAGCGGGCCATGCCGCCGGCATAGGGCATGAACACGCGCGGCTTGCCGGGCACGTTGGCGCCCAGGTACCAACTGCTCGCCGCCGTGGGCAGCAGGGTCGCGTGCGCCGCCTCGTTCACCTGCCCGGCCCAGCGCTCCGCCGCGTCCTCCCGGGCCTCGATGCGCGCCAGCCGGCGGTCGCGGATGTGCTGGATGCAGTCGGTGATCCAGTCCACATGCTGCTCGATGGCGGTCGGCATGTTGCACAGCACGGAGGGGCTGCCGGGGCCGGTGATGGTGAACAGGTTGGGGAAGCCCGCCACCTGCAATCCAAGGTAGGTGCGCGGCCCGGCCGCCCATGCTTCCGCCAGCGCCAGCCCGCCGCGCCCGCTGATGTCCATGGCGAGCAGCGGCCCGGTCATCGCGTCGAACCCGGTCGCAAACACGATCGTGTCGAGCTTGTATTCGCCCGCGGTCGTGCGCAGCCCGTCCGGCGTGATCGCCTCGATGGGCTGGGTGCGGACATCCACCAGCGACACGTTATCGCGGTTGAACGCCTCGAAGTACTCGGTGTCGATCGGCGGGCGCTTGGTCGCGAAGCCGTGGTCGCGCGGGGTCAGCAGGGCGGCGGTGGCCGGGTCGTGCACGACCTCGCGGATCTTGCCGCGGATGAACTCAGACGCGGTCTCGTTCGCGTCCGGGTGGGTCAGTAGGTCCTTGAACGCGGCGCGGAAACGGAGGCCGCCGACCTTCCAGGCGTCCTCGTACAGCGCCATCCGCTCCTCCGGCCCGGCATCCAGCGCGGACGCGGGCGAGATGTCCCAAGGGTGGCCGTTGGTGCTGTTGCGCGATTTCTCGCGGATAGCGGCATAGTTGCGCTTGATCTCCGCCCGCTGCTCCGCCGTCATCGGGCCGTTGCGCGCGGGGATGCTGTAGTTGGCGGTGCGTTGGAACACCGTGAGGCGCCGGGCGTCGCGGGCGATCACCGGGGTGGCCTGGATGCCGGTCGAGCCGGTGCCGATCAGCCCGACGCGCTTGCCCCGGAAATCGACGCCCCCATGCGGCCAACGGCCGGTGTGGAACCACTCGCCCCCGAAGCTCTCCAACCCCGGGATTTTGGGCACGTTGGTGGAGGACAGGCAGCCCACGGCGGTGATCAGGAACGGCGCCGAGAAGCGCTCGCCCGTCTCCGTCGTCACCTGCCAGCGGTCCGCCGCCTCGTCAAAGGCTGCATGGGTGACGCGGGTGCCGAACTGGATGTCGCGCTTGAGGTCGAACCGCTCGGCGACGTGGTTCAGGTAGCGCATGATCTCCGGCTGTTCCGGGTAGCGCTCCGACCATTCCCATTCCTGTTCCAGCGCCGCCGAGAAGGAAAAGGAATAATAGTAGCTTTCGGAGTCGCAGCGGGCGCCCGGGTAGCGGTTCCAGTACCAGGTGCCGCCCACCCCGTCCCCGGCTTCCAGCACGCGCACGCGGAGGCCGAGGCGGTCCCGCAGCGCGTGGAGCTGATACAGCCCGGAGAATCCGGCGCCCACGATGATCGCGTCGTATCGGGCTTCCTGCATGTCGGGCATCAACCTCTCCCGTCCTCGTTGCCGGCAAGCTAAACGCTTCCGCCGAGCCGCGCCACGTCGCCAGGCTTCGCCAAGCTGATTGACGGGCGGAGAACTGCGCCGGTAACGTTTCTGCCGCAAGGGAGCGCGGCCAAGCGGCGTCGCCTGGCGGTGCAGCGGGACGGAGCGGAGACTCCCAGTGACCATCTTCCTGTGCGCCGCCTGCGGCACCTCCTACCCCGACGCGCCACAGCCGCCCGGGTATTGCCCCATCTGCGAGGACGAGCGCCAGTTCGTGCCGAGCGCCGGCCAAGCCTGGACCACCCGAAACGCGCTGGCGGATGCGCACCGCAACGCTTGGCGCCTGCACGAACCTGGCCTCCTGAGCGTGCAAACCGTGCCGGGCTTTGCCATCAACCAGCGGGCCTTCCTGCTGCTCACGCCGGGGGGCAACGTCCTGTGGGACTGCATCGCCCTGCTCGACCCGGCAACGGAATGCCTGGTGCGCGGCCTCGGCGGGCTGTCCGCCATCGCGATCTCCCACCCGCACTACTACACCACGATGCAGGACTGGGCCGCCGCGTTCGGGGCAACGATCCACCTGCACGCGGCCGATCGCGACTGGGTGATGCGGCCGGACCCGGCCATCCGCTTCTGGGACGGCGAGGTGTTGCCCATCATGCCCGCGGTCACGCTGGTCCGCGGCGGCGGGCATTTCCCCGGCGGCACGGTGCTGCACTGGGCGGGCGCCGC
>CALMVT010000212.1:0-1711 GCA_937873175.1 uncultured Acetobacteraceae bacterium | reverse complement strand
GGGTCACGCCGGACCACCTCACGGGCTTGCGCTTCGCCACCGCGGTCGCCGCGGCAGTGATCTTTGCGCAAGGCTCGGGCACGTGGACCAGCATCGGCGCGGGGGTGTTCACCTTCTCGGCGCTGTTGGACCGCGCTGATGGCGAGCTTGCCCGCCAAACCGGGCGCTTCAGTCGGCACGGGCACCGCTATGACCTCCTGGCGGACTGCCTGGCCGGGGTCATGGCGTTTGTCGGCCTCGGCATCGGCGCCTCGGGCGGAGTGCTGGGGCCGATGGCGGTCGTACTGGGAGTGATGGCCAGCGCCGGGATCGGCGGGCTGTTTTGGGAAATCAACGTGGCCGCACCCGGAAGGCTGCCGGGATGGACCGGGCGCAACGGGCGCGTGCTGGCCGACCCGGATGACGGAATTTTCGCGCTGCCGCTGCTCGTCCTGTGCTTCGGCGCGGAAGCGGTGCTGGTGCCGGGCAGCATGGTCACGCCCACGGCCGCGCTGTGGCTGGCGTGGCGGCGCAGGCTGGGCGCGGAGGCCCGCCGCCGGCGGGACACCGTGTCGTGATGCGGACCGCCCGTTCTCGATCCGCCGGGAATTGTGCGCTTCCCCCGCTGCAACCATTCGGCCGCGCGCCGTTGTCTGGGCATGGAAGCGGCACCGGCGATCATCGTGGTCGGAGCCTCCGCGGGGGGCGTGGAAGCCGTGCGCTTCCTGGCCGCCGCGTTGCCGGCCGATCTGCGGGCCGCCGTGCTCATCGTGCTCCACATCGGGGCGCACAGGAGCGAGCTGCCGTGGCTGCTCAACCAGTCGGGGCCGTTGCGGGCCGTCCATGCCGCCAGCGGCGACCCGATCCAGGCCGGCCGCATCTACGTGGCGCCGCCGGATCATCACCTCCTGGTCGAGCCCGGCTGCGTGCGCCTGACCAAAGGGCCGCGCGAGAACTGGGCGCGCCCGGCCATCGACCCGCTGTTCCGCAGCGCTGCCCGAGCCTACGGGGCCGGGGTCATCGGCGTCATCCTGACCGGCGGCTTGAACGACGGCACGGCCGGGCTTTACGAGGTCAAGCAGCGCGGCGGCACCACCGTGGTCCAGGACCCGGCCGACGCCGCCAGTCCCGGCATGCCGCGCAGCGCGCTGGACCACGTCGCGGTTGACCACTGCCTGCCGCTGCCGCGGCTCCCTGGGCTTCTCGCGAGCCTGGTCGCCGGGAAGGACGCCGGCCAAACGCAACCCGCACCTGCCAAGCCACAGGGGAAGGAGATGACAGCAGAATACAAGCTTGACCAGCCGGTCGCGGTGACCTGCCCGGACTGCGGCGGCGCGCTGCGCCGGATCGAACTCGGCACCCTGGTCCAGTTTGGCTGCCACATCGGCCACATTTACACGGCCGAGGTGATGGTGGCGGCGCAGTTCGCCGCGATGGAAGTGAGCCTTGCCGCGGCGATGCGCTCCCTCAGCGAGCGGGCCGAGCTGTGCCGGCAGATGGCCGAGCGGTCCCACGCCGCCGGGGGCACGGCCGTCGGGGCGCAATGGGACAAGGCCACCGGGGAAGCGCGGGAGCGCGCCGCCGCGCTGCGCCAACTCCTGTCGGCGGAGTGGGTGCACCCGGACGCCGGCACCGACGCCCCGCAGCCGTCACGCGGGTGACGCCTGCCTTTGCCCGGCGGCCCCGGCCACCAGCGCCCTCACCTGCTCCCTCAGGGCCTGCGCCGTGAAGG
>CALMVT010000211.1 GCA_937873175.1 uncultured Acetobacteraceae bacterium | reverse complement strand
GCCGGCGCCGCGTCAGGCCGGCAGGAAGTCCGGCACGGACAGGTAGCGTTCGCCGGTGTCGTAGTTGAACCCCAGCACCGTGGCGCCTGACGGCAGCTCCGGCAGCTTCTTGGCGATCGCCGCAAGCGTGGCGCCGGACGAGATGCCGACCAGCAGCCCTTCCAGCCGCGCGGAGCGCCGGGCGTATTCGCGCGCTTCCTCCGCCTCCACCTGGATCACGCCGTCCAGCACGTCCGGGTGCAGGTTCGCCGGCACGAAGCCTGCGCCGATGCCCTGGATCGGGTGCGGCGCAGGCTGGCCGCCCGAGATCACCGGCGACAGCGCCGGCTCCACCGCGAACACCTTGAGGCCGGGCCAGCGCGGCTTCAGCACCTCGGCGCAGGCGGTGATGTGCCCGCCGGTGCCGACCCCGGTGATCAGCACGTCCACCCCGTCCGGGAAGTCGGCCAGGATCTCCTCGGCCGTGGTGCGGACATGGACGTCGATGTTGGCCGGGTTCTCGAACTGCTGCGGGATCCAGGCGCCGGGGGTTTGCTCGGCCAACTCGTGCGCGCGGGCGATGGCCGCCTTCATGCCGCCTTCCCGCGGCGTCAGGTCGAACGTCGCGCCATACGCCTGCATCAGCCGCCGACGCTCCACCGACATGCTTTCCGGCATGACCAGGACCAGCTTGTAGCCCTTCACGGCGGCCACCATGGCCAGCCCGATGCCGGTGTTGCCGGAGGTCGGCTCGATGATGGTGCCGCCAGGCTTGAGACTGCCGTCCGCTTCCGCGGCCGCCACCATGGCAAGCGCGACGCGGTCCTTGACGGAGCCGCCGGGGTTGGCGCGCTCCGACTTGATCCAGACCTCGGCATCCGGGAACAGCCGGGCCACCCGGATGTGCGGCGTGCCGCCAATGGTGTCGAGAACGCTGTGGGCTTTCATGGGGCCTCTCCGTGGCGAGCACCGGCGCGACGCCGGCATAGGATAGTGAGACGCGCGGCCGGCACAAATGTTGCCAATCGCCGCCCCTCAATGACCGTCGGGCCGTTCAACACCCTGGCTAGTCCGCAGCACGATTTCGCAAATGCCTGGTTCGATGCGGAAAGCAGAATAACCGAAAATTGCAGATGCAAAAGCGGCACAACCAGCTTTGCTGCTTGGAGAACTTCGCGCACTGTAGCATGAGCGCCGCATTCCTGTGCGAACGGCCCGGTGCGGCACGACGAGGCGCCACGCGATTGCACACATGCTGAATGAAAGGGCAGACCATGGTGGACCAGGGCCTGATGACACGGAAATCCGTGGATGACATCGTGAAAAGCGGCGAGGCCGAGGGCCACAAGCTGTCCAAAACCCTCGGCCCGTTCAGCATCACCGCCATGGGCATCGGCGCCATCATCGGCGCGGGCATCTTCGTGCTCACCGGCACGGCGGCGGCGCAGTATGCCGGGCCGAGCATCATGCTGTCCTTCGTGCTGGGCGGCATCGTCTGCGGCTTCGTCGGGCTGTGCTACGCGGAACTGGCCGCCATGCTGCCGGTCAGCGGCAGCAGCTACACCTATACCTACGCCACGCTGGGCGAGCTTTTCGCCTGGATGATCGGCTGGGACTTGGTGCTGGAATACGCCATGGGGGCGGCCACCGTCGCGGTCGGCTGGTCCGGCTACGTCGCCAGCATCCTGCGCGATGTCGGCATCGTCATCCCGCCGACCTTCTCCGCGGCGACGGGCACCACCGTGACGCTGGCCGACGGCAGCACCGCAACCGCCATCGTCAACGCGCCGGCGGCGCTGATCATCGCCGCCATCACCGCCCTGCTCGTCATGGGGACCAAGGAATCGGCGCGGCTCAACAACGTCATGGTGACGGTGAAGCTGACCGTCGTGGTGGCGTTCATCGCCCTGGGCGCGTTCTACGTGAACCCGGCCAACTGGCACCCCTTCATCCCCCCGAGCACCGGCGAGTTCGGCCATTACGGGCTGAGCGGCATCCTGCGCGGCTCCGCCGTCGTGTTCTTTGCCTTCATCGGCTTCGATGCCGTGTCCACCGCGGCGCAGGAAGCGCAAGCGCCGCAGCGCGACATGCCGATCGGCATCCTGGGGTCGCTCGCGATCTGCACCGTGCTCTACATCGCGGTGGCCGCGGTGCTGACCGGCCTGGTTCCTTACGACCAGCTCAACGTGTCCGACCCGATCGCCAAGGGCGTGGACGTGATCGGCCTCACCTGGTTCTCCATCCTGATCAAGATCGGGGCGCTCAGCGGCCTGACCACCGTGATCCTGGTGCTGCTCTACGGCCAAAGCCGGATCTTCCTGACCATGTCGCAGGACGGGCTGCTGCCCCGCATGTTCGCCCACCTGCACCCGACGCTGAACACCCCATACCGCAGCCAGATTCTGATCGGCGCGATCGTGGCCGCCGTCGCCGCCCTGGTCCCGATCAACATCCTGGGCGAGATGGTCAGCATCGGTACGCTGTTCGCCTTTGTCCTGGTGTGCGGCGCGGTGATCTACCTGCGGCGCAGCGCCGCGCGCACCGTCCGGCCGTTCCGCGTGCCCGGCGTTCCCGTGGTGCCGATCTGCGGCATCCTGTTCTGCCTGCTGCTGATGAGCGGGCTGCCGCTGTTCACCTGGCTGCGCTTGTTCATCTGGATGGCCGCCGGCTTGGCACTGTATTTCGCTTACGGCCACCGCCACTCGGTGCTGCGGCATCCGGAAAGGGTGCAGGAGCCGCTGACCTGATCAGCTTCAACCGGGCGTGAAGGGGCCGGGATTGCCGGGTCAGCCCAGCTCCGGCGCCGCCGGCACGGTGGGCAGGCCGGGTCCGGCGATGCCCTTGGCCGCCAGCACGGCGCGCAGCACGGCGGATGCCGTGACCCGGGCCGCCAGCACGCCCAGCGCCAGCATGTTGCCCGGCAGCCCGCTTTGCCCCGTGGACAGGGCGAACAGGGTGTCGCCGTCCCACATGGTATGCGACGGCTCGACCGTGCGGGCCAGGCCGTCGTGCGCCTGCTGCGCAAGCTTGCGGGCCTGCGCCTTGGTCAGCACGGCGTCGGTCGCCACCACCCCGATGGTCGTCGCCATGCCGGCCTGCAACGCGGGCGGCAGCTCGCCGCGCAGGATGGCCGCAACGGCACCGGGTCCGCGCCGCCCGTCCTCCCCACGGGTGCCGGCGACGAGGGCGCCAGAGGCCGGGTCGATCACGTCGCCCACCGCGTTGACCGCGACGATGGCGCCCACCGTCACGCGGCCGAGCCGGGCCGAGGCCGTGCCGATGCCGCCCTTGGTCGCGCGTGCCATGCCGAACAGCTTGCCCACCGTGGCGCCGGCCCCGGCGCCGATGGACCCCTCCGCCGGCGCGTCGGCGCTTGCGGCCTCGCAGGCGGCATAGCCCGCCGCGGCGTCCGGGCGGATGAGGGGATCGCCGACGCTCAAGTCGAACAGCACAGCGGCCGGCACGATGGGCACTAGCGCCGGGCCGGCCGGGAAGCCGAACTTGTGTTCCTCCAGCCAGCGCATGACGCCCGTGGCGGCATCCAGGCCAAAGGCGCTGCCACCGGTGAGCAGGACGGTGTGGACGCGCTCCACCAGGTTGGAGGGATCGAGCAGGTCCGTTTCCCGCGTGCCCGGCGCCGCGCCGCGCACGTCCACGCCGCCGACCGCGCCGGCTTCCGTCAGGATGGCGGTGCATCCGGTGGGGCGCCGCCCGTCGGTGAAATGGCCGACCCGCACGCCCGGCACGTCGGTGATCGCGCCGCCCAGGGTTTGCGGCCGCGGTGCCGGGCCGCCGCCTTCCGCGCGGACGGGAAGGGGCAACGCCGCGGCGCCGATGCCGAGCGCAGCCGTCGAGGCGAGTTGGCGACGGTGCATGGAAGCTCCTGGCGAGGGTTGCCGCGGCCGGCACGATGCACGGGAACGTCGCCCGGCGCCAGGACGCGCGTTGAACCGAGGCCGCCCTTGCGCGTCTGTTACTCGGATAATCGGCAGGAAGGAGGCACCACCAATGGCCGCAGACGAGACCGCCAAGGGCAAGCTGCCCGGCGACAAGGGCCAGTTCGGCGAGGGCGACGCGACGGAAGCCTACAAGCCGCTGGAAAAGCACCCGGCGCCGGACGAGGCGAAATCGCCGGACCAGCCGCCGGGTTCAGACGCGGAGGTCCAGCATCAGACCAACGCGGGGGAGCGGTCCTGATGGACGGCTCGATCGACGACCTGGCGCGTCAGCATGGCGTAAGCGTGGACGCGGTGCGGGTGCTGCAGGACGCCCTCCGCCGCGGCGGAGGGCGCCAGGCGCAGTTCAACCACCCGGACCTGGGTGGCATGGGCCAATGGTCGGCCGGCGGCATGACCCAGGTGGGCGACATGCTCAACACGGCGCTGAAGGACAAGGTGAACGCGCTGTGCGGGGAGTTGGCGAAAACCGCGGAAACCATGCCGCCCCAAAGCGGCCAACCGGCGGCGCAGCAGCAAGGAGGGGGGCGACCGGGCCAGGACGATCACGGCGAGAAGCGTTCGCCCCCGCGCGGCGATTGGTGGCCGCAGGACCTGGGCCGGCCTTCCGCCACCGGGTCGCAGAACGGCATGCGCTATGCCTGCTTTCCCGAAACCCGCCGCGTCGCGGTGGAGCAGGCTGGGCGCGTCACGATCTATGACAGCGGCGAGCACCGCATCAACGGCGTGTCGCAATCGCAGAGCGGCGGGCAGGAGCTGAGCTTCAGCAGCCAGAACGGCACCGTCCGCGCGTCCGAACTGCCTGTCGCGCAGTAAGGGTTCGGCCGCCGCCGCTCCGCCCGGCGGCGTTCCCCTCCAACGTGGCCCTGCCAGGGGCGCCAAGGGTCGCCTTGGGATCGCCGCCCGCATGCCCGGCGGATGTGCACGGGAACGCGGTTCTGTCTTCAAACTGATTCTATCAGTTTCTTGCAAATAAAGATTATCGCTCGCACGACAGCCAAGGCTGCACCCTCTACACTGCTTGGGGAGACTCGGCTTCCGACCTGGTGGGATTGGGATTCAGCATGCTTGAGACCACGATTGCAGCACCAAGCCCCACGCGTGAACTTGCACCGGCATTGCCACGCTCCGCTGAACCGCTCCGTGTGGCGATGCTCTGGAAATATCCGGGACTCGGTCTGTATTCCAATGCCGACTTTGACTACTTATACAACGGGATTGGACATAACAATGGCAACTTGGCATTTGTTTACGCAATAGCCAGTCATATAAAGAACCCAACGAAGTTCTTCGGTTGGAGCACGTCGGCAGAAACCTTGAAGAGCAATGCCGACATCATCGTCATTCCATGCGCCAACCAACTTGGACGTCACACTGACTATGGCGTCATGGCAGACAAGATGGAGAAATCAGGGCTGCCGATCGTGGCGATCGGCCTTGGCGCACAAGCCGAAAGTTACGAGAAGGACATCGAGCTCACCGACGGCACCCTTCGCTGGGCGCGGGTCATTGCACACGCCAATGAATCGGCTTCGTCGAACATCTACACGCGCGGGGCCTACACATCTGGGCAACTGGACAAGCTGGGAATGACCGGCAGCATCCCTGGCGGCTGCCCTTCCTACTTCATTAATCAAGAACCTGGGTTGGGCCGCAAGATACACGCGAAGTGGTCACAGATGGGGTTGCCGCGCTCGCTGTCTGTTGCTGCAGGCCACCAGGGATGGATGACGACGCGCGAGATCGAGCATCAGCTTATCAGCCTGATGATGGACCCCATCGCGCCAGGGCAATACGTCGTTCAGTCCATGGCAGAAATGGTGAAGATTTCCCGCGGCATCTTTGATGGGATCGACCCGCAAAACCTCCGAGCGCTGCACAACCACACGGTTCCTCATTACAGCTTCGAGGAATTCAAAGCCTGGTGCCGCAACCATGTGCGGTCCTTTTATGACGTGCCGGCCTGGATGGACTCGCTCCGCCGTTACGACTTGGCCGTTGGCACCCGGTACCATGGTGTCGCCTTGGCGCTCCAGGCCGAGCAGATGGGCTTGACCATCACGATCGACTCCCGCACCCGGGAATTGTGCGAGAACACAGGGGTTCCGCACATCGATGCGGAGCGGTTGAAGGCGCCGATCACACGATTGAGCTTGAAGAAGCTGATAAACTTCGATCCCAACATCTATGATCAGCATCGCAGCAGGTCGGCATCCAAGTACCTGGATTTCCTGATCGCGAATCGCCTGCAGCCAGCGGACTTCTTGAAGCGGATCGCAGCGGGCAAGTAGCTTGGGTTAGCCGCCCCGGCGTCGCTCGGTGCTGCCGCAGCTTGGCGTCCGCTTGCTGGCAGGAGCCCGGTGGTAGGTGCAACGCTTCTGCGCCGCAGGTTACCTGCGCGGGTCCGCGCCATCTGGGCCCACGGCACCGACGCGCGCCGGGCTGCTGAGCCTTGCAGTTCCGCCCCATCGGCGTGCGTCGGACGACGTTGTAGTCCCAACAAGAGGATGACTGACTTGCACAACGCCAGCATGGAAACGCTCGTCATGAAGCGCGGCTTGGCAGTGTCGCTGCTCGCTGTCGCCCTTGGCATGTTGTCGCCTTCCACAGCCCGATCGGCAGAGGTGCTTGGCGGTGCCCGGGATGCGACGCGGATACGCTGTGCAGCGAACGCAGACGTGACAGATGCCCTCCAAGAAGCATTGAGCACAGCGAAAGCCCGTCGGGGAAAGGTTGTCCTTGTTGCCGATGCAAACGGGGCAGGCTGCAGCTTACGAGCGGGCATCTACATCTCTGAAGGCATGAGCATAACGGGTGAAAATTCGCCGGTGATCAAGCTTGCCAGGTCTGGGACTGCTTTCTATGGAGACAACCGTTCGTCAAATTTCCTGATCAGCCACATCGCCATCGACGGAAGCGATGCGACGAGTTCCAGTGCGATCCGCTTATCGGGATCGCGTGACGGACGCATCGAGAGCGTTCGCCTGATCAACCCGGCTGACGGCATCGCCTTGCTGGAAGGGACAAGCGGCATCTCGATCAAGGAGTTCACATGCGTCCGAAGCCGCTCCCATGGGATCACGATCAAGTCCAGTTTCGGCAACAAGGTCGACGGTGCCAAACTTGAGGACCAGGCTGGCTTCGGCGTCATCCTCACCGGCCAATCCTACGACAACCATTTGACGCGGCTGCAAACGACAAAGAGCAAGCTCGAACTGGTGGGCATGACCTATCAAACCCATGACAACACGCTCACAGACAGTTCGGCCAAAGGCACCGGCGACAACTGCTATTCGATCACTGGCTCCAACAACGTGCTTCGCAACCTGACCGGAGAGGGTTGCGCTGGAAACGGGATCGCTTTCTACGGTTCGTCCAACACCCTGGAAGGCGGCGCGTTCAAGAACAACAACCAGCGGTTCTCGGTGCGCAGTGCCTGGAATGGAGGGGTCGCCTTCCTGCAGGGGTTTGGCGGCGTTGCGCAGCACAACAAGGTGAGCGGCGTCGTGGTGGATGATGACCAGGCAAGACGAACCCAGCAGGTCGGCGTTCTCGTGCAAGGCGGGTATCATGAATGGCGGCCGGGCACGGTGGTCAAGGCAGGGGCATACGCCATCTCGGGGCTAGAGCTTTACGTCGCCCGCAGCTCCGGCGTGACAGGGAGCGAGAAGCCGTCCGGTTCAGGGACGCACTTCGACGGCGCCGTGCATTGGGAGCACGTGAACAGCTTCTCTGGCACGGTCCAGCCCGATTACAATTCAGCGCTCAACATCGACGTCCGCCGCACGGCAAGGGAACCCCGTGAAGACCGTAGCCAAGCGCGCAGCAACGTCGGCACGCGGTAAGGCTGAGCGCCCGCGGCGCTGCCCGGCAACCTCGCTCAGCCTTTCGCCGCCTTCGCACCCTCCAACACGTTGCCGCCACGCAGCATGCCGGGTTTCGCCGACTGCCGGCCGCACTCGGCGCAGCGCGGTCCAGGCGGCTACTCCTCCTTCAGCGCGTGGCTGATGCCGTCGGTGATCGGGCTGACAATGAAGTCGAGCACGGAGCGGGCGCCGTTCACGATCAGGATGTCCGCCGGCATGCCCGGCAGCAGCACCACGCCGGGCTTGTCATCCAGCGCGCCGGCGTCGATCTCGGCGCGCACCATGAACACTGGCGAGTTGTTCGCGTCCATCTGGCGGTCCGCGCCGACATAGGTGAGATGGCCGGTGATGACCGGCACCCGGCGCACCTTGTAGGCCGTGAGCCGCACGTTGACCTGCTGGCCAATCGCGAGGTGCTCCACCTCGTACGGCGCAACCGTGCCCTCAACCAGCATATGCTGTGAGTCCGGCACGAGGTCCATCACCGGCTGGCCCGCCACGATGCTGCTGCCCGGCGTGAAGAACTTCAGGGCCGTCACCGTGCCGGCCTCCGGCGCCAGGATCTCGCGCTTCTGCATCAGGTCCCGGGCGGCGGTCAGCCGCTGCTCGGCGTCCGCCTGGGCCGCCTGGGTTTCAGACCGTTCGCGGGAAATGTCGGCCCGGCGCGCTTCCATCGTGTTGATGATGCCCGACTGGACCTGCGCGATGACCTGCTTCGCCTCGTTATACTGCCCGGCGAACTGGCCGATGGCGCCGCGCAGCTCCGCCTCGTTGCGCTGCAGCTCAAGCTGGCGCGGCTTGGTTGAAAGGCCGCGCGCCATCAAGAAATCGACGCCGCGCAGTTCCTCCTTCACCAATCCCATGCGGATGCTGGCCGAGGCGATCTGCGCACGCAGCGCGGCGATCGCTGCCTCCTGCTGGGCGATCTTGCGCTCCTCCACCCGGGTGTTGGCGTCAAGCGCGCCCCAGCGGCTTTGGAACTGGTAGGCTTCCGCGGCCACCGCCGCCGCGACGGCGGGGTCGGCCTGCGCCGCATTCCGCAGGGTAGCGGAAACGGGCAGCGTCCGCTCGTCCGCCGCTTCCGCCCGGAGGCGCGCGGCGCGGGCCACCGCGGACCAGTACTGCACGCTGGCCTGGGCCATAGCGGCCCGCGGCTGCACGTCGTCGAGCTGCATCAGCACCTGGCCGGCCGCCACCTTGTCCCCTTCCTGCACCATCAGCGTCTTCAGGATGCCGTTTTCCACCAGCGAAATGGTCTTGCGCTTGCCGCCGGAAACGATCACCCCAACGGCCGGCACCGCGCTTTCAACGCGCGCCAGCGCGGCCCAGGTGGTGATGCCGCCGAAGCCGGCCACGATGATGAACAGGCTGATGGTGGCGATGCGCCGCAGCGAGCCTTGCGGCAGCGACGCTTCCGCCTCGGTCAGCCAAGGAGCGTCGGAGATGGTGACGAGGTCCTGGGCCATGGGCGCTCTCCGGTCAGGCGGTGGCGGTGATGCGCGACGGCGCAATGGGCTGCGGCGGGGCGTCAGACGCCGGCGCGTCGTCGAGCGTGCCGTTCCGCAGCGCCACCACGCGGTCCGCCGCGTCCCGCAGCGCCGGGCGGTGGCTGGTGACGACGGCGATTGCCCCCTCCTCGCAGCAGGCGCGCAGCGCGCGCAGCAGGGCGGCGGTGCCGTCGGCATCGAGGCTGGCGTCCGGCTCGTCCAGCACCAGCAGCCGGGGCGAGCCGCACAGGGCGCGGGCCAGGCCGACGCGCTGCTTCATGCCGCCGGACAGGGCGGCGCCGTTGCGGAACAGCGCGGTCTCGTAGCCGCGGGCCATGCGGCCGATCAGGTCGTGCACCTCCGCCCGGCGCGCAGCGGCGATGGCCGCAGAGAGGGCGTCATCCCGGAACCGCCCGATGTTCTCGCCCACGCTGCCGTCCAGCAGGGAAACGGATTGCGGCAGGAAGCCGACCCCGGCGCCGCCGTGCACCGGCACGCCGTCCAGCAGCACGGCGCCGGCGTCCGGCGGCGCCAGCCCGGCCAGCAAGCGCAGCAGGCTGGTCTTGCCCGCGCCGTTCGGCCCGGTGACCGCCACCAGCGTGCCCGGCGGGATGCGCAGGTCGATCCCTTGCAGCAAGACTTGCCCATCCGCCGCCCGCAGCGTGGCATCCTCCACCAGCAGGCCAGGCCAGGTCTCCGCCGGTGCTGGGGCGGACGGGAGCGAAACGTTTTCCGTCGCCATCAGGCGGTCGATTCGGCACCAGGCGGCATGCGCCAGCGCCCAATGCCGCCAACTGCCGACCAGGTGGTCGAACGGATTCAGCAGCTTGCCCGTCAGCAGGTTCGCCCCCATCAGGGTGCCCGGCGTGGCCGCGCCCGCCAGCACCAGCAGAGCGCCCAGCACCAGCACCCCGGCCTGCAGCGCGAATCGCAGAAAGCGGGACAGCCCGGCCGCCCCCTGTGCCCACCCGTGCGCCCGGCCCAGCCCAACCAGCGCGCGGCCATGCCGGGCGGCCCAGTGACGCCCGATGGCGGGCAGCATGCCCAAACCCTCGGTCAGCTCGGGTTCGGCCAGGCTGCGCGAAAGGACCTGCCCGGCCGCAACCCGGCGCTCCTGCGCCGCCAGGAGCGCCGGGCGTACCAGCCACTCCGCCAGCAGGCCCGCCAGGATCAGCGTCGCGACCCCGGCCACGCCCAGGAAACCGTAGGCGGGATGCAGCATGAACAGCACCGCCAGGAACAGCGGCGCGCACAACGCGTCGAGCGGCACCGCGACGGCACCGGAGAACAGGAAGCCTTGCAGCTCGTTCAGGTCCCGCACCAGCTCCGGCCCGGCGCGCTGATCGCCCGCCGCGGCGCGGCGCACGCCTTCCCGCAGCACCGCGCCGTTCAGGTGCCGCCCCATCGCCTCGCCGATGGCGACGAGGCAGGCGCTGCGCAGGAACTCGAACACGGCATACATCAGCAGCCCGGCGGCGCAGGCAATGGAAAGCACCGCCAACGTGTCCATGTTGCGGCTTTGCAGCACGCGGTCATAAAGCTGCATGTCGTAGAGCGGCGCCACCATCACGGCGAGGTCCAGGCACACGGTCAGCACCATCCCCAGGCCCAGCCCGCCCGCCAGGGTGCGCCGAATCCGTCCCCGCACCGTCATGACAAGGCGCTCACAACCGCGCCCTGCTCCGACGCTGCGCGCACCAGGCGCACGCGCGGCGTGGACAGGCTTTGCAGCACCTCCGCCCGCGGGCCGAACTGCGACACCGCCCCGTCGGTCAGTACCAGCAGCTTGTCCACCCCCGCCAGCAGCGCCGGGCGGTGCGACACCAGCAGCACCGTCGTGCCTTCCGCCCGCAGCCGCTCCAGCAATGCCAGCACGTCCGCTTCCCCGGTGCGGTCCAGAAAGGCGCTCGGCTCATCCAGCACCAGCAGGCCCGGCCGGCTGTACAGCGCGCGTGCCAAGGCCACCCGCTGCCGCTGCCCGGAGGACAGCGTGCCGCCGGAGATGCGCGTGGCGTAGCCCTGGGGCAAGCCGGCGATGGCGCGGTGCACGCCGGCCCGCTTCGCCGCCGCCAGCACCGCGGCCATGTCCACGGCGCCCATTCGGGCGATGTTGTCGGCCACGGTCTCGTCCAGCAGCGCCAGGCCCTGCGGCATGTATCCGACATGGCGCGCGAAGTCCTCGCGCTCCCACATGAAGGTGCTGGTCCCGTCGAGGTAAGCGCCGCCCGCCGAAGGCGGCAGCATGCCCATGATGAGCCGCACCAGCGTCGATTTCCCCGCGGAGGACGGGCCGATGATGCCGATGCTTTCGCCGGGTTCCGCGGCGAACGACACGCCGCGCATCAGCGGCCGGTCGGCCCCCTGCGGCATGTAGACCAGCCGCTCGACCACCAGCCGCGGCGCGGGCGCGGGCATCGGGTGGGCGTAGCGGGACGGCACCGGGCCGTCCAGCGCCGCCTGCACCCGGCGCCACGCGGCCAGGGCATCGACCCAGCTCCGCCGCGTCGCCGCGACCTGCTGGAACGGCTGCAGCAGCCGCACCAGGATCATGTTGCCCGCCACCATGCTGCCGACGCTGGACAGCCCGCTCAGCGCCAGCACCACGCCCAGCCCGACCGTCGTGGCGGTCATCGCCTTGCGCAGCGCGATCGTCGCCGCCGAAACGGCGCGCGCCCGCAGCATGGCGCGGTGCACCAGCCCGGCGGCGCGGCGCTGCCCGGCTTCCCACCGCCGGGTCAGGGTCGGCAGCATGCCGAGCGCCAGCACCGCCTCCGCCGCGCCCACCGCGTCCGCGGCGCGGCGCAGCGCGGTCGCGGAGGACTCGTTCGCGGTCAGCATCTGGCGGCGGGACACCGCGTCGCCCAGCACGTTCATGACAAGCAGGATCACGCAGCATGACGCGCCCAGCACGGCGAACCCCCAATGGTGCATCAACAGCGCCAGCAGCAGCACGGGCGCCCACACGATATCGAACGGCGCGGTGCAGGCCGGCGTGGCGACGAAGCTGCGCAGCGTTTCCAGGTCGGCC
>CALMVT010000210.1:3849-22689 GCA_937873175.1 uncultured Acetobacteraceae bacterium | reverse complement strand
GGCAGCTCGCCCCGGCGTCTCCGCCCGTTCCGCTCCCGCTGGCTCGGCCGCATCGGGGAGAACCAGGTGGGGCCGACCTACCTGGGCGCGCTGGGCCTCACCTCCATCGTGTGCGGCTTCATCGCCATCGAGATCATCGGCCTCAACATGTGGGCTTCCGTGGACTGGAACGTGGTCCGCTTCATCAAGATGCTGCCCTTCCTAGCGTTGGAGCCGCCGTCGGCCAAGCAGGGCCTGTCGCTGTTCCCGCCCTTGGAGGACGGGGGCTGGTGGCTGATGGCCGGGTTCTTCCTCACGGCCTCTATCCTCTTGTGGTGGGTGCGCATGTATCGCCGTGCCCGCGCGCTGGGGATGGGCACGCACGTGTGCTGGGCGTTCGCCTCCGCCATCTGGCTTTATTTGGTGCTGGGCTTCATCCGGCCGATCCTGATGGGATCCTGGTCGGAGGCGGTGCCGTTCGGAATCATCGAGCACCTGAACTGGACGGCCACGTTCTCCGTCCGTTACGGCAACACCTTCTACAACCCGTTCCACATGCTCTCCATCGTGTTCCTTTACGGCTCGACCATGCTGTTCACCATGCACGGCGGCACCATCCTGGCGCTCACCAAGTTCGGCGGGGAACGCGAAACGCATGAGATCACCGATCCCGGCACGGCCATGGAGCGCGGCTCCCTGTTCTGGCGCTGGATCATGGAGTTCAACGCCAACTTCGACTCCGTGCACCGTTGGCTGTTCACCTTCTCGACGCTGACCACGCTGACCGGCGGCATCGGCATCCTGATGACCGGCACCGTGGTGGACAATTGGTACTTGTGGGGCGTGAAGCACGGCATCGCGCCGCAGTACGCCCGCATCCAGCCGATCCCGGACAGCCTGCCGCCCGGCATGGTGCCGCGCCTGCCGCAACTGGACGTGCGCCAGCCGGAGCCGGCGCAGTGAAGTCCATCACCCTCGCCGCGGGCGCCGCCCTGCTGGCCGGCGCCGCATTCATCCTGTTCGTGCCGACCTGGGAGCACACGCCCCGGGGCACGGAGGTGAGCTTCCCTCAAGGCGTCCAGTTCAAGCCGGCGCGGACCTTGCTCGCCTCCAACAAGGCCCCTGCCCCGCTGCCGCCCGCCGGAACCGGCGGCCCCATGGCGATGGAAACGTACAAGAACGTCCCGGTCCTGACGGACGTGAGCGCCGCCGAGTTCATGCGGATGCAATACGCCATCACCCAATGGGTGTCGCCGCGGGAAGGCTGCGGCTTCTGCCACGCCCGGGAGGATTGGGCGTCCGACGCCAAGCCCGCCAAGGCCGCCGCACGCATCATGATGAAGATGACCCGGCACCTGAACGCCGACTGGAAGGAGCATGTCCAGCCCAGCGGCGTCACCTGCTACTCCTGCCACCGCGGCCAGCCCGTCCCGGCCGAAACCTGGTTCCCTCAAGCGCCGACGCCGCAGCGCCGCTTCATCGCCAAGCGGGACAACTGGCAGGAATCCGCCGACACCGTGCGCAAGTTTTTCCCCGATAACGGGTGGGACGAGTGGTACGTGGGCGACGAGCCGATCCACGTGCAGTCCGACACCGCCCTGCCGACCCACCGCATCGGCGCCTTCGTGGTCGCCAAGCGGGTTTACGAGATGATGATGCAGTACTCGGACGGCATCGGCGTCAACTGCGGCTATTGCCACAATTCGCGCGCCTTCTGGGATTGGAACGAAAGCACGCCGCAGCGTTGGACCGGCTACAACGCGCTGCGCCTGGTGCGGGACCTGAACAACAACTTCCTGCTGGATGTCGCCGCCGTCATCCCGCAAACCCGGCAGTTGGTGCGCGAAACCAACCTGCCGGTGATCCCGGCGCAGCAGCGCGGGGTGCAGCAGGGCAACGGCTTGGTGGTGTGCGCCACCTGCCACCAGGGCGTCCCCCAACCGCTGAACGGCCCCAACATGGTGCGCGACTACCCCGCCCTGGCGCCCGCCGGCGCCACCGCCGCCGCACGCTGACGAGGTTCCACCATGCAAGCAGGCGCGATCACGCAATACATCGACGTGGCCCAGGCCGCGTGGTGGCTGTCCTTCCTGGCGTTCATCGGCATCGTGCTGCTGCTGCGGCGCGAGGACCAGCGCGAAGGCTACCCGAAGGACAACCTGGGCCTGCAGCCGCTGGCGGGGCCGATGTCCTTGCCCCCGTCCCGCCCGATGCTGCGCCTGGACGGCAGCGCGACTGCCCAGCCGCACCAT
Source organism: uncultured Acetobacteraceae bacterium (assembly GCA_937873175.1). GTDB lineage: Bacteria > Pseudomonadota > Alphaproteobacteria > Acetobacterales > Acetobacteraceae > CAHJXG01. The sequence goes on along the minus strand of CALMVT010000210.1, from coordinate 20,458 downwards.
GACCCGGCGCCGCCGGTGCGCGCCCATCCGCAGTTCCGCTTCGCCGGCGGCCCGCTGGTGCCGGACGGCAACCCGCTGACTGCGGCGTTGGGCCGGGCACCTACGCCATGCGCCGCGACAAGCCGTTCCTGATGGCCGACAATACGCCGCAGGTGCAGCCGCTGCGCGCCGCGGAGGGCTGCGGCGTGATGCTCGGCGAAACCGACTTGCGGGGCATGCGGGTGCTGGACATCCGCTTCCTGCCCGTCGGCCGGGTGGAGGAGCTGTGGGTGGACCGCGGCGTGAAGATCCTGCGCTACCTGGAGATCAGCCTGGACGACGGCCCGGGCTTGGGTGAAGGCGGGGGTGCCGACCGGGTGCTGCTGCCGATCCACCATTGCGAGGTGCACGAGCGGGAGCGCGACCTCCGCGTGACCGCCTTGCACCGGGGCCAGTTCAACGATGTGCCGCGCCCCCGTGCGCCGGACAGCATCACCGCGCGGGAGGACATGGTGAACGCCTACTACGCTGGCGGACGCTTCCATTCGGACGGGGTGGCACCGTGAGCACGGCGAAACCGGAGGTTTGCGGCACGGCGAAACCAAAGGTTTGCGCCACGGCGAAGACGGAGGTTTGCGCCGGCCTGCTCGCCCGGCCGGCGTCCCCGGCGCCGCGGCCGGGGGAGGTCCCGGTCTGGCAAGGCCAGCCGTGCTGGCGCGCGCTGGCGGTCGGCGCGTTCCATATCCGCGCGGTTTCGCTGTGTGTATGCGCCCTGGTGTTCGCCAACGCCGTCGTGGCCCGGGCGGAGGGCCTGCCGCCGTGGCAGGCGGTGCATGACATCGCGCCGCTGCTGCTGGGGGGCGGGCTGGTGGTGGCCGGCGTGGCGGCGGCCGCCTGGGCGACGGGGCGGACCACGCTTTACACCGTTACCAACCAACGGTTGATGATGCAGTACGGCTTCGCCCTGACCGCGACGCTCGCGCTGCCGATGCGGCTGATCGGCGCCGTGGCGGTGTCGGAAGGGCGCACAGGCGACGTGCCGATCCGGCTGAAGCCGGGCCGGGTCGTCGGCTATGCCAAGCTGTGGCCGCACGCGCGCCCTTGGCGCTTGCGCCGTCCGGAGCCGATGCTGCGGTCCCTCCCCGATGCGGGCCGGGTCGCCGCCATCCTGTCCCGGACGGTGGCCGAAGCGCAGGCAGCGGCCGTGGATGTGCCAGCGCAGGCCGGGCCGCAGGCGCCGAGCCGGCAGTTGCTGGACGCCATCGCCCCCTGAACGGCACGCGCCTGCGCACCCTATCCAAAACAGGGGAGGTTGAGCGAACAGTGGAAGCTTGATATGGGACGATTCAATACGCAGGCTCGGCCGCCCTCGATTGAGCCTGCAACGCTGCATTATACGATATCGATATGAACTGACTTGGTTTTCGTGGAGCGTCCGCTTGATCAGCAACCGCAGGGTGTCCGTAGTATTGCCCGCCTACAACGCGGAACGGACCTTGCGCCAAACCGTCGCCGAGATCCCCCGCGACGTCGTTGACGACATCATCCTCACTGACGACGCGAGCCGCGACAACACGGTGGCCGTGGCGCGCAGCCTCGGCCTGCACACCTTGCAGCACCACCGGAACCGTGGCTACGGCGGCAACCAGAAGACCTGCTACCAGGCGGCGCTGGACCGCGGCGCCGACATCGTCGTCATGCTGCATCCGGACTACCAGTACACGCCCCGGCTGGTCACGGCCATGGCGTCGATGATCGCCTCCGACCAGTTCGACGTGGTGCTTGGCAGCCGCATCCTGGGCCGGGGCGCGCTGGCCGGCGGCATGCCGGTTTGGAAATACGTCGCCAACCGCGCCCTCACCCTCACGCAGAACTTCCTGCTCGGCGCCAAGCTGTCGGAATATCACACGGGCTACCGCGCATGGAGCCGGACGGTGCTGGAGCGTCTGCCGCTGCATGCCTGTTCCGACGATTTCGTGTTCGACAATCAGATGCTGTCGCAGGCGTTCTGGTTCGGCTTCCGCGTCGGCGAGATTTCTTGCCCCACCAAGTACTTTCCCGAAGCGTCATCGATCAACCTGCAGCGCAGCGCCGTTTACGGGATGGGTGTGCTGCAGACTTCGCTCAGCTTCCGGCTGCAGCGCATGGGCTTCGCGCATTCGCCCTTGTTCGCGGGCGGCGGCGAGTTGCGCCTGCACCTGCCGGAAGCCACGGAGGCATGAGCAGGGCGGGTTGGGTCCGGCTCACCTTTGTCCTCCTCGCAGCCGGGCTGATCGCGGCGGGAGTCCTCGCCGGGCACTCGCCTGACCTGCTCGTGGCCCGGATGGAAGGCGGCTTGCAGATGGTGCGCGACCTCGGCGGCGCGGGCCGGGTGCTGTTCGCCGTTGTGCAGGTCCTCGTGGCCGTGAGCGGCATCCTGCCGGCCTCCATGCTCGGCGTCGCCGCCGGCGTGCTTTACGGGTTGCCCGTCGGCTTCGCGGTTTCAGGGGTAAGCACGCTGGCGGGCGCGGTGCTCGCCTTTGCGCTGAGCCGCTCCGTGCTTCGCCCGGCGGTAGCGAAGTTCCTGGCGAGGCGGTCCCGCCTGCGCCAGCTTGACGGCATGATCGCGCGGGACGGTTGGCGCATGGCCTGCCTGCTGCGGGTTTCGCCCGTGATGCCGTTTGCCGCGACGAGCTACGCGCTGGGCCTGTCCTCCATCGGGCTGCGCGACTACGTGGTCGGCACCCTGGCGTCGATGCCGGCGCTGTTCGGCTATGTCCTGCTCGGCACGCTGGCAGGGTCGGGAATGGCGGCCTGGTCGTCCAGCCCGCTCGGGGGATGGATGCTCGCGTTCGGGGCCGCCGCCACCTTGGTGCTGACGCTGCGGGTGGGGCAGCTCATCGCCCGCGTGGTCCGTCCCGCCACCGCGCCGCTCGGCGAGGACCTCGCGTCGTGAGCGGGTCCGGCGCGGACACCCGGCGCCGCGTCCAGTTTCCGGCATCAGAGGCCGAGGCCGGGAAGCCCGGCTTGTCCCGCAGATTTGCGGAACTGGCACGCGCCGATGCCTGGTCCGTCCGGCGCACGCTGACGGTGCTGTTCGTGGTTGTGGCGCTGCCGACCTGCACCATGCTCGCGCTGCTGACGCCCTTGGGGCAGGTGGCCGACGAGCCGGCGCACGTGCTGCGCACCGCCAGCCTGCTGCATGGGCAGTGGATCGGCCGGCGTGGGATCGCCGTTGAGGACGGCAAGACCCGGATCAGGGCCGGGCTGGACGTGGACCAGGCGCTGTTGGGCGTGCAAAGTGGCCCGGAGCGCACGAAGTTCGCCCTTGAGGACATGACCCGGGCCAGGGAGCAGGGTTGGGCCGGGTTCCTGTACTTCTATCCGATCGCGAGCGTCGCGATCTACATGCCGGCCTTTTACGGCCCGGCGGCGGTCGGCATGGGTGTGGCCAAGCTGGCCGGGGCCGGGCCGTTCGTCGCGACCTATGCGGCCCGCCTTGCCAATGTCGCCTGCTTCGTCGCGCTGGGCTTGGCGGCGCTGCTGCTCGCGCGCCGGGGCCATGCGCTGCTGTTCTGCACGCTGATGCTTCCTATGACCGTAAGCCTCGCGGCGTCGGTCAACCAGGACGGCCAGATCATCGCGGCGAGCGTGCTCGCGGCGGCGCTGCTGACGCGCTTGGACGTGCCCACGGCGGCCGGGCCGGCGCTCCCGCGCGGCGCCGCCTTCTGGGTGGCGGGACTGCTGCTCGCCTGCATTGCGGCCGTGAAGCCGCCCTACGCGCCGCTGCTGGCGCTGCTGCTGCTTCCCCTGCCGCCTATGCAGGACTGGCTGGGCCTCCGCCGCCCGCTGCTGCTGCGCGTCGTGGTGGTTGTCCTTCTGCTGCTGCCCGGCCTGCTTTGGGGCTGGTTGGCCGTCGCCCACGTCGCAACGCCGTTCCCCAAGCCCCCGTACGAACCCGGCCCGCTTTGGACGGGACCCCGCCCCGCCCTGCTCGACGAGACCGACCCGGCGGCGCAGCTCGGCATCCTGCTGGCGGCGCCGCTGCGCTTTCTGAGCCTCCCCTGGATCAGCCTCATCCACGATCCCGGCCTGCTCCGCAGCGCCGTGGGCGTGCTGGGTTGGCTGACCGTGCTGCTGCCCAGGACGCTTTACACCCTCTGGTGGACGGCGATGCCGGCAGCCCTCCTGTGCGACCTGATGGCCCGGTGGACTGGAGAAAAGCAGGGATGGCTGGCAGGGTTCACGCTTGGCCTTGCGGCGGCCGCGGCCTGCGTGCTCGGCATCTACCTGTCGCAGTACCTGTCCTGGACCCTGGTGGGCAACGCAACCGTGCAAGGGTCGTCGGGCCGCTACTTCCTCCCGATCCTGCCTTTCCTCGCGCTGAGCCTGCCGGTGTTCAAGACGCAGAGTGAATGGCTGCGCGCCGGGCTGGCCGCGGTTCCGGCCGCGGCGGCGCTGGCTGGCGCTGTCGTGCTGCCGCCGTGGATCGTTTATGCGATGATCCTGCGCTGATTCCAGGTACGGAACCGTGACGCAGCGGCGGCGCGCATAGGGCGTCGCGCGCCGCCCGCAGCTCCGGAGGGGCGCCAGACACTCCGGACAAGCCGCAAGGCGACGCCACGGATGGCCATGTCACGGCCTCCTGGTGATGGGCGCGGGCGCCGACCCGCACCGGTCAAACCCGCGTGAACATGGGATGCAACTCTGGCGATGGTCCCGCGTCAGCATCTAACCTTTCTTTTTTTATAGATGCCACACGCTTTTAGAGACGACGCAATTTGCAGGGGAACGCCCATGACACGCCGCCTTTTTGCCGCCGCCGCGACGATTGCCGCCTTGATGGCCCTGGATGCCCCGGCGGCGGCCAACGAACCCGGCCGCGTGCCGTTCGATGTCAACAACCCGCAGGTCCAGGAGCAGGCGCGCACGCTCGCCCGCAAGCCGCCGCTCGGCCCGGCCAATGGCCGCCGCATCGTGGAGGATCGCAGCGGCCGCAAGCAGGCCGGCAAGGCCTCGTTCTACGCACCCTCGTTCCAGGGCAAGACCATGGCCGACGGACGCCGCTTCAACCACGCCGGCCAGGCCGCCGCGAGCAAGACCCTGCCGCTCGGCACCGTCGCCAAGGTGACCAACACCGAAACCGGCAAGACCGCCGAGGTGACGGTCCAGGATCGCGGCCCCTACGTGGACGGCCGCACCATCGACCTGTCCAAATCCAGCGCGCAGCAGATCGGGCTGGACAGCCGGGCCGGCGTCGCCCCGGTGGTCGTGGCGCCCATCGCGGTGCCGCAGCCGGACGGTTCGGTGAAGCCCGGCGCCGGCGCGCTTCCCGGCCCCGCGACCGCCTCGCTTCCCGATTGATCGCTTGGCCGGCCGCTAAGGATTTCCGCTGGACGGCCTGCACAGGCCGTCCACGAACACTTCAGCCAGGCGCAGCACCTTGTCCTGCCAGTCGGGCTGGTCATGCGTGTAGCATATGCCGAAAAGGGTGCGCAGAAGGTCCTCCGGGCTGATGTCGGCCCGCACTTCGCCTGCCTCCACCGCCCGGCGCAGCAACGCCCCTACGGCCCAGGTTAGGCTGTCGAACGAGTAGGCAAACAGGTCCGGGGGAGCCTTCGCGGCGAGCGCCAGCGCCGCCGACATGCCCTTCTTGGTGGCGACGAACTCCACGACGGCGCGCATCCAGCGGCGCAGCGCATCAACCGGCGCCGCGTCCGTCCTGAGTTGCTCCGCCAAGCCGACGAGATGCTCGACCTCGTAGCGGTACACGGCCTCGAACAAGGCTTCGCGGGTCGGGAAATGCCGGTAAAGCGTGCCGATGCCGACGCCGGCGTGCCGCGCCACCGCTTCCAGACTTGTGTTCGGGCCGCCGGCGCTGAACACCGCCTTGGCCGCTTCAAGCAGGCGCTCGCGGTTGCGCAGCGCGTCGGCGCGCGGCCTTTTCGCGGTTTCCTTCAAACGCTCGCCCATTCCACCTGTCCAGCTTCGCGCCTCGCTTGTAAAGCGGAGGCACCCTCCATATAACACACCGGCGCCGGAACGGGGTGGCTGCGTCGATCTCTCGCCTGCCTAGGCGCCCTCTGCGACGCGCCCACGCCAGGGCTTGCCCCCGACAACAGCTCTGATCGGAGCACTGCATGAGCTTGTCAATCACTCTCACCATCAACGGCGCGGAACGGACCGTGGCGCTGGACGACCCGCGGGTCACGCTGCTGGACCTCTTGCGCGAGCGCCTGGACCTGACCGGCACCAAGAAGGGGTGCGACCGCGGGCAGTGCGGGGCCTGCACGGTGCTGATCGACGGGCGCCGGGTCAACGCCTGCCTCGCCCTCGCCGTCAGCCACGACGGCGCGGACATCCTCACCATCGAGGGCCTGGCGCGGGGCGGCGAGCTGCATCCCGTGCAGGCCGCGTTCATCGCGCACGACGGGTTCCAATGCGGATTCTGCACGCTGGGCCAGATCATGAGCGCGGTCGGCCTGATCGCGGAGGGCCAGGCCGGCGACGATCCCGAGCGCGTGCGCGAAGGCATGAGCGGCAACCTGTGCCGCTGCGGCGCTTATGCCGGGATCACGGAAGCGGTGCTGGACGCGCAAAGGGTTCTCAACGAGGCCGGGCGGGAGCAGGCGGCATGAACCGATTCGATTATGTGAGGCCCGCGACGGTTCCCGAAGCCGTCGCCGCCGCTTCGGCGCCGGGCGCCGCCTTTTTGGCCGCCGGCACCAACCTCCTCGACCTGATGAAGGGCGGCGTCGCCCGTCCCAGCCGGCTTATTGACCTCGGCCGCCTTCCGGGCCTGGACGAGATCGAGAGCCTGCCGGACGGCGGCGTGCGGATCGGGGCGCTGGTCCGCAACGCCGACCTCGCCCACCATCCGGAGTTCGCCCGGCGCTTCCCCGCGGTCGCCGAGGCGCTGCTGTCCGGCGCGTCGCCTCAGCTCCGCAACGCCGCGACGGTTGGCGGCAACCTCTTGCAGCGGACCCGGTGCGCGTATTTCTACGACACGGCCAGCGCCTGCAACAAGCGCGCGCCCGGCTCCGGCTGCGACGCCCGGGGCGGCGAGAACCGGCTGCACGCCGTGCTGGGATGGAGCGAGCATTGCATCGCCACCCACCCGTCCGACTTCTGCGTGCCGCTCGCGGCGCTGGACGCCGCCGTGGAGATCGAGGGCGCGGCGGGCCGGCGCGAGGTCCCGCTTGAGGCGTTCCACCGCCTGCCCGGCGACGCGCCGGAGCGCGAAAGCGTGCTGGCGCCGGGCGAGCTGATCACCGCCGTGCGCCTGCCGGGCGAGGCGGCGGAGTTCGCCGCGCATGCCCGCTACGTCAAGCTGCGCGAACGCACTTCCTACGCCTTCGCGGTGGTGTCCGCCGCCGCGGCCCTGCGCCTCGACGGCGAGCGGATTGCGGAAGCGCGGATCGCCTTGGGCGGCGTCGCGCTGAAGCCCTGGCGTGCCCGCGCGGCGGAGGCGGCGCTGGCCGGCGCACGCCCAGGGGCCGACGCCTTCCGCCGGGCAGCCGAAGCAGCGCTCGCGGACGCCAAGCCCTCCGGCGACAACGGCTTCAAGATCGAGCTGGCGCGGCGGATCGTCGTGCGCGCCCTGACGCTGGCCGCGGCCGGAACGCCCGGGCGGGTGCCCGCGCTCCCCGCGTCCCCCTTCGCACCCACCTCCGGAGCGGCCCCCCATGCCTGAGATCACCCTCACCCAAGCCCCGGCGCACGTGCGCCATGGGTCCAGCATTGGCCAACCCCTTACCCGGCGCGACGGCGTGCTGAAGGTCACAGGAACCGCCCGATACGCCGCCGACAACCATCCGGACGGGATGCTCTACGCCGTGCTCGCGGTGAGCAGCATCTCCCGCGGCCGGGTCGCCGGCCTCGATGTCGGGGCCGCCAAGGCGCACCCGGGCGTCGTGGAGGTCATGACGCCCGCGAACAAGCCGCCGCTGGCGCAGGATCCGGACGAGAAGGGCAACCCGTTCACCTTCCGGCTCGACCTGCTGCAAAGCGACCGCGTGCGCTACGCGAACCAGCCGGTCGCCGTGGTGATCGCCGAAACGCTTGAAGCCGCGACGGAGGGCGCCGCGTTGCTGTCGCCCTGCTACGAGGCCGAGCCGGTCCGGGCCGGCCTCGACTCCGACGACAGCTTCGTCCCGCCCGCCGTGGGCGTCGGCAACCCGGCGGAGGAGCGCCACGGCGACGTGGACGCGGGCCTCGCCGCGGCAACCGTGCGGGTCGAAGCGGTTTACGAAACGCCGGCCCAGTATCACAACGCCATGGAGCCACACGCGGTCGTGGCCTCCTGGGACGGCGACACCCTGTCCATCGACACGCCCAGCCAGGGCATGGCCATGGCCCAGGCGCGGATCGCCGGGCTGTTCGGGATCGCCCCGGAGAACATCCACATCCGCAGCCCGTTCCTCGGCGGTGGCTTCGGCTCCAAGGGCCTGATCTCCGGGCCGCAGGTCCTGGGCATCATGGCGGCCCGCCTGGTCGGCCGGCCGGTCAAGCTGGTGCTGCGCCGGGAGCAGATGTTCGGCCCCGTCGGCCACCGGGCGCCGACGCGGCAAACGCTGCGCCTGGGCGCTGGCAGCGACGGCGCGCTGACGGCCATCGACCATCACGCCAAGACCGCGTCGAGCACCTTTGACGACTTCTTCGAGCCGGCCGCCAACGTCGCGCACACACTCTACGCCAGCCCGGCCATCGCCACCTCGCACGAGGCCGTGCGGCTCGACACGGGCACGCCGCAGTTCATGCGCGCGCCCGGCGAAGCGCCCGGCAGCATCGCGCTTGAAAGCGCGATCGACGAGATGGCGCAGGCGTGCGGCATGGACCCGCTGGCGTTCCGCCTCAAGAACTACGCCGAGGTGGAGCCGGTCTCCGGCAAGCCGTTCTCCTCCAAGGCCCTGCGCGACTGCTACACCCAAGGTGCCGAGCGCTTCGGCTGGGCGTCGCGCCCGCTGGCGCCGCGGCAGATGCGCGACGAGGCCGGGCTGCTGGTCGGCTGGGGGATGGGCACCGCGACCTTCCCGGCGCTGATGTTCCAGGCGCAGGCCCGGGCGGTTCTCCGCAGCGACGGCACCGGCGTGATGGAAACCGGGGCGCACGACATGGGCCAGGGCGCCTGGACCGCGCTGGCGCAGATCGCGGCCGACGGGCTGGGGCTTGACCTCGACCGCATCGAGTTCAGGTCCGGCACGTCTGACCTGCCGGACGCGGGGATCGCGGGCGGCTCCGCCCACACCGCGACGGCCGGCATGGCGATCCACAGCGCGGGCGCCGACGTGATCGCCAGGCTCGCGGACCTCGCCACCGCCGACGAGCGCTCGCCCTTGTTCGGGGCCGGGAATGCCGGGGTGATCGCGCGCGGCGGCCGGTTGTTCCGCCGCGACGACGAAAGCCGGAGCGAAAGCTACGCCGACATCTTGGCCCGCGCCGGCCTGCCGGAGATCGAGGGCCGCGGCAGCGGCGCGACCGACCCGGCGGCGCAATCGACCTACGCCATGCACGCACACGGGGCGGTGTTCGCGGAGGTCAAGGTCGATCCGGACTTGGGGCAGGTCCGGGTGTCCCGGCTGGTCGGCGCGTTCGCGGCCGGCACGATCATCAACCCGCGCCTGGTCCGCAGCCAATACTACGGCGGCATGATTTGGGGCGTGTCGTTCGCGCTGCACGAGCATGCGGTGATGGACGGGCGGTCCGGCCGGCCCATGAACCCGAACCTCGGCGAGTACCATGTGCCCGTGAACGCCGACGTGCCTTCGCTTGAGGCCATTCTGGTCGAGGAGCGCGACCCGCACGTGAACGCGCTTGGGATCAAGGGGGTGGGGGAGATCGGAGTCACCGGCACGGCGGGCGCCATCGCCAACGCCGTGTGGCACGCGACCGGCATCCGCGTGCGCCGGTTCCCGATCGCGCTGGAAAGCCTGATCGCTACCGCCGCCTAACGAAACGGGGCCGGGTGGTCAGCTCAGGACCACCCGGCTGCGCCCGACGCGCATCAGGTCGCTCCCGAGCCAGGTGGCGCCCCCGCGCAGCAGGCCGGTCAGGTCCATCTGGTGCTGCCGATACAGGGCGGCGTGTCCAAGCTCCGCCAACCGGCCGCGGATCACGCCGCCGCTGAAAAAGCCGTAGTTGCCCAGCGTTCCATAGGCCGCGTAATCGCCCAACGAAACCAGGCTGCCGCGGTTGCGGAAGGTGAATGGCCGCAGCGGTCGGCCCCACCGCAAGTGGCGGCGGAGGCTGCGGGCCAGGAACTGCGCTTGCTGCCGGGCCACCTGCGCCGTGGTCGGGAGTGGCTTTCCGTTCGCGCCCTCGAACCGGGCGCAATCACCCAGGGCGAAGATACGGTCGTCCGTCGTGGTTTGCAGCGTCGGTCGCACCAGCAACTGCCCATTGCGCGCCACCTCCAACCCATCCAGGTGTTTCAGCACGTCCGGCGCCTTTACACCGGCGACCCAGGCCATCAGGTCGGCGTCGACACGCCCGCCGCCTTCAAGCAGCACCCCCATTTCGTCGGCGCCGACGACCTTTGTGTCCAACCGGACTTCAACCCGCAACTGGCCCAGCTTGCGTTTCACCGCGTCGGAGATTTCCTCCGGGAAGCCCGCGACCAAGTGAGGCCCGCTCTCGATCAACGTCAATTGCAGGCGGCTGGCACGGTGCCAGGTGGCGTAGCTGGACAGGATATCGGCGCTCAACCGCAGTTCGGCCGCAAGCTCCACCCCCGTCGCGCCGCCGCCGACGATGGCCACGCTCACGTCGCGGTCCTCGGCCACCGCTTGGGCGATGCGGGTGCGCAGCAAGGCGCCGAACCGCTCCGCTTCGCCGATGTTGTCGATGAAACGGCAATGCTCGGCCACGCCCGGCGTTCCGAAATCGTTGGCCCGGCTGCCAACGGCGATCACCAGCGTGTCGAACGGCACCCGCCGGCCCGGCAGCTCGCTGACGCCGTCCGGCAACCGCACCGGGCCGAGTTCCACCTCGCCCGCCGCACGGTCCAGGCCGGCCAGCGTGCCGGGCCAGAAGTGGAAGCCGGCGCGCTTGGCCTGCGACACGAAGGGGATGCTCTCGTTGGCATAGGTCGCGGTGCCGGCGGCAAAGGTGTGCAGCATCGGCTTCCAGACATGCGCCGGGTTGCGGTCCACCAGCAGGATGCTGGTCTCATTCCGGCCACCGCTCCTGCGGCCCATGTGGGTCGCGACCACGATGCCAGCGATTCCGCCTCCGACAACGACGATGCGGTGCATGGATTGGTCCTCCCTGGGAACGGTGCCGGGTGAACGTAGCAGCCGGCTCGGCTGTTCCAAGCTGATGATGACTGCGGCCGTGGCGCCCGTCATCGGCCCTGTTGTTTCAGGATAGCGTCGAGGCGCGGGTAAACCCGGCGCGCGTTCCCCTCGAACACCTTGTGCTTGTCTGCCTCGGGAAAGGGGAGCGCGTCGATATACCGTTTCGTGTCGTCGAAATGGTGGCCGGTTTCCGGGTCGATCCCGCGCACCGCGCCCACCATTTCCGAGCCGAACAGGATGTTGTCGATGTCGATCACGCGGAACAGCAGGTCGATGCCGGGCTGGTGATACACGCAGGTGTCGAAGAAGACGTTGCGCATGACGTGCTCGGCGAGCGGCGGCCGGTGCAGCATGTCGGCCAAGCCCCGGAAGCGGCCCCAATGGTAGGGAACCGCGCCGCCCCCGTGCGGGATGATGAACCGAAGCGTTGGGAAATCCTTGAACAGGTCCCCCTGCAGAAACTGCATGAACGCCGTAGTGTCGGCGTTGAGGTAGTGGGCGCCGGTGGCGTGGAAGTTGGCGTTGCAGGAGCCGGACACGTGGATCATCGCCGGCACGTCCAGCGCGACCATCGCCTCGAAGAAAGGGTACCAGGCCCGGTCGGTCAGCGGCGGGCCGGCCCAATGGCCGCCGGACGGGTCGGGGTTGAGGTTGCAGCCGACGAAGCCCAACCCGGTCACGCAGCGTTCCAGCTCGGCGACCGAGTGGGCGATCGGGATACCCGGCGATTGCGGCAACTGGCACACGCCCACGAAGAATTCGGGGAACAAGTCCACCACGCGCTTGATCAGGTCGTTGCAGCGCCGTGTCCATGCCTGGCTCACCGCCTCGTTGCCGACGTGGTGGGCCATGGTGGAAGCGCGCGGGCTGAAGATCGTCATGTCGGCGCCGCGCTCGCGGAGCAGGCGGAGCTGGTTTTCTTCAACTGTTTGCCGGATCTCGTCGTCGGAGATGTCGGGATAGGCCGGGTCGATGTTTCCGCCGGCCTTGAAAGCGGCCTTTTGCTTGTCGCGCCACCCGTCATGGGCCGTGGGCGCGGTCGTGTAATGGCCGTGGCAGTCGATGATCATCGGTCCTCCTCGTGGGGCAGCCCCTCCCATACCTCCTCCATGCCGAGGCGCCGGGGCAGCAAGCCCTGCTCATCCGAATAGCGCAGGGCGAGTTCGATGGCGGGCCGCAGCGCCACGCGGCCGGCCGGCAACGGGTCGCGCTCCCCGGCGCCGAAGGGGGAAGCGGCTTTGGCGTCCCGGAACATGCGCAGCAGCTCGGCGATCAGGTCCGTCCGCTCGGCCAACTCGCGCCGCACGGTGACGAGGTGATTGACCGGCACGAAGCCGTGCTTGCGCCAGAAGGCTTCGGCCGCGGCGGCGAGGTCGGGGAACACGGGGCGCAGGCCGGGGTCGTTCGGCACGTCGTTGCCCACCACCGCCGCGTCCAGCTCGCCCGCGCGCAGCATGGCCAGCATGTCGGCGCCCGCCGCGGCACGCTCGGCCCAGGGGGGATCGCGGACCTCGGCCACGTGCGCGTCCTCGAACGTGACCCAGCGCACCGCGTTTGACGGCACGCCGTGGTGCTCCGCGAGGATGCCGCGCAGCCACATGCCCGTGGTTTGGCTGTAGGCGCGCACGCCGACGCGGCGGCCAGGGAGGTCAGCGGGACCGCGCAGCGCGCTGTCCGCCCGGCACAGCAGCGCCGCCTCCTGGAACCGCGCCGCCATCGTCACCGGCAGCAGCACCAGCGGCTTGTTGTAAGCTTTCGCCTGCAGGAACGTGGCGATGGCCATTTCGCAGACATCAAAGCCGTTCTCGCGCACCATGGGCGCGAAGGCGCGGTTGACGGGCGACACGTCGGCGAACTCAAGGCGGAGCTTGGCGGACGCGGCTTGGCCGGACCGGAGCGCCGCGGTGTGCTTGTAGGCGCCGAGCGCCGCGCGCAGCATGGGCGCTTCGGTCGCCGCCTCCGCCATCTCGCCCGGCACCGCTCAGCCCTCCGCGTAGGGGCGGTATGTCAGCCCCTTGGCCGCCAGCTTGTCCCGCATCCCGTAGATGTCCAGGCCCAGTTCGCCCGATTGCAGCCGGGCGCGCGTGCCCGCTTCCTTCCGCTCGCGCGCCTCCGCCGCGCGCAGCACGTCCCCGGCCGATGACCGCGGTACGATCACCACGCCGTCGTCGTCGGCCACGATCAGGTCGCCGGGCCGGACAAGCTGGCCCGCGCAGACCACGGGCACGTTGACCGCGCCCAGCGTTTCCTTGACCGTGCCCTGGGCCGAGACCGCCTTGGACCAAGCGGGGAAGCGCATGGCGGTCAGCGCCGCCACGTCGCGCACCCCCGCCTCGATGACCAAGCCCAACACGCCGCGGGCCGCCAGCGAGCAGGCCAGCAGCTCGCCGAAATAGCCGGTATCGCAGGTCGAGGTGGGCGCGACCACCAGCACGTCCCCCGCCCGGCACTGCTCAACGGCCACGTGCAGCATCCAGTTGTCGGCGGGCGGAATGGACACCGTGACGGCGCTGCCCGCGAGCTTCGCTCCCGGCCAGACCGGCCGCATGTGGGATGCAAGCAGGCCGGTGCGGCCCTGCGCCTCGTGCACCGTCGCCACGCCATACGGCGCAAATGCCTCCGCGACCTCGCGCGCGACGCGGGGCGGTTCGGTGAACACCAGCCCCGCGTCGGCCATGCTCGTCGTCCCGCTCACGATGCGATCCCCCGTCCGCCAAGTCGTCCTGTCCGGCGATCTGCGTCGTGTCCTCGCCCAAGCCCTCCGGCAGCGGCGGCGTGCCGTGGGTGTGGAAGCTTGCAATGGTCTGCAAGCCCCAGGCCTGGCCCTTGCGGCGCTCGGCCTCCGTCCAGGTGATCGGCTTCCAATCGGGCGCCAGCACCAGCCGGGCGCCGGCGTTGGCGACCTCCACCCGGTTGCCGCCGGGTTCATAAACGTAAAGGAAGAAGGTCTGCTGGACCGCGTGCTTGTGCGGCCCGGTTTCGATGAACACGCCATGTTCCAGGAAGATATCGGCCGCCCGCAGGATCTCCTCGCGGCTGTCCAGCGCAAAGGTGACGTGGTGGAAGCGGCCCGGCACGCCGTGCGCTTCGCGCGTGTAGGCGAAATCGTAGCTCTTGTTGGTGGCCGTCAGCCACATGCCCACCTCCGTGCCATCGTCCAGCACGATCTGCTCGGTGAGGCGGAAACCGAGGAAGCGCTCGAAGAACTCGCGGTTGGCCCGGATATCGGCGGCCAGGCAGTTGAAGTGGTCGAGCCGCCGCACGTTCACCCCGCGCGCCAGGAAGCGCTGCGCCTGGTTCTTGAGCGAGGGGCGCAGGGCGGGCGGCGCCTCATACCACTCGGTCTCATAATAAAGCTCCAGCAAATGCCCGTCCGGGTCGCGGAAGCGGAAGGCGGGGCCGTGGCCTAACTCCCCCTCGTGCCAGCCGACTGCAAGGCCGGAACCCTCAAGGGCCGCCACGCGCCGGGCCAGCGCCTGTGGGCTGCGGGCGCGAAAGGCGGCGTGGCCGAGGCCTGAGGTATGGGACGCCGTGAGCTGCAGGGAATAGCGCTCGTAGTCGTCCCAGCCCCGGAGGTAAACGGAGTTCCCCCGGCGCCCGCTCTCCGTCATGCCCATCACGTCCACAAAGAAGCGCAAGCTTTCTTCGGGCTTGGGCGTCAGCAGTTCCAGGTGGGTAAGGTGGGCCACGTCCATGCAGGGTTCGTCGTGCATGTGGTCGTCTCCTGGCTGGAGATGAGAACAATAATGGGCGGAGCGTGCAGGCAATCCGTTGCTAACGCGCGGCAGCTTGCTTCGTGGCCGCGCCGGCCTCAAGCTGCGTCATTGCGATGGCGATTGCGGCGCAGGCAGCGGGAATGGCCAGGATCGCAAAGATGGCGCTGAAACCCCAGCCCAGTCCCAGCAAGGCGCCGCCCACCGCCGAGCCGAGGATGCTGCCAAAGCGCCCGATGGCCAGCATCCAGCTCACGCCGGTCGCCCGCGCCATCGTGGGGTAGCAGCCCGGCGCAAAGGCGTTCAAGCCGGTTTGCGCGCCGCTCATGCAGAAGCCCACGGAGAACACCAGCGCCGCCAAGAACGGCGACACCACCCCCAATTGCGAAAGCACAAGGACGCCAGCCCGCCACCCAGGTAGGCCGCCCCGATCACGAAGGCAGGGCGCGCCTTGTCCATCGCCCAGCCGACGACGATCGCGCCGACGGTGCCGCCGATCTGGAACATCGCGGTCACGTTGGCGGCGGTGGCGATGGACAGGCCGACATCCTTCATGATCGTGGGAAGCCAGCCCGTCAGCAGGTAGATCACCAGCAAGCCCATGAAATACGTGACCCAAAGGGACACCGTGGTCACGCCGTAGCCGCGCGAGAACAGCACGCCGATGGGCTTGCGCGCCTGCAACGGCGGCTCGGCCGAGACAAAGGTTTCGCTGCCGGAAAACCGGTGCCCGGTCACGCGGCCCAGCGTCGCGGCGATCGTCCCGGACCCGGCGCCACGCAACGCCAGCAAGCGTGCCGATTCCGGCAGGAACACCGTCAAAACCGGAACCAGGAGCAGCGGCACGGCGCCCCCCAGCACCAGCACGGAGCGCCAGCCGTGAAGCGGGATCAAGTACCCGGCCGCGAGGCCGACCGCGGCGGAGCCGAGGTTGAACCCCGTGAACATGACCGTGATCATCAAGGAGCGCCGCCGCTGCGGCGCGTATTCGGACATCAAGGTCGTGGCGTTCGGCATGGCGGCGCCCATGCCCATCCCGACCAGCAGGCGTAGCACCGCCATCTCGGTGGGCGTGGACGCCCAGGCGGCCGCGAGCGTCAGCAAGCCAAACAGCAGGACGGAGGCGATCAGGACGACCTTGCGCCCGAAGCGGTCCGAGGACGGGCCTGCCACCAAGGCCCCGATCACCAGGCCGAACGGGGCGGCGCTGATCACGATGCCGAACGCCGGCCGCGAGATGGACCAGTCCCGCAGGATCGAGGGGGTCACGAACCCCATGATGGCCACGTCCATGCCGTCGGCCACCACCACCAGGAAGCACGTGGCCACCAGGAACCATTGAAACGCCGAGATCGGCCGCTCGTCGATGAAGACCTTGATGTCCACGGTGTTTGCCAATGGTGTCCCCACGGAAGCCGCTGCGTGTTCGGCGCTACCCGGCATGGCTTGCTCCATACTGCCGGGCGCGCGTGGTTGCGGTTTGCATCGGGTGGACCCTCCCTGCGGCGGCCGTTGCTCGGCTTTGCACTGATCGTTGCTTCGGTGATCTACCCCCGCGTGCCCGGCTCTGTCCTATCGCTTTTCCCGGCCGTGCCGCTGCCCCGGGTTATAGCAGGCGCCATGCCGCGCCCGGCCAGCTCCGCC
>CALMVT010000210.1:0-3749 GCA_937873175.1 uncultured Acetobacteraceae bacterium | reverse complement strand
ACCACCCGCAGCGTGCCGCGCAGCAAGTCGCCCACCATCATCAGCCGCGGCATTACCGACACCACGTCCGTACCGTGCAGCATTTCCCGGATCAGGTCATAGGAGCTGGACCGCAGCGCCGCCGCCGGGTCGATGCCGAGCCGCGCCAGCAGGTGCTCGATCTCCCCGCCGACGCGCTGGGTGATGGTGGGCAGCACCAGGTCGCAACGCCGCAACGCGTCAAGGCTCACCCGCGCCGCAAGCAGCGGGTGCCCGGCGCGGGCCAGAACCGACAACGGCTCGGTCCACAGCGCTTCGCGCCCGAAGCCGTCCGGCGCCGGTGGCTCATACAAGCGTCCTACAATCATGTCGAGCTCGCCGGACGCCAGCAGCGGCAGCAGCTCCTCCGTGCGCCCTTGCTGCAGCCGCACCCGGATCGCGGGGTGGGCCGCCTTGAGCCGGGCCAGCGCGCCGGGCAGCACGCCGGCCGCCGCCACCGGCAAGGCGCCAAGCGTGACCCCGCCGCCGCCCGGGCTGGACAGCAAATCGAGGTCCTCGTCCAGCCGGCGAAGCTCGACCAGGATGTGCCGGGCGGACCGGACGAACACGGCGCCGGCTTCCGTCGGGCGCACGCCGCGGGAATGGCGTTCGAACAGCCGGAGCTGCAGCATGTCCTCCAGCTCGTGCAGGCTCTTGGTCAGTGCCGGCTGGCTGATCCCGAGGGCCACCGACGCCTTGAGCAGGCTCCGGTGCCGCTCGATGGCGTCCACCGCCCGCAGCGACGGCAAGCGAAGGCGCTGGTCCAGGTAGTGGCGGGGCGTCATCGCCGGGCGGTCCCAGCGCCGCGCGCCGCGCACGTGGTCATCCAGGCGTCGCCGGCTACCATTGTTCCGCTCACCGTGACCTCCGCACGGCAACCTCGGCCGGCGCGGGTTGCCCGTCAATCGGTTGCCGCGGCGCCGGCCCGCGCCGCTCTGCCCGGCAAAGATTGCGGGATTGGGTTCGCCCCGATAACGTCGGCACCGGGCTTGTGGCCCAGCGCCGGGTGCTGCTGGACGGACGGGAAGGAAACGAGTGGATGAGCCGCACCGTGTTCGTGCTGAACGGCCCGAACCTGAACCTGTTGGGCCTGCGCCAGCCGCACATCTACGGGCATGAAACGCTTGACGACGTGGAGCGCGACTGCCGGGCGCTGGCGGTCGAGCTGCGGCTCGACCTGCGCTTCCACCAAAGCAACCGCGAATACGAGATCATCGATTGGGTGCACGAAGCGCGGACCGTGGCCGGCGGCATCGTGATCAACCCCGCCGCCTTTACCCACACCTCCGTCGCGGTGCTGGACGCGCTGAACGCCTTTGAGCCGCCGGTGATCGAGGTGCACATCAGCAACGTGCACAAGCGGGAAGCCTTCCGGCACCATTCCTACGTGTCGCTCCGGGCGGACGGCGTGATCGCCGGGTTCGGCACCCAGGGCTACCTGCTGGCGCTGCGCCGGATCGCGCGGCTGATCGACGAGGCGGCGGCGTAGGATGGCAGACGGTCGAGAGGAGTTGGACATGACAGCTTACGAGTTCATCCAGCGCGACCGGGGCCAGCACCCGCCGGCGCTCACCCCGGACTACAAGACCAGCGTGCTGCGTTCCCCCCGCCTCGCGCTGTGGTCCCTGCAGAACTCGCTGTCGGAGGTCACGGGTCCCGTGTTCGGACAGGACGAGCTGGGGCCGCTCGACAACGACCTGATCCTGAACGCCGCCAAGACCGGCGAGCCGATCGGGGAGCGCACGATCGTGCACGGGCGCGTGCTGGACGAGAACGGGCGGCCGGTGCCGGGCACACTGGTAGAGGTGTGGCAGGCCAACGCCGGCGGGCGCTACCGGCATCGCAACGACACCTATCTCGCGCCCATCGACCCGAACTTCGGCGGCTGCGGCCGCGTGGTCACGGACAGCGAGGGCCGCTACGCTTTCCGCACCGTGAAGCCCGGCGCCTACCCGTTCCGCAACCACGTCAACTCTTGGCGCCCGGCGCACATCCACTTCTCGGTGTTCGGCAGCGGCTTCGCGCAGCGGCTGATCACGCAGATGTATTTCGAGGGCGACCCGCTGATCCCCCGCGACACCATCATCAACACCATCCCGGACCCGGCGGCGCGGCAGCGGCTGGTGGCCCCGCTCGACCTCCGCGCCGCCGTGCCGCTCGACAGCCTGGCCTACCGATTCGACATCGTGCTGCGCGGCACGCGCGCCACGGTGTTCGAGAACAAGCTGCAAGGGTAACGCCATGACGCTCGATTACCTGCCCGAAACCCCGTCGCAAACCGCCGGGCCGTATGTCCACATCGGCCTGATCCCGCATCAGGCCGGGTTCGAGATGTTTGAAAAGCCGTTCGGCAACGTCTTGGCCGGGCCGGACACGCCGGGCGAGCGCATCCGCATCCAGGGGCGGGTGCTGGACGGGCTGGGCACGCCCTGCCGGGACATCCTGCTGGAGACTTGGCAGGCCAACGCCGCTGGGCGCTACAACCACCCGGCGGACCGGCAGGACGGCGCGCAGGACCCCGGCTTCCGCGGCTGGGGGCGCACGGGAACGGATTTCGCCACAGGGCTTTACAGCTTCGAGACGATCAAGCCCGGCCCGGTGGTCGGTCGCCACGGGCACAAGCCGATGGCGCCGCACGTCAACATCTGGCTCGTGGCGCGGGGCATCAACATCGGGCTATCGACCCGCATGTACTTCGCAGACGAGGCGGCGCTGAACGAGCAGGACCCCGTGTTGCGCATGATCGACCCCGCGATCCGGCGCGAAACCCTGCTGGCCCGGCGCGAGCAGCGGGATGGCACCGCCACCTACGTGTTCGACATCCGCCTGCAAGGCGAGGGCGAGACCGTTTTCTTTGACGTCTAGGCCCTTGCCGCACGAGAACTTGGCTGCAACCGGTAGCCGCGGTCCCGGTTAACACCGCGTTCGGCGCAGGCCGGCAATTTTTGACAGGAGCAGCAGGCATGGCCGATTCAAGCGTCACGAAGGTCGAGGCGTCCCACGCGCCCAAGGGCGCCGAGGGCCAACGCTACCTCGCCAGTGGCCGCGCGCTGTCCATGCGGCTTTGGGACAGCATTTCGCCGGACAATCCGCTGCCGCCGGTCCGCCGGGAGTATGAAACGGTGGGCTACGTGGTGTCCGGCCGGGCGGAGCTGACTCTGGAAGGGCAGACCGTGTCGCTCCAGCCGGGTAGTTCCTGGATCGTCCCGAAGGGTTCCGAGCACAGTTATCGCATCCTGGAAACCTTCACCGCCGTGGAGGCCACGCACCCGCCGGCCGAAATCCACGACCGGGACGCCCCACCCAAGCAGTAAGCGCCACCGCTCACACCATCGCCGCCACCGCCCGTGTCGCGACCGACAGCCCGGCGAACTCCGGCGCCGCCACGGCCTCGCGGGCAAGCTGAAGCACCGCGGGTGCGTCCGGCCGCTGCAAAGGGTCTGCGCCGCGCATCGCGGCCCGGGCCAGGCCGGTCTGTGCCGCCATCAGGTCCGCCAGCAGCACCGCCTTGGCGCGTCCGCCGAAGCTGCCCGCGGTCGGCACGGCACCGATGGCGGCGCGCAGGTCCTCGATGCCCAGGGATTGGCCGACCCGCTGCCAGGCTACGGCGGCCTCCGCGGGCGGCACGCCCAGGCTTTCGGCCAGGCGCACCACGGCAGGTGCCGCGGCGAGCAGCGGCGCCGCGGCAACCTGCGCTGCCAAGACATCCGGCAGCCCGGCCTCGCGTAGCC
>CALMVT010000209.1 GCA_937873175.1 uncultured Acetobacteraceae bacterium | reverse complement strand
ATATAGGCCTCGATTGTTGATTTTCGCTGAGATCTGACCCGGCGTTTTCATCGAGAAATGACCCGGCTTACGATATCTCCCGCGTATTGCGGGCGTAGGTCAAGCTGGCGTTTTGGTTCTCCTGTTCCTGGGTTCGGCCGAGCTGTTCCTGAACCTGAAACTGTCGTTTCCGGTCTCCAGGATGTGGCAGTGATGAGTGAGCCTATCGAGCAGGGCCGTCGTCATCTTGGTGTCACCAAAGACATTGCCCCATTCGCTGAAGCTCAAGTTGGTGGTGATGACCACGCTGGTCCGCTCGTAAAGCTTGCTGAGCAGGTGAAACAGCAAGGCGCCACCCGACGTGCTGAACGGCAGATAGCCGAGCTCGTCGAGGATGACGAGGTCGAGGCGGAGTAGGCGGTCGGCGAGTTGCCCGGCCCTGTTGGCGGTCTTCTCCTGTTCCAACGCGTTGACCAGGTCGACCGTGGAAAAGAACCGGACCTTCTTGCGGCCGTGCTCGATCGCCTGGATGCCCAGCGCCGTGGCGAGGTGAGTCTTGCCGGTGCCGGGCCCACCGATCAGCACGACATTGTCCGCCCGGTCGGTGAACTCGCCGCGGTGCAGCTGCCGCAGCGTGGCCTCGTTGACCTCGCTTGCGGCAAAATCGAAGCTAGCCAGGTCCTTGTAGGCAGGGAACCGGGCCGACTTGGTCTGGTAGGCAATGGAGCGCACCTCGCGTTCGGCCATCTCGGCCTTGAGCAGCTGGGACAGGATGGGGACAGCGGCCTCGAACGCCGGCGCGCCCTGCTCCACAAGGTCGCTGACCGCATTGGCCATGCCGTACATCTTCAACCCGCGCAGCATGACCACGAGGGCGGCACTGGCGGGATCATGACGCATGGCGCACCTCCCGGTCTCGCAGCGCGTCGTAGCGCTCGATGTCGGCCCTCGGCTCCTGGTTCAGAGCCAGAGCCTGGGGTGCGTCGATGACCGCAGCCGTACCTTTGCCGTCTGTGAGGCGGTGCAGGAGGTTAAGGACGTGGGTCTTGGTAGCGACACCGCCCTCAAGAGCCAGCTCAACGGCGCACAGCACCGCCTGCTCGTCGTGCTGCAGCACGAGAGCGAGAATGTCCGCCATCTCCCGGTCGCCCCCTGGCCGCCGCAGAAGTTGGGCCTGGAGGTTGCGAAACGCCTCCGGCATCTCGGTGAAGGGCGCGCCGTTGCGCAGGGCTCCCGGCTTGCGCTGGATCACCGCCAGGTAGTGTCGCCAGTCGTAGACGGTGCGGCCGGGGACGTCGTGGGAGCGCTCGAGGACCCGGGCGTGCTCGCACACGACCTGGCCCTCGGCGACCACCACGAGCCGATCGGGGTAGATCCGCAGGCTAACGGGGCGATTGGCGAACGAGGCTGGGACGCTGTAGCGGTTGGTCTCGAAGTGCACGAGACAGGTCGGCGACACCCGCTTGGTATGCTCGACAAAACCGTCGAACACCCGCCCTAGCAGCATCAGGCTCGCCCGCTCCTCCGCGTGCACGGCGGCGACGGTTCCCGGCAGCACGCCGTGGGGCAACTCGCCCCAGCGCTCGATGCAGCGAGCCTCCAGCCAGGCGTTGAGCGATGGCATGTCTGCAAAGGGCGGCATGGCCTGCCAGATCTGCCCCCGTGCATCCTGCACGTTTTTTTCGACCTGACCTTTCTCCCAACCTGACGCCGGAGAGCAGAACGTGGGCTCGAACAGGTAGTGGCTGGCCATTGCTGTGAAGCGCGCGTTGACCTGCCGAGCCTTGCCCACACCGATCCGATCCACCGCGGTGCGCATGTTGTCGAAGATGCCGCGGCGCGGCACGCCGCCCAGCACGCGGAACGCCTCGGCCAAAGCGTCGAACAGCATCTCGTGGGTTTGCAGCCGATAGGCCCGGATCACGAACGCCTTGCTGTGCGACAGCTTGGTGTGTGCCGCCTGCAGCTTGACCCGCTTGCCCGCGATCAAGGCCCAGTCCTCGCTCCAGTCGAACTGGAACGCCTCGCCGGGCTGGAAAACAAGCGGCACGAACACGCCACGCCCGGTGGTCCGCTGCGCGATCTCCCGCCCCGCCCGCCACTGGCGGATGAAGGCCGCGACCCGGGCGTAGGAACCGTCGTAGCCCAGGGCGACCAGGTCGGCATGGAGCCGCCGCGCGTTTCGACGTGCCTTGCGGCCCTTGCCTGCCTCGATCCGCAGCCACGCCGTCAGCTTGTCGGCATACGGGTCCAGGCGGCTCGGCCGCTCCGGCACCTTGAATTTCACCTCGACGGTGTTGGACCGCAGATACTTGCGGATGGTGTTCCGCGACAGGCCGGTCCGCCGCTCGATCTCGCGGATGGGCATGTGCTCCCGGTGATGCCACCGGCGAATGACGCTCAACAACTCCATGTCGATCACTCCAATAACCCCGACGATGCCGTCGGGGACGTGGGTCAGACACGGGTCATTTCTCAGCGAAAACTCAGGCCCTCTCCGGGTCAGATCTCAATGCAACTCAACACTCGGGTCGCTGACCTCCCCTCGAACGGTGATCTACTGCTATCCCCGCACCAGTGAGCCGGGTAAGCCCGCGCCAACTGGATGGGACGTCATCCCCGGCGCGAGGGGCTGCACGCCGCAGGCCTGCACCTTCCGCGATCATCACAGGGAACTGTCCGATCTCGGGGCCGAGGTCTTCGGGCTG
>CALMVT010000208.1 GCA_937873175.1 uncultured Acetobacteraceae bacterium | reverse complement strand
CGGAGCCCTTGTCATGAGCCTGACCATCTTGATCACCGGCGCGACCGCCGGGTTCGGCGAGGCGATGGCCCGCCGCTTCGTGCGGGAGGGCCATCGCGTGATCGCCGCCGGGCGCCGGGCCGACCGTTTGCAGGCACTTGCGCAGGACATGGGGGATGCCCTGCTCGCGTTTCCGTTGGACGTGACGGATGCTGCGGCCACCGCGGCGCTGCCGGGCTGCCTGCCGGCGGGATGGCAAACCGTTGACGTGCTGGTGAACAACGCCGGGCTGGCTTTGGGCACGGCACCGGCGTTCCAGGCCAGCCTTGAGGATTGGAACACGATGGTGGCCACCAACGTCGCCGGGCTGATCCGGCTGACTCATGCTCTGTTGCCGGGCATGGTGTCACGCGACCAAGGCCACATCGTCAACATCAGCAGTTCGGCCGCAACCTACCCCTACCCCGGCGGCAATGTTTACGGCGCGACAAAAGCGTTCGTGACCCAGTTCAGCCTTAATTTGAAGGCAGACCTCGTGGGCACGGGGGTCCGGATCACCGACCTGGAACCCGGACTGGTCGGAGGCAGCGAGTTCAGCCGCGTGCGCTACGGCGGCGATGCCGACAAAGCGGCCGCAGTCTATGCCGGCACGACCCCGTTGTCACCGCAGGACATCGCCGAGGCTGTGGCCTGGGTCATTGGCTTGCCCCCGCACGTCAACATCAACCGGATGGAGATGATGCCAACGTGCCAAGCGCCGGGACCGCTGGCGATCAAGCGCCGGGACGGCTAAGCCGAAACCACCACGCCTTTCCAGAACGCAACGCGGCCACGGATGTTCGAGGCCGCCTCTTTCGGGTCCGGGTAGAACCACACGGCGTCCTTGTTCGACTTGCCGCCCACGTTCAGCGACATGTAATGCGCCGTGCCCTTCCAGGGACATACGCTTGTGTGGTCGCTCGACTCGACGAATTCCGACCGAAGGCTGGCCACGGGAAAATAAGCGTTGCCCTCCACCGTGACGATGTCGTCGCTGGATGCGACGATCTGTCCATTCCAAATCGCTTTCATTGTGACCTCCCTAAAACAATCAGACCGGGCACGAGGCCCGGCCTAGATCGTCAAGCTACTCCGCCGTTTCCGGTTCCAGCTCCGACGAGCCTTCGTCGCCATCGCCTTCCTTGGGCAGCACCGATTGCGCGGCCTCGGTGAACTCGAATTCCAGCTTGTCATCCCGCAAGGCAACTTTGACGGACCCACCCTTCACCAGCTTGCCGAACAGCAGCTCCTCGGCGAGCGGCTTCTTGATGTGCTCCTGGATCACCCGGCCGAGCGGCCGTGCCCCGTAAAGGCGGTCATAGCCCCGCTCCGCCAACCATTCCTTGGCTGCGGACGACAGCTCGATGGTCACGTTGCGGTCGGCCAACTGCGCCTCAAGCTGCATGACGAACTTCTCGACGACCCGGCCCACGATCTCCGGGGTCAGCCCGGCGAAGGTAATGGTGGCGTCCAGCCGGTTGCGGAACTCCGGCGTGAACAGCCGCTTGATCGCCTCCGTGTCCTCGCCCTCGCGCTGGTCGCGGCCGAAGCCGATGGCCTCCTTGGCCAGGTCGCTCGCCCCAGCGTTGGTGGTCATGATCAGGATCACGTTGCGGAAATCCACGACCTTGCCGTTGTGGTCGGTCAGCTTCCCGTGGTCCATCACCTGCAGGAGGATGTTGAACAGGTCCGGGTGCGCCTTCTCGATCTCGTCCAGCAGCAGCACGCAATGCGGATGCTGGTCGATGGCGTCGGTCAGCAGACCGCCCTGGTCGAAACCCACATAGCCCGGCGGCGCCCCGATCAGTCGGGAGATGCTGTGCCGCTCCATGTACTCGCTCATGTCGAACCGGGTCAGCTCGATGCCGAGGGTGCTGGCCAACTGGCGGGCCACCTCGGTTTTGCCAACGCCGGTCGGGCCGCTGAACAGGTAGTTGCCGATCGGCTTCTCCGCCTCGCGGAGCCCCGCGCGGGACAGCTTGATCGCGGCGGCCAGCGCCTCGATCGCCTTGTCCTGCCCGAACACCATGGCCTTCAAGTCACGCTCCAGGTTGCGCAGCGTTTCCTTGTCATCGGCCGAAACCGACTTGGGCGGGATGCGGGCGATCTTGGCGACCACTTCCTCGACATCACGCAGCGTCACCAGCTTGCGGCGCTTGCTCTCCGGCTGCAGCATCCGGCTCGCGCCGACCTCATCGATCACGTCGATGGCCTTATCCGGGAGCTTGCGGTCGTTGATGTACTTAGCCGAAAGCTCCACGGCGCCACGGATCGACTCCTCGGTGTAGCGGACCTTGTGGTGCTTCTCGTAGTTGGTCTTAAGGCCGCGCAGGATCTTGACGGCATCCTCCATCGACGGCTCGTTCACGTCGATCTTCTGGAAGCGCCGCACCAAAGCGCGGTCTTTTTCGAAATAGTTCCGATACTCTTTGTACGTCGTGCTGCCCACGCAGCGCAGGCTGCCCGCGGCGAGGGCCGGTTTCAGCAGGTTGGACGCATCCATTGCGCCGCCGCTGGTCGCGCCCGCCCCGATGACGGTGTGGATCTCGTCGATGAACAGGATGCTGCCGGGATGCGCCTCAAGCTCCGTCACCACGGCCTTTAGGCGTTCCTCGAAGTCGCCGCGGTAGCGCGTGCCGGCCAGCAGCGCGCCCATGTCAAGGGCGAAGATCGTGGACTTCGCAAGCACCTCCGGCACATCGCCCTCGACGATGCGCTTGGCCAAGCCCTCGGCGATGGCGGTCTTGCCAACGCCGGGGTCGCCGACATAGAGCGGGTTGTTCTTGGTCCGCCGGCACAGGATCTGGATGGTGCGCTCAATTTCCGAGTCGCGCCCGATCAGCGGGTCGATCTTGCCTGAACCGGCTTTCTTGTTGAGGTTGACGCAGTAGTTGCTCAGGGCGTCCTGTGCGCGGCGGCCCGGCTTCTCCTCGCGCTCCTCCGGCGTGTTCTCCTCCTTGGCGCCCTGGGCCGGGCGCTGGGCCGTACGGCCCGGCGCCTTGGCGATGCCGTGCGAAATAAAATTCACCGCATCGAGCCGGGTCATGTCCTGCAACTGCAGGAAATAAACCGCATGGCTTTCGCGCTCGCTGAACAGCGCGACCAGCACGTTGGCGCCGGTCACCTCGTCCCGGCCGGAGCTTTGCACATGGATCGCCGCGCGCTGCACCACGCGCTGAAAGCCGGCCGTCGGCTTTGGATCGCCCGGCCGTTCAGTCGCGAGGCCGGACAGATCCTTGTCCAGAAACTCGCCGAGATCCTGGCGAAGCTTGTCAAGGTCCACCCCGCAAGCGCGGAGCACCGTCGCGGCGTCGCTGTCCTCTGCCAAGCCCAGCAAAAGGTGCTCAAGCGTGGCATACTCATGCCGACGCTCGCTGGCGAGGGACAAGGCGCGATGCAGCGTCTGTTCAAGGTTGCGTGACAACATAGCGATTGACGCTCCTTCGCGCTGGGGTCCTGGCTGGCACGGAATGGTTCAGTCCGATACGGGCCCAAGCATTGGTGATGCCGATAAAGATGGGGGGACGATTCCGCTTTGTGCAGCCTATTCTTTCTCGATCGTGCATTGCAACGGATGCTGGTTCTGCCGGGCGAGGTCCATGACCTGGGTGACCTTGGTTTCCGCCACTTCGTAGGTGTAAGCGCCGCAGACCCCGACACCCCGGCGGTGCACGTGCAGCATGATCCGCGTCGCTTCTTCGCGGTTCTTCTGAAAGAACCGTTCGAGCACGTGGACGACAAACTCCATGGGCGTGTAATCGTCGTTGAGCATGAGCACTTTGTACATCGCAGGCTTGCGCGTCTTGGGCCGCGCCTTCACCACCACGCCGATGGTTGGTCCGTCTCCGTTGCCGCCTTTGTCGTTGTCGCTCATCGTTCCAATAGCCCACTACTCTCACCGAGCGACTGCGGAGCCGCCGCAACGCCGTCAACTGTTTCAACGCCCCGGCACGGAGCGCCTTCGTTCCCGGGAAAGGTGGCGCCCCTGCTTCGACCAAGCCAGCCGCCATCCCTCCAGTGAGAGCATATCGGAACGCGACGGCCTGAGAAAAGGTTTAGCAATGCCCTGCCCGGATATTCGCCCGGGCCGCTTAGCCCCAAACAGAAAAACGGCCCGGAGGAGGTCCCCCAGGCCGCTTCAACTTTGGTCCGTAGAAGGCGTGGCGCTCAGGCAGCCTTGCCGAACGACTGCACGGCCAGCGACAAACGGCTGCTGATCGGCGCGAGTGCCTGCTCAGCCACCTTGAAGGAGGTTTCGGCGACCTGGCTGCTCTGCGTCAGCGCCTTCTCAACCGCGGAGCGGGCGAAGGTGGTCTGCAGGTCGGCTACGTCCTTGAACGAGCGGACGGTGGTCATGGCGCGAAACGCGCTCACGGCGTCATCGATCGTGGTCTGCGCGCTGGTGGCCATCAGCTTGCTGATGTCCTGCAGGCCATTCGCGAAGATCTGGCTGGATTTCACCAGCGCCTCGACGTTACCCTGGCCAAAAGTGACGAATTGTTCCGCAGTTTGCATCATCGGATCCTCAAATGTCGGGGCGTGGGCCCGCTTGGTTGAAAGCTTATGCCGTATGCCCCGCTGGCGCGAAGTACGGCGGAACAGACGGCATCAGGCGTTCGGGACCGAATGCTGCGCTGCAACATGGGGTTTATGTGAACTTGGGCTCTGAAGGTCAAGCGTTTTGTGCAGTGCAGCATAGCAGGGTTGCGCCGACTTCGACCGGATCGTAACGGAACTATCCTAAGCAGTTGGCTCCGCTGACAATCCAAGGCGACAAAGGCTGGACTTTCTCGTTAGAAACCACTTAAGGTTGCGAGCATCACTGATAGGATAGGTCGTAATGACCGGACATTTGCTTGGACGGCGCTGGCTCGCAAGGCTGCTCGTGACAGTCTCGCTAACGATCGTCCTGGTATCTCCGCCCATTCGACCTGTGTTTGCGCAGATCGGCTCTGATCGTTACGCATCGATCGTGATTGACGCGGCAAGCGGCGATATCCTTTCGGCGGTGAACGCCGACGAATATCGGTATCCGGCGAGCCTCACCAAGATGATGACCTTGTACATGCTGTTCGAGGCGCTGCGCGACCGCCGCCTTGCTCTGACGCAAACGGTGCCTGTCTCCCCCTGGGCCGCGTCCATGTCGCCTTCCAAGCTCGGGCTGCTGCCGGGTACGATCATCACGGTGGAGCAAGCGTTGCTGGGCCTGGTCACCAAGTCGGCGAACGACGCCGCGGCCGCGCTCGGAGAGTTGATGGCCGGCGACGAGGAGCGGTTCGCGCAGATGATGACCTTGCGCGCCAGGGCGCTCGGCATGACCCGGACGACCTTCCGCAACGCCTCGGGCTTGCCGGATTGGGGCCAGGTGACGACCGCCCGGGACATGGCGCTCCTGGCACGCCACTTGATCCAGGATTTCCCGTCCTACTACTGGTATTTCAGCGTTCCGTCCTTTGTGTTCCAAGGACGCACGATCATGAGCCATCAGCGCATGCTGCAAACCTATCCCGGGGCGGACGGGTTGAAGACCGGCTACATCGAGGCGTCTGGCTTCAACGTCGTGACCTCCGCGCTTTGGGGCAGCACCCGGTTGATCGGCGTCGTGCTGGGCGCGGCGTCCGGGTGGGAGCGCGACCAGCATATGGCATCCCTGCTGGACCAGGGGTTCGAGCGGACGGGCACGCCAATGCTGACCGCCCGGCATGACGCCGCTTCGCCCTTCGGCCTGAACGGGTTTATCGGCGTCGCGCAAGCCGCTCCGGACTTGGTGCCGGCGCCGCCGAGCATGTTCCTGGCGCGCCCTGCCGGACGGCGCGGACCGGCGGTGCGGGGCAGCCAGTTCGCCGCGGCGCCGCGCATCCATGCGGCGGCGCACCGTCGGGCGCCTGAAGCCCGGAACGAGCGCCTGCGTCCCCGCCCCATTGTGGCATCCCTGCTGCCCCGCTCGTTTGCCTCCTCCCCGCGCGCAACCGCGTTGGCGCGGGATATCGTGCCCCCACGGGCCGTGAAGCCTGGCAATACCCGCACGGCGCGTTGGGCTGCCGGTCGCTTCCCCGGTTAGCAGACCATCCCGTCCGCGCGCCCTTGCGCGCCATCGCATCGCTGCGCATTTTGTGGGCGAGACCATCGAGACAGGAGCCCGGGTGCCAATGGATGGCGGAACCGACGCAAGACGCATTACGATCCATTCGCCCGAGGATTTCGCCGGAATGCGGAGCGCCGGGCAACTAGCGGCGCGGACGCTGGACATGATCGCACCCCACGTCCGTCCGGGCGTGACCACCGCGGCGCTTGATGCGCTTTGCCATGAGTTCATCCAGGCGCACGATGCCACCCCGGCCCCGCTGAACTACCGCGGGTTCCCGAAATCGATCTGCACCTCGATCAACCATGTCGTGTGCCATGGCATTCCGGGCGACCGGCGGTTGATCGAGGGCGACGTGCTCAACATTGACGTGACCGTCGTGCTGGATGGTTGGCACGGCGACAGCAGCCGGATGTTCGCCGCCGGACCGCCCTCGACCAAGGCGCACAAGCTGATTGACGTGACCTACGAGGCCTTGATGCGCGGCGTGGCGGCGGTGAAGCCCGGCGCGACGCTCGGCGACATCGGCCATGCGATCCAGGTCTATGTGGAGGCCAACCGGTTCAGCGTGGTGCGGGACTTCTGCGGCCACGGCATTGGCCGCCGCTTCCATGAAGCGCCGAACATCCTGCACTTCGGCCGCAGCGGCGAGGGACCGGTGCTGCAGCCCGGCATGTTCTTCACCGTGGAGCCGATGGTCAACGCCGGCCGCCCGGAGGTCAAGGTATTGGATGACGGCTGGACCGCCGTGACCCGCGACCGTAGCCTGTCTGCCCAGTTCGAGCATATGGTGGGCGTGACCGACGACGGCTGCGAGGTGTTCACCTTTTCCCCGGCCGGACTGCACAAGCCGCCTTACGCATGATCCACACGACAGCGCATCGGCTGCGGTTCAACGACACGGACCGGCTGGGGCATGTCAACAATGCGGTGTTCGCGGTCATGCTGGAGCAAGGCCGGTCGGAACTTGCGATGGAGGCCGGGCTGCCGATCGAGTCGGACGGGATGGCCCTGGTGATCGTCCGGTTGGAGCTTGAATTCCTGCGGGAGATGGCATGGCCCGGCACCGTGATGGTGGAAACCGAGGTCGCCCGGCTGGGCAATCGGTCCTTCACCTTGCGGCAACGCTTGATCTCGGCCAGCGAGCTGTGCGCCCGGGCCATCACTGTGCTGGTCGTGATGGATCGCGCCGCCCGCCGGGCCGTGCCGCTCGACCGTGTATGGCGGGACAGCCTGACCCGCTGGCTGAACCCGGGTGCGTGACGTTTGGCTGAAACGCCGGACGACCTGTTTTCGCCGGCGCCGCCGTTGTCGTCCGACCCGGCGCCGCCGTCGCCCGCAAGCGCGGAAGGGCATCGCGCCCGGATGCGCGCGCCTGCTGGCCACCGGGCCGGACAGCGTGGCGGACCACGAGCTGCTTGAGATGGTGCTGTTCCTGGCGCTGCCCCGGCGCGACACCAAGCCGATCGCCCGCGCGCTGCTGGGGCGGTTCGGCAGCTTCGCCGGGGCAGTGTCCGCGCCGCTTCCGGACCTGCGGACCATTGAGGGATTGGGCAATGCGGGCGCAGCGGCGCTCAAGACCGTTCAAGCCGCCGCCTTGCGCCTGGCCCGGGCCGACCCGCCTTAGGCTCGTATGTGCGCCGAGATCTCGTGCGCGCCGTCCCACGTCAGCCGCAAAGCCACATACACCACCACCAGCAGGCCAACCCAGGCGATCCAACGATAACGCTCCAGCAAGTCGGCAATCACGCGCGCAGCAACGCCCATGAGCAGAACCGAGATGGCCAACCCGAATGCAAGCACCCAAGGGTGCTCGCGGGACGCTCCGGCGACGGCCAGCACATTGTCGAGGCTCATTGAAATATCGGCCAGGACAATTTGGATCAGCGCCTGCCGCATGGTCTTTGCCGGCGCGACGGCCGAGGCGGCGTCATGGCGGGAGCCGCGCAACTCCCGATACATCCGCCAGGACACCCAAAGCAGCAGCAGCCCGCCGGCGAACAGCAGCCCGATAATCGCCAGCAGGTGCAAGGCGAGCAGCGCAAAGGCGATCCGCAGCACCGTTGCCGCGGCGACGCCGATCAGGATGGCGCGAGATTTCTGGGCCTCCGGCAGGCCGGCCACCGCCATGCCGACCACGACCGCATTGTCCCCGGCCAGCACCAGGTCGATGAGCAGCACCTGGCCGAGCGCCACGAGTTGCGGCCAGATTTCTTCGGCTAGGATCAATGCATGCTCCTGGGTTGGCGCAAGCCCCAATGTTGTCATGGAGGGCGTGCGGGCGTACTGACAGCAGGCAACCGCAAAGCCCAAGAGGCCCGCCCATGGTTCCCCGCTACTCCCGTCCTGCCATGACCGCGATTTGGGCGCCAGAGAACCGCTTCCGGATCTGGTTCGAGATCGAGGCCCTGGCCGCGGAGGCGATGGCCGCACTGGGCAGCATTCCGGCCGAGGCCGCCCGCACCATCCGCGTCCGGGGCGATGCGAAGATGGCCGCCATCGGCCCGGACGATCTTTCCCGCATCGACGCCATCGAGGCCGAAACCCGGCATGACGTGATCGCTTTCCTCACTTGGCTGGCCGAGGGCATCGGCGAGGACAGCCGCTTCGTGCACCAGGGGCTGACCAGCAGCGATGTGCTCGACACCTGCTTCTCCTTGCAGCTCACCCAGGCGGCCGACCTGTTGCTGGCCGACCTGGACGTTTTGCTCGCCGCGCTGAAGCGCCGGGCGATGGAGCACCGGCACACGCTGACCATCGGCCGCAGCCACGGCATCCATGCGGAGCCGACGAGCTTCGGCCTGAAGCTCGCCGGGCACTACGCCGAGTTCGCCCGCAACCGCGCCCGGCTCCTGCAGGCGCGGGCGGAGGTCGCGGTCTGCGCGATCAGCGGCGCCGTGGGCACCTATGCCCATGTCGATCCGGCGGTGGAAGCGCATGTGGCGCAGCGGCTCGGCCTGCAGCCGGAAACGGTGTCCACGCAGGTCATCCCGCGCGACCGCCACGCCGCGTTCTTCTGCACCCTGGGCGTGATCGCGTCGGGCATCGAGCGCTTGGCGACCGAGGTGCGCCACCTGCAGCGCAGCGAGGTGCGGGAAGCCGAGGAGTTCTTCCACCCGGGCCAGAAGGGCAGCAGCGCCATGCCGCACAAGCGCAACCCGGTGCTGTCGGAGAACCTGACCGGCCTCGCCCGTATCGTCCGCGCGGCTGTCACCCCGGCATTGGAGAACGTCGCGCTGTGGCATGAGCGCGACATCAGCCATTCCAGCGTGGAGCGGGCCATCGGGCCGGACGCGACGGTGACGCTCGACTTCGCGCTGGCGCGGCTGGCCGGGATGATCGACAAGCTCACGGTATATCCCGAGCAGATGGCGGCGAACCTTGAAGGCTTGGGTGGCGTGGTGCACAGCGGCGAGGTGCTGCTCGCCTTGACGCGCGCGGGCATCCTGCGGGAGGACGCCTACCGCATCGTGCAGCGAAGCGCGATGACGGCCTGGACGGAGCTTGGCAAGCCCGGCGCGAAAAGCTTCCGCGCCCATCTGGAAGCCGATCCGGAGGTCGCCGCGCGCGTGCCGCCCGCGGAGTTGGACCGCGCCATGGCCGCCGAGCCGCATCTGCGCCATGTCGATCACGTATTCGCGCGTGTGTTCGGCGGTCACGATGTTGCCATGGCGGCGGCCTGATTCGGCCATCACCGCTGCCCAGCTTGGCGGTGGATCAGAGGAGGTCCCTGTCCCATGCGCAAGTTCCTGATGGGTTTGACAATGTTGGTGGGCGTCGCGGCCACGGGCGCAAGCGCCGCGCCGCGTGCCGATGCGGTTCTGTCCGTGTTCGACGCGCCGGCGGTGCAGCCGGTGCAATACTACGAGAATTGGCGCCACCGCGAATGGCGCCAGCACCACGATTATGAGCGTTGGCGCCGGCACCAATGGTGGCGCCACCACCGCTATGAGGGTCGCGAGTACAGCCGGCGCGGCTGGTAGGCCTGTAGTTGGGGTGGCATACGCGCTGCCGTGTGCACCGTCATCCTGCTTCTGCGCCCGAACCACGCCTGGCCGGTCTTGATCGCGGCAAACCGCGACGAACGGCTGGATCGGCCCTGGGACCCGCCCGGCGCCTACTGGCCCGAACAGCCCGCCACGGTCGCCGGGCGCGACCGGTTGGGTGGCGGGACCTGGATGGCGATGCGCGGCGGCCTGCTGGCGGCGGTGCTGAACCGGCCCGGCAGCCTCGGCCCGTCGCCGGGCAAGCTGAGCCGGGGCGGGCTGCCGCTCTTGGCGGTGCGCCACGGCTCGGCATCCGCGGCCGCCGACGCGCTGCTTGCGCTGGATGCCGCCGAGTACCGAAGCTTCAACATGGTCATCGCCGACCGCCATTCGGCGCACTTCATCCGCGGGCTGTGCGATGGCCAGCCGGAAGGCTGGGCGCTGCCGCCAGGCTGCCACATGGTGACGGCGCACGATCCCGATGACCCCGACAGCCCGCGGACGCGGGCGCACAGGCCACGCTTCGCCGCCGCCCCGGCGCCAGACCCGGTGGCAGGCGACTGGACGGCATGGCAGAAACTTCTGGCCGACGTGTCGGGTCCGCGCGCCGCGGCGCTGAACGTGCCGCCGCAGGACGGCTTTGGCACGGTATGCTCGTCCCTGGTGGGCCTGCCCGCTGCCGGGACGCCCGAGTGGCTGTTTGCCGCCGGGCCGCCGGACCGGGCGGCGTTCCGTCCGATTGCATTGGCGCCGCATTGACCCGCCCATGGCCCGACTGGAGGTGTCGCAGCCGTGGCGGGCCATGCGCCCCCCTGCTATATCCCCCGCGTGCGCGACCGATCTGGGCCGCGTGAGGAACAGGGATCACGGGCATGGCACGCCGCCGGCAACTCTATGAAGGCAAGGCCAAGGTGCTGTTCGAGGGTCCGGAACCCGGCACGCTCGTCCAGTATTTCAAGGACGACGCCTCTGCCGGCAACGGCGCGAAGAAGGGGATCATCACCGGCAAGGGCGTGCTCAACAACCGCATCAGCGAGTACCTGATGATGCGGCTGACCGAGATCGGGGTGCCCACCCATTTCGTGCGCCGCCTCAACATGCGGGAGCAGCTCATCCGTGAGGTGGAGATCATCCCGCTGGAGATCGTCGTCCGCAACATCGCCGCCGGTAGCCTTTCGACCCGGCTCGGCATCCCGGAAGGCACCCGCCTGCCCCGCAGCATCATCGAGTACTATTACAAGAACGACGCGCTGAACGACCCGATGGTGGCGGAAGAGCACATCACCGCCTTTGGCTGGGCCAGCACGCAGGACATGGACGACATCGTGAGCCTGACCCTGCGGGTGAACGATTTCCTGACCGGGCTGTTCCTGGGGGTCGGCATCAGCCTGGTTGATTTCAAGCTGGAATTTGGCCGGCTGTGGGAGGAGGACGACATGCGGGTGGTGCTGGCCGACGAGATCAGCCCGGACAACTGCCGCCTGTGGGACGCCAAGACCAACGAGAAGATGGACAAGGACCGCTTCCGGCGCGACATGGGCCGGGTCGAGGAAGCCTACCAAGAGGTCGCCCGGCGCCTCGGCATCCTGCCAGAAGCCGGCAACAACGACCTGAAAGGGCCGGAGGCGATGCAGTGAAGGCCATCGTCATGGTGATGCTGAAGCCCGGGGTGCTGGACCCGCAGGGCAAGGCGATCGGCCATGCGCTGCAAACGCTCGGCTTCGCCGGCGTGGGCGAGGTCCGGGCAGGCAAGGTCATCGAGTTGGAATTGTCGGAAAGCGACCCGGCCCGCGCCCGCGCGAGTGCCGAGGAGATGGCGCGCAAATTGCTGGCCAACACGGTTATCGAGGGCTTTCACGTGGAGATCGCATCATGAAGTTGCTGTTTGCTTCCTTGGCCGTGCTGGCTGCATGCGCCGGGTCGGCGCACGCCGAACGCTTCTCCGCCATTGACGGCAGCAAGCTGGTGAGCTTGTGCACCGGGCGCGACAAGGGCGTGGTGGCCGACTGCACCGCCTACATCAACGGCGTGTCCGACGCCGCCAGCTTCTACCAAAACTTGCGCCCGGCCGATGGCAGCAAGGGCGGCAAGCTTCCGGCCTACCTGTGCCTGCCCACGACGATCACCGGGGTGCAGATGCGGGATGCCGTCGTCAATTGGGCCAAGTCGCACCCGGAAAGCCAGCGCCTGCAGGCCTCCGGCGTCGTGTTGCGCGCCCTGCACGACACCTACAAGTGCTCGGGTACCGAGGGCGGCCTGTCTTCGTGAAGGCCGGCGTCGTCGTTTTTCCCGGCACTAACCGGGAGCGCGACATTGCCATCGCGCTCCAGGCCGCTTCCGGACGGCGACCCCGGATGGTTTGGCATGGGGAGACCGAGCTTGCGGGCCTCGACCTTGTGGTGCTGCCGGGCGGGTTCAGCCATGGCGACTACCTCCGCTGCGGCGCCATGGCGGCACGCTCGCCGGTGATGGGGGCGATCCGCGACTTCGCCGCGGCTGGCGGGCATGTGCTGGGCGTGTGCAACGGCTTCCAGATCCTGGCGGAAGCCGGGCTGCTGCCGGGGGCGCTGCTGCGCAACGCCTCGCTCCGGTTCTTGTCGCAGGATTGCCACCTGCGGGTGGAACGGGCGGACACCGCGTTCACCCGGCATTACCAGCCCGGCCAGGTATTCCGTGCGCCGATGGCGCATGGCGACGGCAACTACTTCGCCGACCCGGCTACGCTGGACCGGATGGAGGGCGAAGGATTGGTTGCGCTGCGCTACGCCAGCCCCGAAGGCGCGGTCGTGCCGGAGGCGAACCCGAATGGCTCCGCCCGCAGCATTGCCGGCATCCTCAGCCCGAATGGGCGGGTCATGGGCCTGATGCCGCACCCCGAGGACCTGGTTGATCCCTTGATGGGCGGCACGGACGGGCTGCCGTTGTTCGCCGGCATGGCCGAGGCGCTCGCGGCATGACCAAACGCGAAGTCACCCCGGCGCTGGCGCGCGAGTTCGGCCTGAGCGCCGAGGAATACGGCCGCGTGCTGGCGATCATGGGCCGCACCCCGAGCTTCACGGAACTCGGCATCTTCAGCGTGATGTGGTCCGAGCATTGCAGCTACAAGTCGAGTCGCGTATGGCTGAAGCAGCTTCCCACGGCTGCACCCTGGGTGATCCACGGTCCCGGCGAGAACGCCGGCGTAGTCGATATCGGCGATGGGTTGGCCGCCGTGTTCAAGATGGAAAGCCACAACCACCCGAGCTTCATTGAGCCGTATCAGGGCGCAGCGACAGGGGTGGGCGGCATCCTGCGCGACGTGTTCACCATGGGCGCGCGGCCGGTCGCCAACCTGAACGCCCTGCGCTTCGGCCACCCGGATGATCCGCGCACCCGCCGCGTGGTGGACGGCGTGGTGCGCGGCGTCGGCGGCTACGGCAACTGCGTCGGCGTGCCCACGGTGGGGGGCGAGGTCAACTTCCACCCGGCCTACAGCGGCAACCCCCTGGTCAACGCCATGACGGTGGGCATTGCGCCGCGCGACCGCATCTTCCTCAGCGCCGCGGCCGGGGTGGGCAACCCCGTTGTGTATGTCGGCTCAAAGACCGGGCGGGACGGCATCCATGGCGCCACGATGGCAAGCGCCGAGTTCGACGCGGCCACGGAGGAGAAACGCCCCACCGTGCAGGTCGGCGACCCCTATACCGAGAAGCTGCTGATCGAGGCCTGCCTGGAGCTGATGGCGACGGACGCCATCGTGGCGATCCAGGACATGGGCGCCGCCGGGCTGACCAGCAGCAGCGTCGAGATGGCGGGCAAGGGCAGCGTCGGCATCGAGCTGGACCTCGACCAAGTGCCGCAGCGGGAGGCCGAGATGACGGCCTATGAGATGATGCTGTCGGAAAGCCAGGAGCGCATGCTGATGGTGCTGCGCCCGGACCGGCAGGACGTGGCGCGGGCGATCTTCGAGAAATGGGAGCTGGATTTCGCCGTCATCGGCCGTTTGACCGACACCGGACGCATCGTGGTGCGGCACCGGGGCGCCGTCGAGGCAGACATCGCGCTTGATCCGCTGGCCGAGCAGGCGCCGCTGTATCACCGGCCCACGGCGGATACGTCGAAGCTGCCTCTGTTGGGTGAGGTCGCTGACCCCGCCGGGCTGGTGCCCGCGTTGCTGACGCTGATTGGGTGTCCCGATCTGTGTTCCCGCGCCTGGGTATGGAACCAGTATGACAGCACCATCGGCGGCCAAACCGTGCAACGGCCCGGCGGCGCCGACGCGGCCGTGGTGCGGATCGAGGGGTCACGCCGGGCCTTGGCGCTGACCACCGACTGCACGCCGCGCTATTGCGCCGCCGACCCGGAGGCCGGCGGGATGCAGGCGGTGGCGGAGGCTTGGCGCAACCTGTCCGCGGTGGGTGCGCGTCCGCTCGCAATCACCGACAACATGAACTTCGGCAATCCCGAGAAGCCCGAGATCATGGGCCAGTTCGCCGCCAGCATCCGCGGCATGGCAGCGGCTTGCCGGGCGCTCGACTTCCCCGTCGTAAGCGGCAACGTCAGCTTGTATAACGAGACCGACGGCCGCGGCATCCTGCCCACGCCGGCCATCGGCGGCCTCGGCGTGCTGGAGGACGCGGGCCAATGCGTCGGCCTGGCGCTGCGGCCGGGGCTGGATTTGGTGCTGGTGGGCACAGCGTCCGGCTGGCTGGGGCAGTCGCTGTGGCTGCGGGAGGTCGCCGGGCGGGAGGATGGGCCGCCGCCGCCGGTCGATCTCGCCGCCGAACGCCGCAACGGCGACTTGGTGCGCGAACTGATCCTGGCGGGCCGGGTGCGTGCCTGCCATGACGTGTCCGATGGCGGCCTGTTGGTCACCGTGGCGGAGATGGCGCTGGGCGGCGATGTCGGCGCGACGCTCCTGGACGCGCCTGCCGGGTCGGTGCCGCACTGCTTCTGGTTCGGGGAGGACCAGGCCCGCTACGTGCTGGCCGTGGCCGACGCGGACGCCATTTTGATTGCAGCCGAAAGCGCCGGGGTGCCGGCCCAGCGGCTCGGCCGCGCCGAGGGCACGCATTTGACACTGCCCGGCGGCGTATCCATATCGCTCGCGGAGCTGCGGGCGGCGCATGAGCGCTTCTTCCCGGCCTGGATGGGGAGTTAGCCGATGGCGATGGTAGCCAACGAGATCGAGGCGTTGATCCGAGACGCCCTGCCCGACGCGCAGGTCACGATCCAGGACCTGGCCGGCGACGGCGACCATTACGCCGCCGTTGTGGTCAGCGAAGCGTTCCGCGGCCGTTCCCGCGTCCAGCAGCACCAGATGGTTTATGCCGCATTGCAGGGCCGCATGGGCGGCGCGCTGCATGCCCTTGCGCTGCAAACCTCACCGCCGCAACAGGAGCCGACATCATGAGTCCAGTCCACGAGCGTATCCAGAACGAGATCACCGCGAACCCCGTCATGCTCTACATGAAGGGCAACGCCATGTTCCCGCAATGCGGGTTCTCGGCCCGGGTTGTGCAGATCCTGACGCACATGGGCGTGCCGTTCCAGACCGCCAACGTGCTGGAAGACCCGGAGCTGCGGGAGGGCGTGAAGCAGTTCTCGAATTGGCCGACCGTGCCCCAGCTTTACGTGAAGGGTGAATTCGTCGGCGGCTGCGACATCTTGACCGAGATGTACCAGTCGGGCGAGCTGGAGACCATGCTGACCGAAAAGGGCGTGCCGCATCAGGCAGCCGCGTAGCGCCTGGGCGGCCGGACGTTCTTTCGATCCGGCCGCCTACCCGGCCATTTCCAACGGCAACGCCGTTGTTGACTTGACCCGCTCCATGCTGAAACGCGAGCTGACGTTCTTGATCGGCACCGCGGCGATCAACCGTTTGTAGAACCCGTCATAGGCCGCGATGTCCCGGGTGATCACTCGCAACATGTAGTCGATATCCCCGGCCATCCGGTGCACTTCGATCACCTCCGAAAATTCTGAGACAGCGGCGGCGAACCGGGCCAGCCAGTCCGGCGAGTGGTCGCCGGCCTCGATCGACACAAACACCGTCAGGCCCAGGCCGAGCTTCTCCGGCGACAGTAGCGCCACCCGGCGCTCAATGATGCCCTCGGCCTCCAGCCGCTGGATGCGCTTCCAGCACGGCGTTTGCGACAGCCCAACCTGGTCCGCCAGTTGCGCGATGGATTGGGTGCTGTCCTCTTGCAACAGTGCCAGCAGCTTGCGGTCAACCCGGTCCATCTCAGGCCGCCACGGCCTCGGCACGCACGTCCTTGATGTCCCGGAACACCAGCCCTTCGTGCATCTCGGCGGTGCGCCGCATCATGAAGGCGGAGCTTGCGAGGTAAACCGGGTCGCCGTCCACGTCGTCTGCCATGCTGGTTCGTTGCTGCGCGACGAACCGGGCCAGCAACGCCTTGTCCCCCGTGACCCAGCGCGCGAGTGCATAGGGCACCGGCTCGAAGCCGATGGCGACGCCGTACTCGCTGCCGAGCCGCGCTACCAGCACGTCAAGCTGCAAGGTGCCGACCACGCCGACGATGGGTTGGCTGCCGTCCTGCGGGCGGAACAACTGCACCACGCCCTCCTCCGCCAGTTCCTGCAACGCTTGGCGCAGCTTCTTCGCCTTCATCGCGTCGTCCAATCGGACCCGGCGCAGGATCTCAGGCGCGAAGTACGGCACGCCGACGAAATTCAGTTCCTCGTCCTCCGTCAGCGTGTCGCCGATGCGCAGCGTGCCATGGTTCGGGATGCCCACCACGTCGCCGGCAAAGGCCTCGTCCGCGATCTGCCGGTCCCGCGCGAAGAAGAACTGCGGCGCGTGCAGCGGGATCTGCTTGCCCGTCCGCACCTGCTTGAGCCGCATGCCGCGCGTCAGCCGGCCGGAGCACACCCGGGCAAAGGCGATGCGGTCCCGGTGGTTAGGGTCCATGTTCGCCTGGATCTTGAACACCAGCGCGGTCAGCTTGTCCTCCGTCGCCTCCACAGTGCGCAGGTCGGCCGGCTGCGCCCGCGGCGGTGGGCCGAAGCTCACCAGGCCATCCAGCAGGTCCGACACGCCGATCTCCTTGATGGCGCTTCCGAAGAACACCGGCGTCAGGTGCCCGGCGTTGAAGCTCTCCAAGTCGAATTCCGGCAAAGCCGCCTGGACCAGCTCCAACTCTTCTCCCAACGCGATCATGCGGGGGTCGCTCTGCTCCAGCGTGTCCGTGAGGTGCAAGGCGCGGCTGCGCACGTCGTAGGTGCCGGCAAAGGTCGCCGCGCGGCCGATCGGCCACGTCACCGGCGCGGTGTCGAGCGCCAGGGTGCTGGCAACCTCGTCCACGATCTCGAACGGGTCGCGCGCTTCGCGGTCCATCTTGTTGATGAAGGTCACGATAGGGATATCGCGCAGTCGGCAGATCTCGAACAGCTTGCGGGTCCGCGCCTCGATCCCCTTCGCGGCGTCGATCACCATGACCGCAGAATCCACGGCGGTCAGCGTGCGGTAAGTGTCCTCGCTGAAGTCCTCGTGCCCCGGCGTGTCCAGCAGGTTGAACACACAGCCGGAGTACTCGAACGTCATCACGGAGGTCACGACGGAGATGCCGCGGTCGCGCTCGATCCCCATCCAGTCCGAGCGGGTACGGCGCCGCTCGCCCTTGGCGCGCACGTTGCCGGCCAACTGGATGGCGCCGCCGGCGCGCAGCAGCCGCTCGGTCAGCGTCGTCTTGCCGGCATCGGGGTGGGAGATGATCGCGAAGGTGCGGCGGCGGGCGATCTCTTGGGTGGGTGTCATCACAGCCCTCAAAACGCAAAACGCCGGGCAGGACGCCCGGCGCATGCACAACGGATATGGGGTCGGGCTAGCGCGAGTAAAACTCGACGACCAGGTTCGGCTCCATCGTGACGGGATACGGCACGTCGGTCAGCTTCGGCGCCCGGCCGAAGCGGCCCTTCATGGCGCGATGGTCCACTTCCAGGTAGTCCGGCACGTCCCGTTCCCCGCTCTGCGCCGCGTCCAGCACGACCGCGAGCTGCTTGGACTTTTCCCGCACCTCGATCTCGTCGCCGTCGCGCAGCAGGTATGACGGGATGTTCACCTTCTTGCCGTTCACCGTGATATGGCCATGGTTGACGAACTGCCGGGAAGCGAAGGGCGTGATGGCGAATTTAAGGCGATACACCACGGCGTCCAGCCGGCGCTCCAGCAGCTC
>CALMVT010000207.1 GCA_937873175.1 uncultured Acetobacteraceae bacterium | reverse complement strand
TGGTGGTCGCCGGCCGGCTGTGGCACCAGGCGGAGGCCGGGGCGGTGGCGGCGGATTGAACCGGCGCGATGGAAGGAGGACGCGATGCGCGGATTGGACGGGATGCGGGTTCTGGTCACGGGAGCGGCCCAGGGGATCGGGCTTGCGGTCGCCCGGCGCTTTGCTGAAGAAGGCGCGCGGGTCGCGCTCAACGACCGCGACGACGGGCCGGCGCTGGCCGCAGCCTTCGCCTCGCTGCCGGGCGTCGCCGCCGGGCCGCACTGCGCCGTGCCGGGCAACGTGGCGGAGGAGGCCGCGGTGGAGCGCTTCGTGGCGGGGGCCATCGCCGGGCTGGGCGGGCTGGACGTGCTGGTGAACAACGCCGGGATGCAGATCCCCAGCCCGAGCGAGGCGTTGGACATCGCCGATTTCGACCGCGTGCTGGCGGTCAACCTGCGCGGCGCTGTGCTGTGCGCCCGCTCCGCGATCCGGCATTTCCTGACGCAAGGGCGCGGCGTGGTGCTGAACAATTCCTCGGTGCACGAGGTGGTCCCAAAACCCGGCTATCTCGGCTATTCCGCCAGTAAGGGCGCCATGGGCAACCTGACGCGTACCCTGGCCTTGGAGTTCGCGGGCCGCGGCATCCGAGTCAACGCGGTGGCGCCGGGCGCAACCCTCACCCCGATCAACGCCGCGTGGGCCGACGACCCGGCGGCGCGCGGCGTGGTCGAGCGGCACATCCCGATCGGTCGCAGCGCGGAAGCCTCGGAGATCGCGGCCTGCTTCGCCTTTCTGGCCTCGGCGGATGCGGCCTACATCACGGGGCAGACCGTGTTTGTGGACGGCGGCCTGTCCCTGCATATCGACTTCCGCGAGAACTGGTCGTCCTGACCCGGCTTGCCATAGGCTGGCAAAGGTGCAAGCAACCTATCGCGTCCACGTCCGAGGCACGTCATGACAACCGAAAGCGGCGCATTCAGAAGCGGCCGGCATTTCCTGCAGATCCCGGGGCCGAGCAACGTGCCCGACCGTATCCTGCGCGCCATCGACCGGCCCACCATCGACCACCGCGGCCCCGAGTTCGGCCGGCTGGGCCGCTCCGTGCTGGCAGGCTGCCAAGCGGTGTTCGGCACCGCGGGACCGGTCATCATCTTCCCGGCCTCCGGCACTGGCGCGTGGGAAGCGGCCATTGTCAATACGTTGGCCCGCGGCGACCGGGTGCTGATGTATGAAACCGGGCAGTTTGCGAGCCTGTGGCACGCAATGGCCGGGCGGTTCGGCTTGCAGGTCGATTGGGTGCCCGGCGACTGGCGCCGCGGCGTCGATCCCGCGGACGTGGAGGCCCGGCTGCGCGCCGACCCGGACCGCAGCATCCGCGCGGTCATGGTGGTGCACAACGAGACCTCCACCGGCGTCACCAGCCGCATCGCCGAGATCCGCGCCGCCATCGACCGGGCGGACCACCCGGCGCTGTTCATGGTGGATACCATCTCGTCGCTCGGCTCGATGGAATACCAGCACGACGCCTGGGGCGTGGATGTCACGGTGTCCGGTTCGCAGAAGGGGCTGATGCTGCCGCCGGGCCTAAGCTTCAACGCGGTCTCGGACAAGGCGCTTGCGGCGGCGAAAACCGGCGGGATGCCGCGCTCCTACTGGGATTGGCAGGAGATGCTGATGCCGAACGCCACGGGATACTTCCCTTACACGCCCAGCACCAACCTGCTGTATGGGCTGGAGGAGGCGCTTGCCATGCTCCAGGAGGAGGGCCTGCCCAACGTCTTTGCCCGGCACGCGCGCCACGCCGCGGCCACCCGGGCGGCGGTGCGAGGCTGGGACCTGGAGATCCTTTGCCAGGACCCGCGCGAGTACTCCAGCATCCTGACCGCCGTGGTGATACCGGACGGACACGACGCCGACGCGCTACGGCAGGTGATCCTGGACCGTTACGACATGTCGCTTGGGGCGGGGCTGGCGAAGCTGAAAGGCCGGGTGTTCCGCATCGGGCACCTGGGCTGGTTCAACGACCTGATGCTGCTGGGCACCCTGGGCGGGGTCGAGATGGGGCTGTTCGCGGCCGGCGTCCCGCATCGGGCGGGCGGCGTGGCCCGCGCGTTGGATGTACTGGCCGGGCGCACGGAAGCGGCGCAGGCGGCAGAGGCGGCGTAACCGGGTCCGCAAAAAGGCCCGATTTCGGAGGGAACGGCTCATGGCGATCCGGCGGGTAACGGCCAGCGGCAACGTTCTGCTGCTGCTGTGCATGATGTACTTCGTCACCTACATGGACCGGGTGAACGTCAGCACCGCCGCGGCGGCCTTCAAGGCGGAACTGGGCCTGAGCAACACGCAGCTCGGCCTGGTGTTCTCGGCTTTCGCTTACCCATACCTTGCGTGCCAGGTGGTCGGCGGCTGGTTCGGCGACCGGTTCGGGGCGCGGCGGACGCTGACCGTGTGCGGGCTGATCTGGGCGGGCGCGACGATCCTCACCGGCTTCGTCGGCGGGCTATGGTCGTTGATCCTGGCGCGGGTGCTGCTGGGACTGGGGGAGGGAGCCACCTTCCCCACCGCGACCCGCGCCATGTCATCCTGGCTGCCCGGCGGCAAGTCCGGCTGGGCGCAGGGCATCACCCATGCCGCCGCCCGCCTCGGCAACGCCATCACCCCGCCCTTCGTCGTGCTGCTGATCTCCCTCGTCTCCTGGCGCGGCTCGTTCGTCGTGATGGGCTTGGTCAGCCTGGTGTGGGTCGCGGTCTGGGCGTGGTACTACCGGGACGACCCGCGGACGCATCCGGGCGTGACGCCGGCCGACCTCCCGAACCTGCCGCCGCCGCGCCCGCCCGCCGCGGGCCGCGCGCCCACGCCCTGGGGGGCGCTGCTCCGCCGCATGGCGCCGGTGACGTTCGTGTATTTCTGCTACGGCTGGACGCTTTGGACC
Source organism: uncultured Acetobacteraceae bacterium (assembly GCA_937873175.1). Taxonomy (GTDB): domain Bacteria; phylum Pseudomonadota; class Alphaproteobacteria; order Acetobacterales; family Acetobacteraceae; genus CAHJXG01. The sequence goes on along the minus strand of CALMVT010000207.1, from coordinate 4,623 downwards.
TTTCTGACCTGGGTGCCGCAGTTCATGCTGCATGCCTACAAGCTCGACCTGAAGAACTCGGCGCTGTTCGCGTCCCTGGTGTTCGCAGGCGGCGTGGTGGGCGACGCGCTGGGCGGGTGGGTCAGCGACGCGCTGCTCCGCCGCACCGGCAGCCTGGTCCGGGCGCGGCGCGATTTGGTGATCCTGGGGATGGTCGGCTCCTTTGTCTGCTCGGCGCCCGTGCTGTTCGTCACCGATCCGGCGCTCGCGGCGCTGTCCCTCGGCGGCGCATTCTTCTTCGCCGAGCTGACCATCGGGCCGATGTGGGCGATCCCCATGGACATCGCGCCGGCCTATTCCGGCACTGCGAGCGGCCTGATGAATTCCGGATCGGCGCTCGCGGCCATCCTGTCGCCCTTGGTGTTCGGCGTGGTGATCGACGCGACCGGCAACTGGTCGCTGCCGTTCTACGGCACCATGGCGCTGCTGCTGGCCGGCACCGCCGCCGCGTTCTGGATGCGCCCGGACCAGACCTTCGCCGCCGACGCCGCGGCGGCTTGGAAAGGGGCGCCCCGCGTTGCCTGACGACCTCCGCCTCCGCCCCACGCCGCCGGGCGACCCGCGCCTGGCCCAACGCCTGCGCCGCGAGATCGAGGGCGAGGTGCTGTTCACCCGCGCCGACCGCGGGCGCTACGCCACCGACGCCTCCATCTACCAGGTCGAGCCGGTGGGCGTCGTGGTGCCGCGCACGGTGGCGGACGTGGCGGCGGCGCTGTCGATTGCGCGGGAGCACGGCGTCCCCGTGCTGCCCCGCGGCGGCGGCACCAGCCAATGCGGGCAGACCGTGAACCGCGCCCTGGTGATCGACTGCACGAAGCATTTGCGCCGGGTGCTGGAGGTGGACGCCGACGGGCGGACGGCGTGGGTGGAGCCGGGCCTCGTGCTCGGCCACCTGAACGCCAGCCTCAAGCCACACGGGCTGTTCTTCCCGGTGGACCCCAGCACGCACAGCCGCTGCACCCTGGGCGGCATGGCGGGCAACAACTCCTGCGGATCGAAAAGCATCCGCTACGGGCTGATGGCCGACAATGTGCTGGCCGTCGACGCCCTCTTAGCGGACGGCACCCGGCACCGCTTCGGCCCAATGTCAGATAATCTGGGGCCAGATTCGGACGGGGACACTCCCGCGGTCATCGCCGCGCTGATTCAACGGCTGCGCGCGTTGGGCGCGGCCGAAGCGGAGGAGATCGCGGCGCGGTTCCCCACACAGCTCCGCCGGGTCGGCGGCTACAACATCGAGATGCTGACTCCCGCCGCGCGCCGGGCCGGGCGGGACAACCTGGCGCGGCTGCTGGTGGGGTCGGAGGGCACGCTGGCGTTTTCCACCGCGCTGCTGCTGACGCTGCAGCCGGCGCTGCCGCGCAAGGTGCTGGGCGTGTGCCAGTTTCCCACCTTCCGCGCCGCCATGGAGGCGTCGCGGCACCTGGTCCAGTTGGGGCCGGAGGCGGTGGAGTTGGTGGACCGCACCATGATCGACCTCGGCCGAAGCATCCCGATCTACCGAGCCACTATCGACCAGATGGTGCGCGGCGAGCCGGACAGCCTCTTGATCGTCGAGTTCCACGGCGACACCGACGCGCGGCTGCTCCGCAAGCTCGACGATCTGGACGCCGCCATGGCCGACCTCGGCCGGCCCGGCGCCGTGGTCCGCGCCACCGACCCCGCGTTCCAGGCCGGCATCGCCGAGGTGCGGGAAGCCGGGCTGAACATCATGATGTCGATGAAAGGCGACGGGAAACCCGTGTCCTTCATCGAGGACTGCGCGGTGGGCCTCGATGACCTTGCGGACTATACGGAGCGGCTGAACGACGTGTTCGCGCGGCACGGCACCAAAGGCACCTGGTACGCCCATGCCAGCGTCGGCTGCCTGCATGTGCGCCCGGTGCTGAACATGAAGAACCCGGCCGACATCCGCACCATGCGCGCCGTCGCGGAGGAATGCTTCGCCCTGGTGCGCGAGTACAAGGGGTCGCACAGCGGCGAGCACGGCGATGGCATCGTGCGCAGCGAGTTCCACCAGGAGATGTTCGGCCCCCGCATCGTCCGCGCGTTCGAGGCGGTGAAGGACGCCTTTGACCCGGCGGGCCTGCTGAACCCCGGCCGCGTGGTGCGCGCGCCACGCATGGACGACCGCAGCCTGTTCCGCTACCCGCCGGGCTACGCGGCAGCGCCAGGCTTTTCCCCGGCGCTCGATTGGTCGGAGCATCCGGGGCCGCTCGGCGGGATGCTGGCAGCGGTCGAGATGTGCAACAACAACGGTACCTGCCGTAAGTTCGACGCCGGCAGCATGTGCCCGAGCTACCGGGTGACGCGGGACGAGGCGCACCTGACGCGCGGCCGGGCCAACACGCTGCGGCTGGCGCTGACGGGGCAGTTCGGCGCCGATGCAATGGCCGGGGACGACGTGGCGAAAGCGCTGGCGCTGTGCGTGTCGTGCAAGGCGTGCCGGCGGGAATGCCCGACTGGCGTGGACATGGCGAAGATGAAGGTCGAAGCGTTGGCCGCACGCGCCGCGCGGCACGGCGTGGGACGGCGGGCGCGGCTGGTGGCGGAACTGCCGCGCTATGCCCGCGTTGCCGCCGCGCTCGCGCCGTTGGCCAACCTGCGCAACCGGGTGCCGATGCTGCGCCGGGCGTCGGAGCGGTGGCTCGGCCTGTCCGCCGCCCGCTCCTTGCCAGCGTGGAGCCACGCGCCGTTCCGCGATGCGGAGGCCGCGGCTGACCCGGCGCCGCGCGGCGACGTGCTGCTGCTGGCCGACACCTTCAACCGCTATTTCGAGCCGGAGAACCTGCGCGCCGCCATCCGCGTGCTGGCCGCGGCGGGCTACCGCGCCGTCCTGCCTCCGCACCGTGGCCGCCCGCTGTGCTGCGGCCGGACCTACCTTTCCGCCGGCATGATCGACCAGGCCCGCGCGGAAGCGCGGCGTACGATGACGGCGCTCGCGGGGCCGCTGCCCGTCGTGGGGCTGGAGCCGTCCTGCCTGCTGACCCTCCGCGACGAGTTCGCCTCCCTGTTGCCTGGCCCGGACGCCGCGGCGCTGTCCGCCCGCGCTGTGCTGCTGAGCGAGTTCCTGTGCCGTGAGGGCGTGCAACTGCCGCTCCGTGCACGGCTGGGCCGGGCGCATGTGCACGGCCATTGCCACCAGAAGTCATTCGGCGCGTTTCCCGACGCGCTCGCGGCCCTGCGCCAGGTGCCTGGCCTCGACGTGCAACCGATCACGTCGTCCTGCTGCGGCATGGCGGGGGCATTCGGCTATGGGGCGGAAACGCAGGAGGCATCGGCCGCGATGGCGGAGGCCGGGCTGCTGCCGGCGGTGCGGGCGGCAGGGGCGGAGGACCGGATCGTCGCGGATGGAACCTCCTGCCGGCATCAGATCGCCGACCTGTCGGGACGCCGGGCAGTGCATTCCGTGGTGCTGCTGGATGAGGCGCTGGAGTAAATCCCGGCGGCGGATCACGGTCCGGGGCGCATGTGCAACCAGCTCTGCCCGCTCGCGCTGATGTTGCCATGGCGCAGGAATCCAAGTCCACCATCTACGCCGCCCTCGCCGGCAACCTGGCCATCGCGCTTACCAAGTTCGGCGCGGCGTTCTGGACCGGCAGCGCCGCCATGCTGAGCGAGGCTATCCACTCCACGGTGGACACCGGCAACCAGGTGCTGATGCTGTATGGCCTGCGCCGCTCCGCCCGGCCCGCGACGCCGGCGCACCCGTTCGGCTACGGACTTGAGCTGTATTTCTGGACCTTCGTGGTGGCGATCCTGATCTTCGGCCTGGGCGCCGGGGTGTCGATCTTTGAAGGCATCGACAAGATCCGCACCCCGCACCCGGTCGAGAACGCCCTCGTCAACTACATCGTCCTCGGCCTTTCCTTCCTGTTCGAGGGGGCGAGCTGGCTGGTGGCGTTCCGTGCCTTTCGCGCGCAGAACCGGTCCGTCGATCTGCTGGAAGCAGTGCAGCGCAGCAAGGACCCGACCGTGTTCACCGTGCTCCTGGAAGACAGCGCCGCGCTTATCGGCCTGTTGATCGCGGGCGTCGGTCTGGCCTGCGCGGAAATCTTCCAGCTCCCCCGCCTGGACGGCGTGGCCAGTGTACTGATTGGCCTGGTGCTGGCGGGCGTCGCCGCGTTCCTGGCCGCCGAGTGCAAGGGCCTGATGCTGGGCGAAGCCGCCGCCCCGGCAGTCCGCGACGGCCTGCGCGGCATCGTGGCCCGCAGCCCCGGCGTGCATGGCGTAAACGAGGTGCTGACCATGCACTTCGGCCCACGCGACGTGCTGGCGGCGATCAGCCTCGACTTCGACGACACCCTGCCGGCGGAGGCGGCGGAGCGGACCACGAGCAGCATCGAGCGCGAGATCAAAGCGGCGTTCCCCCAGGTGCGCCGGATCTTCGTCGAGGTGCAGAGCCACGCCGGCCACTTGCAGGCGCTGCGGGAAACGGTGCCCTTGAGCGAAGGCTCGTGATCCGATCGTCATGCTCGGGACCCAAGCAAAAGGTGGATTGGTTCATTCAACAAAGCCTTGCGGCAGCAGTCCGAAGCTCTCCACGGTGCCTGCTTGCGCTTCGCCCGAGGTCGATAAACACTA
>CALMVT010000206.1:1482-4073 GCA_937873175.1 uncultured Acetobacteraceae bacterium | reverse complement strand
CGGAATGGATGATCACGAACACCAGGCTGCCCGTGCCGAGGCCGAACCACAGCAGCGCGAGCGGCAGCAGCGCGATGGCGGGCAGCGGGTTGAACATGGCGGTCAGGGTGGACAGGAGATCGGTCCCGATCCGCGAGGACACGGCGAGGCCGGTGAGCACCGCGGCAAGCAGCACGCCGCCGGCATAGCCGAGCAGCAGCACCCGCAGCGAAGTCAGCGTGCGCCCCAGCAGCGGCCCGTCTACCGCCGCATCCCACAGCGCCGCCACCGTGTCGGAGAAGCTCGGGACCATGAGCGGGTTGCCGAGGGCGCGCGCGTAGGCCTCCCACAGCAGGACGAGGCCGGCCAGGATGAGCGTCCGGCGCACCCAGGCTTGGTCGAGCAGCCAATCGATGGGTCCGAGGGGCGCCCCCGCGGCGTCCGCCGCACCGCCGGGCGCGACCGCGGGGTGTTCGAACTCGGGCCGTACGAACGGGCCGGGGCGCGGCCGCAGATCAGTCATGCTTGGGCCCCCGCGCCGCCGCCGCGCCGTCGGCCTCCGCGAACAGCATAGCGTGGATGCGGCGGTGCAGTGCTGCGAACTCCGCGCCGCCCTGGTGGCGGTGGTCGAACTGGTGGGCGTTCAGCTCCGCCCGCACCCGCCCGGGATGCGGGCTCAGGATCAGGATGCGCGAGCCGACCACCACGGCCTCCTCGATCGAATGCGTGACGAACAGCACGGTGAAGCGCGTGTCCTCCCACAACGCCAGCAGCTCGTCCTGCATCTGCCGGCGGGTGAGCGCGTCGAGCGCGGCGAAAGGCTCGTCCATCAGCAGGATGTCCGGCTCCAGGGCCATGGCCCGCGCGATCGCCGCGCGCTGCTTCATGCCGCCCGACAGCATGTGGGGGTAGGCGTCCCGGAACTTGCCCAGCTTCACCTTGTCGATGCTGCGCAGCGCCCGCTCGCGCGCTTCAGCACGGCTGCAGCACCGGCTGACCTGCATGGGGAACATCACGTTGCCCAGCACGGTTTTCCACGGCAGCAGCTGGTCGAACTCCTGGAACACCATCATGCGGTCCGGACCCGGGCGGTCCACGACCCGGCCGTTGAGCGTGATCCGGCCCTCGACCGGCCGGATGAACCCGGCCACCGCCTTGAGCAGCGTGGACTTGCCGCAGCCGGACGGGCCGAGCAGCACGAAGCGGTCAGACCGGTGCACGTCGAAACCGACACGGTGGGTCGCGGTGATGACGTGCTCGCGCGTCCGGTATTGCAGGCTGACCCCCTGCACGGACAGCAGCGGCGCCGGCGCGGCAGGCACCCCCAGGCCGGGGGATGCCATGGCCGCTTCCATCACCGGTTCTTCGACGGGCGGGCGCGGCATCAGCTTCCCTGCAAGTCGTGCACTTCAGGGAAGAACAAATCGGACCAGGACGCCGGCGCCGCCTTGATCGAGCCCACGTCGTGCATGAAGGCGGCGAACTTCATCGTGGCCTCGGGCGCCAGGGTCCAGCGGACCTGCGGGCCGGACACCACGCGCTCCACTTGGTCCACCGACAGCTTGGAGCGCGTGTCCTCAACCCAGAGCCGCGCGGCGCCGCGCCGGTCGGCGTTCACGACGTCGGTCGCTTCCCGCAGCGCGGCAACAAGGGCCTTGTACAGGGTCGGGTTGCGGTCGCGGAACCGGGCGCTGGTCCACGCGACGCTGAAGGAGTGCGGGCCGCCCAGCACCTCGAACGAGTTCAGGATCGTGTGGATGCCCGGCTGCTCCAATTGCTGCTGCTGGAACGGCGGCACGCCGAACACGGACGTGACGCCGGCCGCACCGCTGAGCAGGGCGACGGTGGCGTCCGGCGGCGCCATCGAGACCGTCAGTGGGTCGAACCGGGCGAACCCGGCCTGGCCGAACCGCTGGGCGGCTGCCATCTGCAGCACCAACGCCTGCACGGACACCTTCACCGTGGGCAGGGCGACGCGGTCGTCCGGCGTCAGGTCGGCGATGGTCTTCACGGCCGGGACACGGGAGTTGAGCAGGATCGGCTGCGAGGACAACGCCGACACCCCGCGCACCCCAAGCGCCGTGCCCCTGGTGCGCGCCCAGATGGTCAGCAGCCCCGGCACCCCGCCCGCGACCACGTCCACGGTATCGGAGATCAACGCGTTGTTCATCGCTTCCGGCCCGTTGAACGTCACCCAGGACGCCTTGACGCCGGGCAGGCCGAGCGCCTCGGCGTGCTTTTCCACCAGCCCGCGGTGCTCCATGACGTTGAACTGCAGGTAGCCCAGCGAGAACTGGCGGGCGAAGCGGATCTCGGTCGTCTCCGCCGCCCGCGCGCGCCGCCCGCGCGCCAGCATCCCCAGGGCGAGCGGCGCCGCCGCGCGCAGCATGCTTCTCCGATCCACGAGGCGCTCCTTTCCCTGTTGCGAGCTGCGATCTCCGGCATGCCCCGTGTCGGACGTCGCCATGCCGCTGCTCTTTTGTTGCTGGCCCACACCACCATAGGCGCCCGCGCCGCCGGCGCCACCCCACCCTGCCTCAGTTCGGTGGAGCAGTTCCGGCGCCAGTTCCCCAAGGCTTCGGATTCCGAGCAGCGCCATGTCGCGGTCGATC
>CALMVT010000206.1:0-1472 GCA_937873175.1 uncultured Acetobacteraceae bacterium | reverse complement strand
CTTCCGAAAGCAGCCGGATCGCGTGGCGGACGGCGTCCTCGCCGCCGACCGCCGCGGCTTGGAGGAACGGACGGCCGATGAACACGAAGTCCGCGCCGAGTGCCAGGGCCTTTAGCACGTCCGTCCCGCGCCGGATGCCGCCATCCAGCATCACGGCCATCCCGCCCGCCACGGCCTTGATGGCCGGCAGGACGCGCAACGGGGCGACGGCGCCGTCCAGCTGCCGGCCGCCGTGGTTCGACACGATGACCCCGTCGGCGCCGTGCTCGCGCGCGAGGCGCGCGTCGGCTGCGGACAGGATGCCCTTGACGACCAGCGGACCGCGCCAGCGGCGCCGGATCAGCCCCAGGTGGTTCCAGGAAAGCTGGTCGCGTCGGCCCACCGCACGCACGAGATCACGCGACAGGATCGGCGGCCCGCGGGTCGCGTCCATGTTCTCGAAATGCGGCATCCCGTGCCGGAACAGCGTGCGCAGCGCTGTACCAAGCAGCCAGGACGGGTGCGTCACTCCACTCCAGAACAGCCGCGGGCTGGGCGTGAGCGGCACGCTGAAGCCGTTGCGGACGTTGTTCTCGCGGTTGGCCGCCACGGGCACGTCCGCGGTCAGCACGAAGGTGCCGTAGCCGGCCGCCGCCACGCGGTCCACCAAGGGCTCGATGCGCGCGGCCTCGCCAGGGAGGTAGGCCTGGTACCAGCTCGCTCCCCCTTCCCGCCGCACGTCCTCCAGCGGGATCAGCGACGAGGCGCTGAGAACCATCGGCACGCGGGCGGCAACCGCGGCGCGCGCCAGCACGACGTCCGCGCGGTACGCACAGATCGCGCCAGCCCCCATGGGGGCGATCCCGAACGGCGCTGCGTGTTGCTGGCCAAACAGAGTGGCGGCCTGGCTGCGGCCGGACACGTCCGCCAGCACGCGCGGGACAAAGCCGTATTCCCCGAAAGCGGCGGCGTTGCCGTGCAGCGAGGCCCCGGTCTCGGCGGCTCCGGCGACGAAGCCGTGCAGCATCCGGGGCAGGTGCCGGCGGGAGGCGGCATCGAAGTCATCGAGCGACAGGAAACGGCGCAAGCGCCGGCCCGCGGCGCGGCGCGCGCGGCGCTCGCTCAGCACCGGGGCGACGGCAGGAGGCGCCAAAGCGGCATCGGTCAGCGAACGGGGCGTCGCTGCCGCGGGCGCGTCGAGACCTTTTCTGCTCGCCAACACGCGTCCTCCCGTTTTTTCGCGGCGCGATCCGCGCCATCTCGGACTCTACACGCCTTTGGCGCGGCCGCGCATTTACGTTTGGGAAACATGCTTGTTCCCGATCGGAAGCAAACCCAGCCGTGGCACGCGATTATGTTACGGCGAGCCCGGCCGCGGCGGACATTTACTTTATGATACGCTTCGCAAGCGAAGCCGAGCGAGAGGAGGACGACATAGTTTCCGTGGTGCCGAACGATGCGGTCCTGGGTGCGACCGTACTGGACCTGGACCT
>CALMVT010000205.1 GCA_937873175.1 uncultured Acetobacteraceae bacterium | reverse complement strand
GCAGGCCGCGGCGCGAAAGGGCGTGGATCGGCCCGCGATGCCCCTGGTCGAGCAAGGAGGTCACGACATCAACCGTGGTCAGCCCGGTGCCGATGAGCAGCACCGGGTCCGCCGGGTCGAGGCCCGTCAGCGCCTCCGGCGCCCAAGGGTCGGGGCGGTAGGATGGGCCGTCGTAGAACGCCGGGTCAGCGACCGGCATGGGGGCGGGCGGGAAGTTGCCCACCGCCAGCACGGCGAGGTCCGACTCGATCTCCCGGCCGCGGTCGAGCTGCAGGCGCAGGGCCGGGCCGGAGCGGTCCAGGCCGACCACCTCGCCGCGCACCAGCTCGAAGCGGCGGCGGGGAGCGCGGCGGATTTCCTCCTTCAACAGGTCGCGGACGTAGCCGCCATACACCCGGCGCGGCACGAAGCAGGCCGCGGTCGGGGCGGCGTCGCATTCAGCGCGGTCCGTGCGGTGCAGCCAGTCCAGGAAGTCGTCGGGGCGGTCGTGAAAGGCGCTCATCCGCCCGGCCGGCACGTTCAGCAGGTGGCTGGGGTTGCGCGTCGCGTAGGCCTGGCCGCGGCCGAAGCAGGCGTTGCGCTCGATCAGCACGACGCGCGTGTCGGGCGGGCAATGGCGCAGCAGGTGCAGCGAAAGCAGCGTGCCGCTGAACCCGGCGCCGACGACCGTGATGGAGCGTGTGGTCATGCAGGACCTCCCAGGACAAAGGATTCCGGTTAAGCCGCCGTCCCGTAGGTGATCGGCGTCGCATGCCAGCCTTCGCGCCGCTTGGCCCAGAACGTTTCCCGCAAACGGGCCGAAAGCGGCCCGGGCCGGTCGTTGCCGAGAATGCGCGAACCGAGCCGGCTGACCGGCATGATGCCGCCGGCCGTGGTGGAAAAGAACACTTCGTCCGCCTGTTCGAGATCGTCCCGCGAAACCGGCCGGATGTCATGAGGAATGCCGAGTTCGGCGCAAAGCTCCTTCACCGACAAGCGAGTGATGCCTTCAAGCGCGCCGCGCGGCGGGCTGACCACGGTGCCGTCGATCACGGCAAAGACGTTGAAGCCGGGGCCTTCGGTGAGGAAGCCTTCGTGGTCCAGCAGCACCGCCGTATCGAAGCCGGCGTCATGCGCCTCGAAGCTGGCCCTGGTCAGATCGCCCCAATGGAAGTTCTTGACCGTCGGATCGACGGAAGCGTCCGGAATGCGCGGCGTCTTGGCGATCAGCGCGTGAACGCCGCGCGCCTGCTGTTCTTCGGTGAAGAGCCAAACCCAGGGGATCGCGAAACAGGCCAGATAAGCGCGCCCATAGGCGGGGTGGTAGGGCAGGCCCGGCAAAGGTTTGCCGCGCAGGCAGTCCATCGCGACGTAGGCTTCACGCAAGCCGGTGCGCTGGACGAGGCCGGTCAGGATGCGAACGATGTCCTCGTTGCTCTCCTCCGGCGACAGGCGCAGCTTGTCCATCGACGCGCGGAAGCGCCTGATGTGGTCGTCCAGGCGGAAAAACGCCCCGTAATACACGCCAACCACGTCATAGGTCACATCGGAACGCCGATATCCCCAATCCGTCATCGGGATCTTTGCATCCTTGATCGGAGAAACCTGGCCGTCCACATAGGCGGCCCCCAACGACCAATCCGTCATGCTCGCGTTGATGTCCATGTACTCGAACTTCTCTTGATGGTCTCGGCCGAGCCGCGCGCCCGACTACGGCCGGGGCCGCCGCGCTTGCAGCCCGTTTTACGCCCGGGCACTGGCTGCCGCCAGCGTTGCGTTTGCGGCGGCAACCGTCGCCATGCCGCTGCTTTCCACGTTTTTGGCCGATGGAGCTTTCAAGGTGCAGGACACGACCAAACCCGATCAGCCCGGCGGAGCGAACCCCATGGAACACCCCTTCGACCTTCAAGGCAGGACCGCCATCGTGACGGGCGGCAACGGAGGGATCGGCTTCGGCATGGCGGCGGGCCTCCTGGCGGCAGGGGCCAGGGTCGCGATCGTCGGCCGCAACCCCGCTAAGAACGAGGGCGCCGTGGCCAGCCTCCGCGCCCACGGCGGGGAAGCCCTGTCGATCGAGGCTGACCTGACCCGCGAGGACGATTGCGGCAGGATCGTCCGCGAAACCGTCGCGCATTTCGGCGGGCTGGACGTGCTGATCAACAATGCCGGCACGAACGACCGCAAGCCGCCCGAGAGCTACAGCCTGGCCGAATGGAACGCGCTCCTGGCCGCCAACCTGACCAGCGCCTTCCTGTGCGCGCAGGCGGCGTTTCCCGAGATGGCGGCGTGCGGGCGGGGAAAGATCATCAACATCGGCTCCATGCTGTCGCTGTTCGGCGCGTCCTTCGCGGCGCCCTACGCGGCCAGCAAGGGCGGCCTGGTGCAGATGAGCAAGTCGCTCGCGTCGGCCTGGGCCAAGCACAACATCCAGGTCAATGCCGTGCTGCCGGGTTGGATCGATACCGACCTGACGGCGCGGGCCAAGCAGCAGGTCGAGGGCCTGCATGACCGCGTGCTCCTTCGGACGCCGGCCCGCCGCTGGGGCACGCCTAAGGATTTCGCGGGCATCGCGGTGTTCCTTGCGTCGCCCGCCTCCGACTTCATCACCGGCGCGGCCATCCCGGTGGACGGCGGCTATTCGGCCGAAGGGTGAAAACAGGGCCTACCCGCCTTCAGGCCGCTGGCGGAGCCGCCGTTCCAGCACCGTCCCGGCCAGGGACAGCAGCAGGCAGCAGCCGAAGAACAGCAGGGCGGCGAAGGCATAGCCTTCCTGCGCCAAGCCGAGCCAGGATTGGTCCTTGAGCGATTGGTTCACCACGCCCATCAGGTCGAACAGGCCGACAACGGACACGAGCGTCGTGTCCTTGAACAGGTCCACGACGACGTTGACGACGCCGGGCAGGGCGATGCGCCAGGCTTGCGGCAGCACGACGGTCAGGTTGGCCTGCAATGGATGCAGGCCCAGCGCCGCCGCGGCTTCCCGCTGGCCATGCGGCACGCCTTGCAGGCCGCCGCGCACCACCTCGGCCATGTAGGCCGATGCAAACAGGATCAGGACCACCAGGGCGCGCACCAGGTTGTCCACCGTGACGCCTTGCGGCAGCACCATCGGCAGCAGCACTAGGCCCATGAACAGCACGCCGAGCAGCGGCACCCCGCGCCAGAACTCGATCAACGCCACGCACAGCCCGCGCACAAAGGGCAGGGGGGAGCGGCGGCCGAGGGCCAGCAGGGTGCCGAGCGGGACGGCGGCACCCACCGCCACGAAGGACAGCACGGCGTTCAGCATCAGCCCGCCCCAATCGGCGGTGGGCACCGGGCGAAGGCCGAACAGGCCGCCGGCCAGCAAGGTCCCGCCCGCGACGGGCACCCCGATCAGCAGCAGCGCGAACCAAGCGCCCCGGCGCCGCCGCGCGAACAAGCAGCCCAGCAGCGCCGCCCCGGCCAGCGCCGCGGCCAGGTTCACCCGCCACTGCTCCGCCGGGGGATAGCCGCCATACAGGAACAGCCCCAGCCGCGCCCGGATGAACGCCCAGCATGCCCCGCCCGGGGCGCAGCCGCGCCGGTTCTCGGCGGTCCAGGTGGCGGCGGCGACGGCCCAACGGAGCAGGGACGGCACGGTCCAAGCGAGCAGGGCGGCGATGGCGACCGTCAGCACCGCCGTGCCGGGCGTGCCGAACAGGGCACGGAACAACCTCACGGCGGCAGGGGACGCATCACCGCCCCTGGAACGCCAGCCGCCGGTCCCAGCGGTTCATCGCTGCCGATACCAGCAGGTTCACCGCCAGGAACACTCCCAAAACCAGCGTCATGGTTTCGATAGCCCGGCCCGACTGGTTCAGCACCGTGCGGGCGAAGATCTGCAGGATTTCGGGATACGCGATGGCCGCGCCCAGCGTCGTGGACTTGATGATGTTCAGGTAATGGTTGGTCAACGGCGGCAGCAGCGTCCGCAGCGCCTGGGGCAGCACCACCAGCCGCATCGAGCGGCCCGGCGACAGGCCCAGGCTGCGCGCCGCTTCCCGCTGGCCCCAGCCCACGGCGCCGATGCTGGCGCGTATGTTCTCCGACACAAAGGCGGCGGTGTAGATGCCGATGCCCAGCACCAGCGCCAGCAGCTCCGGCGGCAGCCGCCAGCCGCCCGCGAAGTTGAAGCCGCGCATCGCCGGCAGATCCCACCCCGTCAGCGCCCCGGCCAGCGCGGTCGCGCCCAGCAGCGGCGCCCCGGCCGTCAGGGTCAGCGGCAAGCGGGGCAGCAGCCGCGACAATCCCAGCGCCAGCAGGACCCCGGCGCCCAGCGCGTAGCCGAACCAGGGCGACAGCGGCGCGGGGAAGAACAACCCGCGCACGTTCAAGAACACGGCACCACCCAGCGCCAGGCTGGCCCGCGGCCCCGGCAGCACCTGCAGCACGGCGAAGTACCAGAACACCACCTGCAGCAGTTGCGGCGTATTGCGCAGCAGCTCCACGGTCGCCCGCGCCGTCCAGGCCGCGAGCGGGTTGGCCGACAGCCGCATCAGCGCCAGCACCAGGCCCAGCAGCGTCGCCAGCAGGATGGCCAGCGCCGCCGCGAGCACGGTGTTCAACCCCGCCACCCACAGCGCATAGCCGTAGCTGTCCGATGACGCCCAGGTCGTCAGCGTGAACGGGATATCGAACCCGGCACGGGTCAGCAGAAAGGCGAAGTCCACGTCGATGTTGCGCCGGGCCAGCGCGTCCCCGGCATTGCGCGCGGCCCAGGCGATCAGCCCGGCGACGGCCAGCATCGCCAGAACCTGCCAGGCCACCGCCTTGAAGGACGGCCGCCGGGCCGGCGGCGGCGGGCGGGCCAGCCCCCTGCCGTTTCCGGCCGGCAGGGATGCCGGCGTGGACACCGATCCTACCGGAACGGCAGGGCGTAGTGCAGGCCGCCTTGGCTCCACAGCTTGTTCTGGCCGCGCGCCAGGTCCAGCGCCTTGGGGCCGAAGAACTCGTCATAGATTTCGCCGTAATTGCCCGCCGCCTTGATGGCCTGCAGCGTCCAATCGTTGTTCAGGCCGAGCATGGCGCCGAAGCCGCCTTCCGCCCCCAGCAGGCGCTTGACCAACGGGTCCTTGCTGTTCTTCGCCATGTCTTCGGCGTTGCTCTTCGTCACGCCGGCTTCTTCCGCGGTTTTCAGCGCGGCGTCCACCCAGAACACGATGTTGCGCCAGGTCACGTCGCCGCTGCGGATATGCAGGCCGAGCGGCTCCTTGCTGATCACGCCTTCCAGCACGACCCAGTCGGCCGGGACCTTGAGGGTGGAGCGGACGGCGGCCAGGCTGCCCGTGTCGTCCGTGTAGCCGTCGCAGCGGCCGGACTCCATGGCCGCCACCGCCTCGTCCGATTTCTCGAACAGCAGGGTGCCGATCTTGGTGCCGTTGGTGCGGGCGAAGTCGGCGATGTTCAGCTCCAGCGTCGCGCCGGTGAGGGTGCAGATGGTGGCGCCGTTCAGCTCGGTGATCTTGCTGACGCCCAGCTTCGTCGACACCAGGAAGCCCTGGCCGGCGTAGAAGTTGGTCGCGACCTCATCGAGGTGGAGCTGCACGCTGCGGGTCAGGGTCATGGTGCTGTCGCGGATCAGCACTTCGATCTCCCCGGCCTGCAGCACGGTGAAGCGGGCGGGGGTCGTGGTGGGGACGTAGCGGACCTTTTCCGGATCGCCCAGCACGGCGGCGGCAAGCGCCCGGCAATACGCCACGTCGAAGCCGTGCCAGGCACCCTTGCTGTCCTGGAACGCGAAGCCGGGGATGCCGGTGTCCACGCCGCAGGCCAAGGCGCCGCGGGCCTTGATGGCGGTCACGGTTGGACCGGGCACGGGGATGGCGGTCTGCGCCTGGACCGTGCCTGCCGCCAGCATCGCCACGGCGGCGCCGACCCAGAAGCGCACCCTGTTCCCAAACTTCATGCCATGTTCTCCTGGCGCACACCGCGCACCTATGAACATCACGGCAGCCGCGCCGCCGGGTCAAGCGGTTCTGTTGACGCGTGCCCTGGCGGTCGGCGTAGGCGGGCAAAATGCCGCCCATGCTCTGGTTTCCCCTGTCAAGCCGGCACGGCCGTTGTCGCGAACTGCCGCAACCCGGCCCACTGCGCGAGCGCGAAGCCCAGGACCACCAGGGCCTGCAGCAGCACAAAGGCAATGCCAAGGCCAGTGGGCGCCACGAACCCCGAAGCAAGCAGCAGCACGCAGTCGGCGGCCCAGAGCAGGTTGACCGCGACCACGGCGCGCACAAGTCCAGGCACGGGGCGGCCCAGCCAGGCCACGAAAGCCGCGTAGGGCAGCAACACCAAGCCCGCGCCGCGCAGCAGCGGTTCCGGCAAGCCGAGCAGCGGGGCGAGCGGGCCGGCCGCGGCAGCCATCAGCAGCCCTGTGGCGCCGCTGGCGGCGGCGTCGCCGAGCAAAGCGACGCGCAGAAGGGAAGTGGAGGAGCGGAACATCGGTCAGGTCCTTTCAGCTGGTTGCGAAGCCCGCATCCTCCCTCCAACCGCAGGCCGAAGCGATTACCTCGCGGGTCATCGGCGTCCCAACGCGGCGCTGTTTTGAGTCCTGCACGGCCGCATGCGTTGCCGCCCCTGCGGGAACCTGACAGGCTCAGAAAAACGCCGAACAGGAAGGAGAACCGTGATGGCCAAGGAGATTTTCTGTTCGTTCGGGGTGGATGTGGAT
>CALMVT010000204.1 GCA_937873175.1 uncultured Acetobacteraceae bacterium | reverse complement strand
GGCCACACCGGTCCGCGCCCGGCGAGCGCCATCGGCTTCGCCGCGCTGCGCGGCGGCCAGGTCGTGGGCGAGCACACGCTGCTGTTCGCCGCGGGCACCGAGCACATCGCGCTGACTCACCGCGCCTTTGACCGCCGGGTGTTCGCAGCCGGCGCGGTCCGGGCGGCGGGCTGGGCGAGCGGCCGGCCAGCGGGCTTCTACTCGATGTTCGACGTGCTTGGGATGCCCCGTCCCGCCCCGGCGGCACCTGCCCCGCCTTGACCTGATTACGCCGTTGCGCCAAACCCGCCCCGCCCCGGCGTCCGGCCGGTGCGGCGGGCTGTCCAACGCGACGCCGCTCCTGCTTCATGCCAACGCGACAAGAGGAGAAATCCATGCGCGCCAAGGGCGAGTACCTGTTCACGTCCGAATCGGTGTCCGAGGGGCACCCCGACAAGGTCGCCGACCGCATCAGCGACACTGTCCTGGACGCCTTTCTGGCCGCCGACCCCTACAGCCGCGTCGCCTGCGAAACGCTGGTCACCACCAACCGCGTGGTGCTTGCAGGCGAAACCCGCGGCCCCAACACGGTGACGCCCGAGCTGTTGAGCCACCTCGCCCGGCTCGCAATCCACGACATCGGCTACGACCAGGGTGGCTTCAGTTGGCGCAATGCCGTCGTCGATTGCCACCTGCACGCCCAAAGCTCCGACATCGCCGTGGGTGTTGACAGCGCGGGCAACAAGGATGAGGGCGCCGGCGACCAGGGCATCATGTTCGGCTACGCCTGCACCGAGACGCCCGAGCTGATGCCCGCGCCGATCCACTACGCCCATCTGATCCTGCGCCGCATGAGCGAGATGCGGAAGAACGGCGATCCCAGCGTCGCCGGGCTGCAGCCGGACGCGAAAAGCCAGGTCACGCTGCGCTACGTGGATGGCCGGCCGGTGGGCGCGACCAGCATCGTGGTCTCCACCCAGCACGACGAGGGCATGGACCAGCGGCGCATCAAGGAGATGCTGCACCCGCTGGTGGAAAGCAGCCTGCCGCCGGGCTGGATGCCGTCGGATACCGAGTTCTACGTGAACCCGACCGGCAACTTCGTCATCGGCGGGCCGGACGGCGACGCCGGGCTGACCGGGCGCAAGATCATCGTAGATACCTATGGCGGCGCGTCCCCGCACGGCGGCGGCGCGTTCAGCGGCAAGGACCCGACCAAGGTGGACCGCAGCGCCGCCTACGCCTGCCGCTACCTTGCGAAGAACGTCGTCGCGGCCGGCTTGGCGGACAAGTGCACCCTGCAGATCAGCTACGCCATCGGCGTGTCGCACCCGCTTTCGGTGTATGTCGATCTCGGCGACACCGGCAAGGACGTGGACGAGGCGAAGCTGGAGCGCGTGCTGCGGGAACTGATGAACCTCAGCCCGCGCGGCATCCGGGAGCACCTGCACATGAACCGGCCGATCTACGCCGTGACCTCCGCCTACGGCCATTTCGGCCGCACGCCGGACGAAGACCTCGGCACCTTCACCTGGGAAAGAACCGACCTGGTGCCGGCTTTGCGCAACGCCTTCAACCGCTGAGCGGGCAGGCCCTGGACGAGCGGGCGCTGGGCGCGGCGCTCAAGCCGCCCGCCGACCGGCTGTATGGGCGGAGCCGCAGCCATCCATTGCGGCCCCGCCAGCAACGGCTGCTCGATGTGACGCTGCCCCGCCTGCGCTTCCCCGGCGCGAAGGCGGCGGACCCGCTCGACGCCTTCGCGCCCCGGCCGGAGACGCTATGGCTGGAGATCGGCTTCGGCGGCGGCGAGCACGCGCAGGTCCTGGCCGAAACCCAACCGCGGGCCGGCCTGATTGCCTGCGAGGTGTTCGAGAATGGCCTATGCTCCCTCCTGTCCCGCCTGGTGCCGGAGGGCGGAGAAGCCACGGCGCCGCTGCCCGGCAATCTCCGCCTCTGGGACGAAGATGCGCGCCTGCTGCTGCGGGCCTTGCCCGAGGCCTGCCTGAGCCGCGCCTTTCTGATGTTCCCGGACCCCTGGCCCAAGACGCGGCACGTCAAGCGCCGCTTCGTGCACCCGGCGCAAGTCGCGTTGCTGGCCCGGGTGCTGGAACCGGGTGGCGAGTGGCGCGTGGCGTCGGACGATCCGACCTACCAGGCCTGGGTCGGCGAGGTCATGGCGGCGCAGGGCTGGTTCGAGGCCGCCGCCCCCGCCGCCACGCGCCCGGATGGCTGGCCGCCCACCCGCTACGAAGCCAAGGCGCTGCAGGCCGGACGCGCGCCGCTTTACTGGTCATTTGTCCGCACATTGGCCGCATCGCCAGTTTCGTAAGCGTGATGCCACTTGCGTGGGGCATGAGGGTGGACTATCTACGATCAATACCAAAAGAAACCTTCCGTGGACTTCGGGGGTGGCCTTCACGGGCCGCCTTTTTTGTTTCTGGACCCCTTTGATGACGCGCCCCGCTGCCGGCGACGAGCCAAACCATTCCGGGCTGGAAGCCAAGATTGCCAGCATGATCACCCCGCAACTGGCCCATCTCGGCTACGAGCTGGTGCGGGTCCTCGTGCTCGGCCGGGAGCGCCCAACCGTGCAGGTCATGGCGGACCGGGCTGACGGCTCGCTCATCAGCGTCGAGGATTGCGAGCGCATCACCCGCGCCATCGGCGCCGTGCTGGACGTGGAGGACCCGCTCCCCGGCGCCTGGACCTTGGAGGTCAGCTCGGCGGGAATTGACCGGCCGTTGACCCGGGTGAAGGATTGGAACCGGTTCGCCGGGCACCAGGCACGGGTCGAGATGTTGATGCCGCAGGACGGCCGCCGCCGCTTCACCGGCATCGTGCTTGGCGCGGACGAGACAAGCGCGCGCCTCCGCCTCGACGACGGGGCGAACGTGGCGCTGCCGTTCTCCGACATGCGGCGGGCCAAGCTGTTGCTGACCGACGCGCTGATCGCGGCCACGACCCCGGCCCGGCCCGATCCCGACATGGACGACAACCCTACCCGGCCCGATCCGGCTGGCCCGCAACTGGCGAACTAGGAGAGCACCCATGGATACCTCCGTCTCCCGCCCTGAACTGCTGCTGGTGGCCGACGCGGTGGCGCGGGAAAAGATGATCGACCGGGACGAAGTTCTCGAAGCGATGGAGCAGGCCATCCAAAAGGCCGGCCGCGCCAAGTACGGGCACGAGAAGGACATCCGCGCCACCATCGACAAGAAGACCGGCGACGTGCGCCTGTCGCGTTGGACGGAGGCGGTGGAAACAGTGGAGAATGAGGAAACCCAGATCCCCATCCACATCGCCCGCAAGTTTCAGCCAGACATCCAGCTCGGCCAGCACCTGATCGACCCGCTGCCGCCCATCGACTTCGGCCGCATCGCGGCGCAAACCGCCAAGCAGGTGATCGTGCAGCGCGTGCGCGAGTACGAGCGCAAGAAGCAGTATGACGAGTTCAAGGACCGCGTCGGCGAGATCATCAACGGCGTGGTGAAGCGCACCGAGTACGGCAACATGATGGTGGAGCTTGGCCGGGCGGAGGCGTTGCTGCGCCGCGACGAGCTGATCCCGCGCGAGAGCTTCCGCAACGGCGACCGGGTGCGAGCCTATATCTACGACGTGCGCGAGGAGCCGCGCGGCCCGCAGATCTTCCTGTCCCGCACCCACCCGGCGTTTCTGGCCAAGCTGTTCGCCCAGGAAGTGCCGGAAATCTACGACGGGATCATCGAGATCAAGGCGGTGGCCCGCGATCCCGGCAGCCGCGCCAAGATGGCGGTGATCAGCCGCGACCAGAGCATCGACCCTGTGGGCGCCTGCGTCGGCATGCGCGGCAGCCGGGTGCAGGCGGTGGTGCAGGAGCTGCAGGGCGAGAAGATCGACATCATCCCGTGGTCCTCGCAGCACGCGACCTTCGTGGTGAACGCCCTGGCGCCGGCCGAGGTGACAAAGGTGGTGATGGACGAGGAAGCCGGCCGGGTCGAGGTGGTGGTGCCGGACGAGCAGCTTTCGCTCGCGATCGGCCGCCGCGGTCAGAACGTGCGCCTTGCCAGCCAGTTGACCCGGTGGGACATCGACATCCTGACGGAAGCCGAGGAAAGTGAGCGCCGCCAGGAAGAGTACCGCCGCCGCACCGGACTGTTCGTGGAAGCGCTGGACGTGGACGACGTGATCGCGGGCCTGCTGGTCACGGAAGGGTTCAACACCATTGAGGAACTGGCCTACGTGGCGCCGGAGGAACTGGCCGAGATCGAGGGCTTTGACGAGAGCGTCGCGGACGAGTTGATCCGCCGCGGCCAAGCCTTCCTGTCCCGGCGCGACGACGAGCTGACGGAAAAGCGCGTGGCGCTCGGGGTCAGCGACGACGTGGCTTCCATCGAGGTGCTGACCCCGGCCATGTTGGTGGCGCTCGGCGAGAAAGGCGTGAAAACGCTGGACGACCTGGCGGACCTCGCCTCGGACGAACTGGTGGAGATCGTCGGCGCCGCCGCGATGGACGAGGACACCGCCAACCAGGTCATCATGGCCGCCCGCGCCCATTGGTTCGACGGCGAGGATGCCGACGCGGATGCGCTCGGCGGGGAGGCATCCCACGCCTGACGCGCCAGAACCCGAACCAGAGGACGATCCGGAAACCGGGCCGCTGCGCCGTTGCGGGGTGACGCGGGAGCGTGATCACCGCGGGCGGATGCTCCGGTTCGTAGTCTCGCCTGACCGTGTGGTGGTCCCCGACCTTCTTGCAAAGCTGCCCGGCCGGGGAATCTGGTTGAGCGCGCGCCGGGATGTGTTAGAAATTGCTCGCACCCGCGGCGCATTTGCGCGGGCGACGCGCGGAAACGTCACCGTGCCGGCTGATCTGGTCGAACTGGTGCAATCTGGCCTGGCCCGGCGGATCACCGAGCTGTTGGGCCTGGCTCGGCGTGCGGGTCAGGCGGTGTGCGGGTTCCAGAAGGCGCGCGAGTGGCTGGTGGCGGGACGGGCCGGGCTGGTTGTCCAAGCAGCGGATGGGAGCTGGGACGAACGGATGCGCTTCTTGAGCGGGGTTAAAGACGTGGGCGTCGTGGCGCCGCTGCCCGGCGCGGTGCTGGGCGTGGTTTTCAGCCGCGACTACGTGGTGCATGTGGCGGTAGCGCACGGCCGGCTTGCCGAGGCGCTGAATATTGAGACACACCGCTTGTCCGGCGTCGCCGGGCAGGACGGATTGATTGAACGGGCGGATGCATGAGCGACACCAACGATCAGGATACGGCCAAGGGCCGGCTTTCTTTGCGGCCCGCCGGCCGGCTGGAGCTTGGCCGGACCGTGGATGCCGGGTCCGTGCGACAGAGCTTCAGCCACGGCCGCTCCAAGGTCGTGCAGGTTGAGGTACGCAAGAAGCGCGCCGCTGCCCCCCTTCCCCCCCCGAGCGTACCGACGCCGATCGCGCCCGTGGTGCCCGGCGCGCCGCCGCGCCCGCCGATCGCCGCTCGCCCGGCCGCGGGCGCCGGC
>CALMVT010000203.1:5487-23272 GCA_937873175.1 uncultured Acetobacteraceae bacterium | reverse complement strand
CGGTGTTCTACCGCGACATCACCGTGGGCGAGGTGCTGGGCTACGACATCGGCGACGGCACCGGGCCGGTGCCGGTGCAGCTGTTCATCCGCGCGCCCTATGACAGCTTTGTGCGCCGCGGCACGCATTTCTGGAACGCGTCCGGCTTGTCGGTGCAGATCGGCAGCGAGGGGGTGCACGTCGAGGTCGCAAGCCTGCAAGCCGTGCTGTCCGGCGGCGTCGCGTTCGATTCGCCGAGCCGCAGCAAGGCCGATGTCCAGGAAGCGGCCCCTGGCACCGAGTTCCCGCTGTTCAACAATTACAGCGAGGCGCAAGCCTCCGGCTACAGCACCAAGCTGGCGTTCGTCACCTACTTTGAAAGCTCGGTGCGCGGCCTTGCGCGCGGCGCCCCGGTCGAGTTCTTCGGCATCCAGGTCGGCACCGTGAGCAGCGTCGCGCTGGAGCTGAACCCGGCCACCGGCGCTGCGCGGGTGCGGGTGCGGCTTGAAGTGCAACCCGAACGCATCATGACCCAGGACGAGGTCAAGACCGACGACACCGTGGAGTCCACACGCCGCCTGGTGCAGCGCGGCATGCGGGCGCAGTTGCAGACCGCGAGCTACCTGACGGGGCAGCGGGTGGTGGCGCTCGACTTCGTGCCGAACGCCCGGCCCGCGGATGTGACGATGGAGGGCGACGACATCGTCCTGCCGAGCCAGGGCGGCGGCCTCGACAACATCCTGGTCGCCGCCAGCGACATTGCGGGCAAGCTGGACCGGCTGCCGCTCGACCAGATCGGGCAGAACCTCAACAGCGCCCTGCACTCCGCCTCCGGCGCGATGAACAGCGTGCAGGACCTGGTGAAAAGGGCCGATGCCGGGCTGACCCCCACGCTAAAGCGCCTGCCGGAGATCACCGCGGGCCTGCAGGACGCGGTCGCCAAGGCCGGGCGGACCTTCGGGTCCATCGAGGCGAGCTATGGCAACAACTCGCAATTCCAACGGGAGCTGGAACGGGCCATGACCCAGGTGGGCGACACGGCGCGGTCGATCCGACTGCTGGCGGACTTCCTCGACCGGCATCCCGAAGCCCTGGTGCGCGGGCGCGGCGGACTGGCCGCCACGCGATGATGCCCTCCCGCCGCGGCCTCCTCGGCCTTATGCTGGCCGGCGCCGCATCTGCGTGCGCTTCGGCCGAGCCTTCGTATTTCACCCTGGCCGCCGTGCCCGGCCCCACCCGGCGCGGCGGCCCGGCGCAGGTCGAGCTACGCCGCCCCGGCCTGGCCGGCTACCTCGACCGCCCGGAGATCGTGCGGAGCAGCAGCCCCTACTCGCTCCGCGTGATCGGCGCGGAGCGGTGGGGGGAACCGCTGGGCGACCTGTTCGCGCGCATCCTGGCCGAGGACCTGAACAACCGCCTGCCGGGCAGCAGCGTGTTCACCTCGACCGGATCGATCACGGCGGAAGCGGACGCGACGGTTGAGATGGACATCCAGCGGTTCGACGCCGACCCGTCGGGGCAGGTGGTGCTGCTGGCGCAGGTCGCGGTGTCACGCGGGCGCGCGCGCGCTTCGGCGGCGACGCGGGTGGTGCGCTTGACCGTGCAGCCGGCCGGCCCCGGCACGGCGAGCTTGGTCGCCGCGATGAGCACGGCGCTCGGGCAGTTGGCGGACGCGCTTGCGGCAATGCTGCAGGTGTCGGGGCGAGGTCGGGGATGAGCGTCATTGTGGGAAGCGTGATTTTTATATAGAGTGACGCACTTTAAACATTTTTAAGCTTCAGCACTACTTGCCGGCCATGGCCTTTGCCGATTTCGGAGTTGCTTCGCCCTGATCGCCGCTCGCTTTCGATAATCTCGGGTTGTCAGGTTGGCAGGATAGATAACTATTGGTGCAGGTTGTAGCGACTACGCCCGTCGGCGGCGTCCGCGTGGAGTCACACTGATCCTGCCAGCGGCTAATACCAAAGCTCACTGACCAGAACCCATTCCAACCCGAGATGACCCCCATCTCTGAGCAAGCCGAAAGAGTGACAGGTTCTGGTCAGTGAGCTTTGGTATAAACCGTAAGCTTCCTTTCCGCTTGCATGCCGACCTGAACAAATAAAGAACGTCTCTCGATGAGAAGGCGAGCGGCGGATGGGTTTGAAGATCTCAGGACTGAATGAGCTTCGCGAGCGCCTCGAACGCTTGCGCCCCGAGGAGGTGATGGCGCAGGCCCTGGCCGAGCAAGCTGCGCGCATGGCCGCCAGGGTGCGTGAGGGCTTGTCGGAGGGTTCGGTCGCCGCGACTGAGGATGCGTCACTGGGACAGGGCGGGCGCAGCAGCAGGCGTGAGGTGGTCAGCACGGCGGAACGTGGCTGGCGAGGAAGTCCGTGCAGGCGCTTGGTTCAGATACGTTGAAACCCTGCATAGGTTCGTTGCCCGGTAAAACGGGATTGGCCGGGTTTTAAACCATCAATGGCCGGTTAGAAGGGTCCCGTCGTTTGCCTGCCCGCCCCGGCCAGCCTCCACTTGCCACGCCTGTGCAGTCAGCGTGGGCATGATGCCGATGATTGCGGTCCCAGTTGCAGCCTTTATGCACCCACCTGCAGTGATCATACGCCAGGTCCCTCAAACCCATTTCATTATTTCGGGCACGGCCGGCAGATGATTGCGATCTCACCCACGGAGAGTTGCAGGCCGCTACACTTATTGCTGCCGTGCACCGACTCAGGACCCGCCCCGTGCCACCTTCAAGCAGGCATCCACCGTATCGCGCAGCGAACTTGTGAAATAGTCGGCGCCGACCTCCGTCTGTACGATCTGATCGGTCAGCGCCGCATCCCCCGTGGGCCACAGGCCGACGAGGATTGGCGTGCCTTTCGGCAGCTTCCGCCGCAGCCGCTGCATCAGGTAGCGCAGGTGCGCCGGCGTGCCGGTGATGTCCAGATAAGAGATGCACACCATCGCCACGCCATCCACGTCGAGCATGTCCACCCGTTCGCGCGACGCCGCCTCGTAGGGAGTGAGGCGGGCGTTCATGCCGTGCTTGCCGAGGAGCTGCGCCAGCATCGCCGAGGCTGCCTCGTCCAGCGGGCCGCGCCCGGACAGGCACAGGACGGGCGCTTCCCCCCGCCAAGCCGACGGCAGGTCCGTCCCCGCGGGTGCGGCCCCGTCCGGCGTCGGGTTGTTCGGCAGCTCGCGCCGCTCCGGCGCCGGGGCCAGCGCGGTGTCATCGGGCTGGGCCGGCTTCTCCTTCGGGGCCACGTCATTATGGCCGGCGAGGTCGTGCACCAGGGCCTCGATGATCCGCTTCACGTGCTCAAGCTGCCCATGGGTCAGCACGCCGCGCTGGCTGTCCTGGGCCGCGAGCTGCAGGCCTTTCAATGCCACCTCGTCGTAATAGGTCGAGAGCGACCGCTGCTTCAGCGTCCGCTCGGCCTCTTCCAAAACCTCATCGGGATCGCCGGCGAGCAGGCGCTGGTAGAAGTTCTCCATCGGCGTCAGCGCCGGGGTGTCGCCCAGCAGCACGTCCAGGAACTCCAGCCGGTCCACATGGCGCCCGAGCACGACCAGGCACAGCGTCAAGGGCGTGGACAGGATCAGGCCGATGGGACCCCAAACCCAGGACCAGAAGATCGCCGCCACGATCACCGAGAACGGCGACAGTCCGGTGCTGTGGCCATACACCAGCGGCTCGATGGCCTGGCTGGTCACGACCTCCGTGACGACGAACAGCCCGAGGGTCCAGAGCGGCATCGACCACCCGGGCGCAACCGCGGCGGCGAGGGCGACCGGCAGCAGCGCCGAGATCAGCGCGCCGATGTAGGGCACAAAGCGCAGCAGCGCCGAAAGGATGGCCCAAAGCACCGGGTTCGGCACGCCGATAAAGAACAAGCCAATGCCGATCAAGCAGCCAAACCCGGTGTTGATGCTGAGCTGGGTCAGGAAATACCGGCTGAGCCGCCGCCCGCCGTCGTCAATGGCGACCGTCGCCCGGTGCAGGTCCTTGGTGCCGAACAGCCGGATCAGCCGGTCGCGCAGGTCCTCCTGCTGTAGCAGCGCGAAGATCGCCACGATGAACACGATGCCGAAGGTTTCAAGCGGCGACAGCACGGGCGACAGGTAGCGCCGGGCCAGCTCAAGCGGCGAGGAGGTTGACGGAATGACCTCAGGTGCCGAGGCAGCCTGCTGCGAGGCGGGCGCTTGCTGCTTTCCGGGCGCGTTGGACGTGGGCGTGTCAACGCGGTTGCCGATCTCCTCCGTCAGCGCCGAAAGCCGGCCGATGGTGACCCGGCGGATCGTCGCGGCCTTTTCCCGCACGGTTTCCACGTATTGCGGAAGGTTGGTGGTGAGATCGGCCAACTGCGTGCCGATCACGCCGCCCACCCCAAGGATAAGCCCCACCGCGACCAGCACCGCGAGCAGCACCGACGGCACCCGGCCGATCCGCAAGCGCCGCAGCAGCCCGACCAGCGGAGCGAGCACGAAGGCCAGAAGCAACGCCAGCGTGATCGGCACCAGCACTTCCCGGCCGAAGTACAGCGTAGCCACGGTCATGACGAACAGCGTCATGGTGCGGGACGAATCAGCCACCGGCGCGGACCCGACCTCTACGCTCGAGCGCGGCTGCGCGGCGTTGAGGCCGGAAAAACCGGTGTCAGGCATTGCGGGCGGCACCCCGGGCTGCCTTGGACACCCCATATCCGTAGGCAAGCGCCGCGATGCCCAGAACGACGCCAGCAACCGCGACCGAACGCCACGCGCTGCGCCGCCGGGGCGGAGGTGGCGGCGGAGGCGGGGCGGCCTCGGCCGGCGCGCGCCCGATCAGCCGCTGCACTAGGCTGGCTATGGGCTGCGCATACTCCAGGGCCAGCGGAGCGTAGTCGAGCAGCGTCCGCAGGCCGGCGCCCACTTCCTGCGTCGCGGCCTCCGCGGCGGGCTTGGCACCGTCCGGCAGCAAGCCTTGCAGTTGCTCCTTCAATTGGTTGGCCTGCCGGCTGTGGGCCAGGGCGCTGATGGTGCTGCGAGCGGACATTGCGGCGTTTCCTCGTTCTGCGGCCAGAGTGAAGCGCATCAGGAGGCTGCACAGTTGCACGGGCCGCCGCGGCGGCTTGTCACATCCGGGCGGGGCGGGGCGCAGCAAATTTGCGCCAAGCCCGAGCACAGGCGAACCGGACGCCGCTTGGCCGGTTGAATGGTCCCGCGGGTGTCTCGGCGCTCACGTGCCGCTGTTTTCAACACGAATTCAAGGGAGTTCCGTGCCGCTTTGCACTTAAAGCCTTTGCCAACCTGCGGGACCACGCAGCCGCCCCGCGATCCTCCCAGCGCGTTGCGTGACCCGGCGCTTCGGCAGCAGCGCCGCGCCCTGCTGGCCCTCCCGCATATGACCCCCCTCGCCGCCTACGTCGCCGGCTTGCGGCGCCCGGGCGGTGCCGTGCCGGACTTCGACCCCTTGGACGGCGGCACGGAAGCGCAGGTGCTGTTCCTGCTGGAAAAGCCCGGGCCGCAGGCGGTGCCGTCCGGCGCCGGCGAGGACGCCGGCTTCATCAGCCGGGACAGCCACGGCGGAACCGCCGAAGCGCTGCGCCGCTTCATGCTTGAAGCCGGCCTGCCGCGGCGGGACACGGTGATCTGGAACGTGATCCCATGGTGGAACGGGTCGATCGCCGTCACGGCGGCGGAGCGGGCCGCCGGCCTCCGGGAACTGCCGCACGCCTTGGCCCTGCTGCCCCGGCTGCACACCGCCGTGCTCGTCGGCCGCACCGCGGCGCGGGCGCGACCCGTCTTGCAGCGCCTGCGCATATTGGAAAGCGCCCATCCCAGCCCGCAGGTGCGGGCGGGCAACCGCGCCTTGTGGGACGCCATCCCGGGCATTTGGCGGCAAGCGGCCCAGCCCCCTTCCCCGCCGAGGCAGGCATAAGGGAGCCGCGCCGTCAGGCCTTGCGCGGCACCTGCGCCAGCAGCGCCGGCACGAACAGCAGCGTGGTCAGCAGCGTGCAGCCCAGGCTGAGCAGCAGCAGGTCGCCCATGCTGGCCGTGCCGGGGTGCCGCGACAGTGCGAGCGAGCCGAACGCCGTGGCCGTGGTCAGGGCCGAGAACAGCACGGCGCGTGCTGTGGCGGACCCCAAAGGGTGCACGCGCCCCGCGCGCCAGTTCATGACGAAGTAGATGTTGAACGACACGCCCACCCCCAGCAGCAGCGGCAGGGCGATGATGTTGGCGAAGTTGAGCGGCAGCGGCAGCAGCACCGCCGCCAGCACCGTCAGCATGGACGACAGCAGCAGCGGCGCCATCACCAGCAGCACATCCACCACCCGGCGCAGCGCCACGGCCAGCAGCACCGTGATCGCCAGCAGCGCCCAGATTGCCGCCGCGCGGAACGCCCGCACGACCGTGTCGGCGCTGGCAGTGATCGTGACCGCGGAGCCGGCCGCGTCCGGCACCACCTCCTGCACCTGCGCCACGAAGCGCTGCAAGCCGTCGCCGACCATGACGTCCGGCTTCGGCACCGCCTGCAGCCGGGCGCGGCCGTCCGGCAGCACCCAGTCGGCGGCGATGTCGGGCGGAATATCTGCCTCCGTGACGGGAATGGCGGCGAGCGCCCGGCGCAAACGGTCGAGCTGCAGCGGCAGGAACCGGGTCAGCGCGGCGTCGGCGGCCAGCAGGAAATGGTCAGGCGCCCCGGCCAACACCTTGAGGTCGCCGGCAATCGCCAAAAGCGTGCTGCCTTCCGGCAGCTTGCTTCGCACGCCGTCCAGCGCCGCGGCGGCGGACTGCGCGGCCTCGCGCAGCGCCGCGGCGTCCGGACGTTCGGGGCCTGCATCCACGTCCAGCGTCGGCGCCAGCAGCGCCGCCGCGTCGGCGATCAGCGGCAGCTTCTCGGCCTGCTCCTCCGGCACGAAGCTGCGCAGCGTCAGCACGCTGTCCACCAGCGGCAGGGAGCGCAGCCGCTCGGCCATGCCGGCGGCGGCGACCACGGAGGGTTCCAGCGCTTCCATGGTGTAGGGGTTGGCGACCGGGTCCTCCATCAAGGCGTGCAGCGTGCGGACCGCCTCCGTCGTAGGGTCCTTGGTGTCGAGCGGGTCGCCATTGAACACGAGCCTCGGCAGTGCCGCCGCCCCGGCGACCGCCAGCATGGCGCAGGTCAGCAGCACCGGCTTGCGGAAGCGCACGAGCGGCCCATCCAGCGGGCGCAGCCACCGCAGGCCGACCTCCTCCGCCCCGGCACGCGGCTCGAACAGCAGCAGCAGCGCGGGCAAGGCGGTCACGGTGCAGGCGAAGGCGATCAGCATGCCGACGCCGGCGATCAGGCCAAGCTGCGCCACCCCCACGAAGCTCGTCGGCGTGAAGGCGAGGAACCCGGCGGCGCTGGCGCAGGCGGCCACCATGACCTGGCGGCCCGCCCGGCGCGCGGTGCGGTCCAGCGCCGCCGGCAGGGTCGCGGCCTGCAACCGTTCCTCGCGGAAGCGCGCGGCGATCTGGATGCCGAAGTCCACCGCGATCCCCACGAACAGCACCGCGAACGCCACGGACACCAAGTTCAGCGTGCCCACCGCAAGCGTCGCGAACCCCGTGGTCAGCAGCAGGCCCAGCACCAGGGTCAGCAGCACCGGCACGATCAGCCGCCAGCTCCGCAGCGCCAGGAACAGCAGCACGGCAACCAGCGCCATGCTGCCAAGCAGGCCGGCGACGGCGCCCTGCGCCACGGTTGCGAACTCCTCGTCCTCCAGCGCCACGGAGCCGGTCAGGCGCACATGGGCGCGGCCGCGCTGCACGAACTCCAGCCCGGTCACGGCGCGGCGGATTGCCTGGGTCGCGGCGGCGCCGGGTTCCAGCGCGCCGTAGTCGAGCTTCGGCTGCGTCAGCACAAAGTGGTACTGCCCGGCGAGCGCTGCGACCGGCCCGGCCAGCAGCCGCTGCCAGGACAGCGGCTCCGGTCGGTCCGCCGCCGCGGCGGCCAGGGCGGTGTGGAAGCCCTTGAGCGCCGGCTCAAAGGGCTGGAGGTTCGCCTGGCCGGCCTGCACGCCGTCCGCGATCAGCGACAACGCGCCGAGCAAACCGCGCAGGCTCGGGTCGGCGGCGAGCTGGCCCAGGAACGGCTGCGCGTCGATGGTCTGGTCCAGCAGCGCCGAAAGCTGCGAACGGTCCAGGAACATCAGCGCGTTGCGCTCCAGGTAGGGGGACACGTCGGGCTGGCGGACATCCTTGAAGTGCGCCTTGTCGGCCTGCAGGGCGGCGGCGAGCGACGCCGCGGTGGCCTCCGCCTCTTCCGGCGTCGCGCCATCCACCACGGCGACCAGCAGATCCTCGTTCTGCGGGAATACGCGCTTCAGCTCCATCCCGTGCTGCCGCCAGGGCAGGCTTTCGGAGAACAAGTGGGAAGTGTCGGTCGAAACCTCCAGCCGGGATTGTGCGAGCCAAATGCAGCCACCGGCCAGCAGCAGCGATACCAGCAGCACCAGCCAGGCATGGCGCACGCACGACCCGATCCAGCAGGCCAAAGCCTCTGACACGACTTTAAGCCCGCATCTTGGGCCGGGTCGCCGTTTCCATCAAACGCAGTCCGGCCATGCCCGGCTCCTTCTCGGATTCGGCCACGCTCCGGGCCTGTCGCCGCCAGCCTATAATCCGCATGCCGGCCGCATGCCAGCCGGGTGCCGGCTGAACGCCCTACTCCCCCCGCGGGTCGAAGGCGTGGCGCAGCCCGTCGCCGAGCAGGTTCACCGCGATCACCGACAGGAAGATCAGCAGGCCCGGCAGCACCGCCAGCATGGGCGCCGTCGTCACCAGTTCCTGCGCGTTGTTCAGCATGTTGCCCCAGGACGGCGTGGGCGGCACGATGCCGAAGCCGAGGAAGCTCAGCACGCTCTCGAACAGGATGACGCGGCCCACGGTGAGGGTGAGCGCCACGATCAACGGGCTGGCCACGTTGGGCAGCACGTGCGTGAGGATCGCATAGCCCGCCCGCGCGCCGCTGACCCGGGCGGCGCGGATGTAGTCGGCTTCCCGGATCGCCAGCGTCGCCGCGCGCACGATCCGGGCCACGCCGGTCCAATCGACAATGGAGATGATCACCACCACCCGCCAGAACCCGGCCGCGCCCGAACGCGCGAACTCCGGCGAAAAGCCCAGCTTGGTCAGGTCGAGCGCCCCCAGCACGATCAGCAGCGGCAGCAGCGGCAGCGCGATCATGCCGTCGGTGAAGCGCATCAGCACCGCATCGAGCCGCCCGCCGAAATAGCCCGCAGCGACCCCGATGGCGGTGCCCAGCAGCGCCCCAAACGCGGTGGCGATCAGCCCCACCAGCAGCGAGATCTGCCCGCCCACCATCAGCCGCACCAGCTCGTCCCGCCCGGCGTCGTCCGTGCCGAGCGGGTGCGCGGCGCTCGGCGGGTCGAAGCGGGCGAGCAGGTCCGTAGTGGTGGTGTCCACCCCGAGCCACCATTGCACGGGCCAGGCAGCCAGGCAGAACAGCACGATCAGCAACAGCAGCGCCAACGCCGCCATCCCCGTCCGGTGCCGCCGGAAGCGGCGCAGCCGGAGGCGCCAGGGGCTTTGCGGCGCTTCCACCGCGGACGGGCGCGTGATGGGAAGCTGGACGTTCATCCGACCGAAATCCGCGGATCGAGCCAACCATAGGCGAGGTCGGCAGCGAGGTTGCTGAGCAGGGTCACAAGGGTCGCGAACAGCAGGCCGCTGAGCGCCAGGTTGTAATCGTTGCCCAAAATGGCGTCGTAGATCATCTTCCCCATGCCGGGCTGCGCGAACATGGTTTCGGTGATCAGCGCCCCGCCGAACAGGCCGCCAAAGCTCAACGCCATCACCGTGACCACGGGGATCAGCGCCGGGCGCAGCGCGTGGATCAGCACGATCCTGCCCTCCCCCGCGCCCTTGGCCCGGGCGGTGCGGACGTGGTCCATGCGCAGCGCGTCCACCATGGCAGCGCGCACGTAGCGCACGAACTGCCCGATGATCGACAGGGCCAGCGTCGTGACCGGCAAGACCATGTGCCAGAACGTGTCCGCCCAGGTGCCATCGCCCACGCCGCTGGCGGGCAGCGCGTGCAGATTCACCGCGAATACCAGGATCAGCACTAGCGCCAGCCAGAACACCGGCACCGACACCCCGGCCAGCGCCACCGTGCTGATCGCCCCGTCGATCCAGTCGCCGGGCCGTAGCGCCGCGAGCACCCCCAACAGCATGGACAGCAGCACGGCGATGGTAAAGCCGCCCAGCATCAGCTTGCAGGTTTGCCACAGCGCGGGGAGCAGCACCTGCAGCACCGGGCGGGCATGCACCCGGCTGAACCCCAGATCGCCGCGCAACGCGTCCCACAGCCAACGGGCATAGCGGAGCAGGAGCGGCTGATCGAGGCCGTAGATGGCGCGGAGGCGCGCGGCGGCCTCTGGCGTCATGCCGGGATTGCTCGCCATCATCAGGTCGATTGGGTCGCCCGGCATCAGGCCGATCAGGCCGTAGATCACGAACGACATTACCAGCAAAACAAGCAGCGCCTGAACCGTCCGGAGGAGGAGGAAACGGGCCACGGCGCTATTCCGCGAAATGGCAGGCGCTCAGCACCTTGCGCCGGTTCGGCGCCGGGCCGAGCAAAGGGGGCTGGACGCGGCAGATGGCCTGGACCTTGGGGCAGCGCGGATGAAACACGCAGCCCGGCGGGGGCGCCATGGGGCTGGGCATCTCGCCGCGCAGCGCCGAGCCGCGGCCGCGCCGGCGTCCGATGCGCGGGGCGGCGTCCAATAGGGCGCGGGTGTAAGGATGGCTCGGCCGGGCGAACAGGTCGGCGCGCGGCGCGAGTTCCACCAGGCGGCCCAGGTAAAGCACGGCGACGCGGTCGGCCAGGTGGTTCACCACGGCCAGGTCGTGCGAGATGAACAGGTAGGCGAGGCCATGCGCGCGTTGCAGGTCGCGCAGCAGGTTCAGCACCTGGCTGCCGATGCTCACGTCCAGCGCCGACAGCGGCTCGTCCGCTACCACCAATTCCGGCGCCGGGGCGAGCGCCCGGGCGATGGCGATGCGCTGGCGCTGCCCGCCGGAGAACTCGTGCGGGTAGCGGTTCAGCGCATCGGGCGGCAGGCCCACCTGGGCCGCGAGTTCCCCCGCGCGCCGCCGCTGCTCGGCCGCCGGGCGGCGGGCGATGCGCAGCGGCTCCGCGATGATGGCGGACACCGGCATGCGCGGGTCCAGCGCGCCGAACGGGTCCTGGAACACCACCTGGATCGCCTGGCCCGCGTAGCGCACCGTTCCCTGCGTCGGCGCGCGCAGCCCGGCGACGACGTGGCCCAGCGTGGTCTTGCCGCTGCCGCTCTCGCCCACCAGCGCCAGGGTTTCGCCGGGCTGGATGTCGAAGCTCACGTCCTCCACAGCGCGCAGCACCCGCCCCTTCGCGAACAGCCCGCCGCCTTGCGAGAAGTGCACGGAAATGCGCTCCACTTCCAGCAGGCTCACTGGTGCACCTTGAAGCATGCGGCCCATTGGCCCGGCGCGTGCTCCTCCAAGGCCGGCTCCGCGGCGCGGCATCCGGCGTCGCCGCGCGGGCAGCGAGGGGCGAAGCGGCAGCCCGGCTCGGCGCGGCCCATGTCCGGCACGCCGCCGGGGATCACCGGCAAATGGTCCAACCGGTGCCCAGCGTCCGGCAAGGTGGCGATCAAGCCGATGGTATAAGGGTGCAGCGGCTGCGCGAACAGCGCATCGGCCGGGCCGCGCTCCACGATGCGGCCGGCATACATCACCACCACTTCATGCGACACCTCGCTGACCACCGCGAGGTTATGGGAGATGAACTGGATCGCCGTGCCGGTCTCCTCCTGAAGTGCCAGCATGAGGTCGAGGATTTGCGCCTGGATGGTGACATCGAGCGCCGTGGTCGGCTCGTCCGCGACCAGCAGCGCCGGGCGGCAAGCGAGCGCCATCGCGATCATCGCCCGCTGCCGCTGGCCGCCGCTGAGCTGGTGCGGGTAGGCGCCGGCCCGCTCCCGCGCGGCGGGGATGCCGACCTGGGACAGCAGTTCCACGGCCCGCTCCCCGGCCGCGCGCCAGCCGATGTCCTCGTGCAGCACCAGCGCCTCGGCGATCTGGCGGCCCACCGGCATGACGGGGTTCAGCGCCGTCATCGGCTCCTGGAACACCATGGCCATGCGGTCGCCGCGCATCGCGCGCCAGGCGGCGCGGCCCTGGCCGACCAGCTCGCGCCCCTCGAAGCGGATGCTGCCGGACACACGGCCGGGCTGCGGCACCAGGCCCATGAGCGCCAGCGCCGTCATGCTCTTGCCGCAGCCGCTTTCCCCCACCACGCCCAGGGTGCGGCCCGGTGGAATGGAATATGCGACGCCCGCCACCACCCGGCGCGGCCCGTCCGGCCTGTCAAAGGCAACCTCCAAGCCCGCAACCTCCAGGAGCGGGGCTATTGCGATGTCCATTGCTCCGCGAAGATGCCGGCGTTGTAGCCGTTGCCGAGCGGCTGATAGCCACGCAGCCACTTGGGCGTGATGTGCGGGTCGGCGCGGAAGAACAGCGGCAGCACCGGCACCTGCTCCGCGTAGATACGCTGCATGGCCGCCCATCCGGTGCTGGCCTTTTCCGGGTCCAGCTCGCCTTCCACCTGGGCGATGCCCGCATCCATGGCCGGGTCGCTGAAGCCTGGGTAGTTGGCGCCGCCGTAGTTGTTGGCCTGGCTCGGGATCTGGTCGGTGCCCAGGGTGCGGCGCGGGGATTCGGAGACGGTGCTGCTCCAGCCGTACAGGATCGCGCCGGTGTAGGTGCGGCGCTTCAGCGTTTCGCCGAACAGGGTGCGGGCTGGCTCGTTCTTGATCGTCGCTTCGATGCAGGCAGCCTTCCATTGGTTCTGCAGTACCTGCTGCTCCAGTTCGCGCAGGCGGTTGCCGGCGGTGGTGCCAAACTCAACGGATAGGCGCTGCCCGTTCTTGCGGCACACACCGTCCGGGCCGGGAGTCCAGCCGGCGTCGGCGAGCAGCTTCTTCGCGCCGGGCAGGTCGAACTTGGTGGGCACGACCGTCCTGTCGTGCATGGGATGCAGCGGGTTGACCCAGGTGGCGGCGACGGGCTGCAAGCCCTCGAACAGCCGGGTCACCAGGGTTTGGCGGTCCAGCGCGGACAGCAAGGCACGGCGCACCCGCACGTCGGACAGGATGGGGCTGTCGAGCTTGAGGTCGATGTGCTCGTAGGTGAGGCTCGGCTGGAAGGTGTAGACGAAGCGGTCCGGCGCCTGCTTGCGCAACGCCAGTGCCTGGTCGATGGTCAGGCCCACGCCCTCCCCCGCCACCATGTCGATGTCGCCGGACAGCAAGTTGGCTTGCAGCGCCGCAGTGTTCTCGATGGTGCGAAGCGTGATCTTGCGGAAGGCAGGCTTGGGGCCGGGCCAATGCGGGTTCGGCTCGAACACGACCTGCGCGCCGGACTGGTAGCCCGTCACCATCCACGGGCCGTTCCACAGGCCCGGCGTGGTAGGGGCGCGGTTGTATCGGGTCTGGTTGATGTAGTCGCCGGGCGCCTTGGCGGCGGCGGCCACGGGGCCTTCCAGGTGCTCCGGCACCACCTGGTCCCACATCATGAAGTCCGCCAGCACGCGTGGCAGATGCAGCACGGCGGTCGCGTCGTCCACCACGTCCGCCGAAGCCGCACGCTCCCACGGGTAGGTGTTGCTGAACCCGGCGTCCGGGTTCTGCGCCAGCTTGAGGGTGAAGGCGATGTCGCGCGCCGTGACCGGGTGGCCGTCGCCCCATTGGAGGCCGGGCTTGAGCTTGATGGTGACGGCCATGCCCTTCTTGCCGTCCGGCAGGTCCTCGATGCGGGCGAGGCCGTTCTCCAGCGACGGCAGCTCGGCGCACAGCAGGCAGACCGGGCGCCAATCCTTGTCATAGGCGCTGACCTGTCGCTGCGCGAAGGAAAGGGCGTAGGCCTTGATGACCGTCGGGTCGACGTTCGGATGCAGGCTGGGGGGGAACTGCGCGGAGCCGATCACCAGCTCGTCTTTCGCGTGCGCCGGCGCCGCGAGCGCCGCAAGAAATGGCAAGGCGAGCAGGAAGCGGCGCATGGCTGGGGGACTCGGCTGGTGGCGGCGCAGCATAGACCGGCGGACAGACCGCGCGTCAATGCAAGAATTGTGCCTGTTTGGCAACGTTACGCCGCTTGGTGCCCGTAAAGCACGTCCCTGACCCGCCCGCCGTTCACCCGCAGCCCGGTGATGGCGCCGTGCGCATCCCGCAGCGCCTCCACGTCCAGCCAGAACGAGAGCAGGTCAGGCACGGGGATGCGGATGCGGTCGCCCTCCACCGGCTCGACCCGCCAGGGGCCGCCGCGCGTCACTGGCCCCCGGATTGTGACCTGCAAGCCGTCGCCGTTCGGCTCGATGGTCCAATCCGCGTCCATTTCCTCGCTGCGATAGCGGCCGGGTAGCCCGTCCGGCAGCGCCGCGCCGGGCGGGATGCGGCGGAACGTTGCGACGTGCCCGGCGTCAAGCTCCACCTCAACCGTGTCCGCATCCACTGGGCGCAGCGCAAAGGAGGTCATGCCGCGCACGGCGCCGAGGCGGCTGTCAGGCAGCGTCGAAGGCTCGAACGGCTGGCCGAAGGTGGCGAAGCTGGCCGCACCCTCCGGCGTCACGGCGATGTCCAGCGTGGTGCCGGAAACTGGATCGAGCCAGCGCCCGGCTAAGGGCTGCACAGCGTCCGGACCGGCAGGCCGGGGCCCCGGCACCGCAACGGGGCGGCCGTCCAGCAACAGGTCGAGCACCTGA
Organism: uncultured Acetobacteraceae bacterium; assembly: GCA_937873175.1. GTDB lineage: Bacteria > Pseudomonadota > Alphaproteobacteria > Acetobacterales > Acetobacteraceae > CAHJXG01. Next base: position 8,538 of record CALMVT010000203.1, on the reverse strand, counting down.
TGCGCCAGCAAGAGCGGGTCGGCGTCCGCGCGGTTGGCAATGGCGATGATCGTGACGCCCTGTTCCGGCACGCGCAGAAACTCGGTGCGGTAGCCCGGCCACAGCCCGCCATGCCCCACAGTGCGGACGCCGCGATACTCGCGGACCACCTGGCCGCGGGCGTAAAGATTTGCCGTGCCGTTGCTGAACGGCGCCTGGCTCGAGAGCGCCCCGGCGAGATACGGGTGCGTGTCGAGCCACTGGCTCCAAAGCGCCAGATCTTCCACCCCGGACACGAGACCGCCTTCCCCGTGCAGGGGAAATGCGTGCGGCGCGCGCATCCAGGCGCCGTCACGGCGCACATAGCCGATGGCGAGGCCGGGCACGACCGCGCCGACCTGCTCCGCCAGCCGGGTGCAGGTCATGCCGGCAGGGGCGAAGATGCGGCGGTCCAGAAAGGCCGGCAGCGCCTCGCCGCTCGCCCGCTCGGCGATGCGCCCGAGCAGGAGGAAGTTGGAGTTGCTATACAGGAAGCGGCTGCCCGGCGCGAAGTTCAGGGTGCGTTGGCGCAGGATGCCGGCCATCAGCTCGTCCGCCCGCACCGGCTGGCCGAGGTCGGCCCCGCCCAGGCGCATGATGCCGAGCATGTCGCGGATGCCGCTGGTGTTATGCAGCAGATGCGCGATCGTGACGGGCGCGCGCCCCGGGCCATTCATCTCCGGGAACTCCGGCAGATGCTCCCGCACGTCGTCCTCCAGCCGCAGGCGTCCTTCGTCCGCGAGCATCAGCACCGCGGCGCAGGTGAACTGCTTGGTGACAGAAGCGACGCGGAACGCCGTGTCCGGCCCGATCGGCACGCCCAACTCCAGGCTGGCCAGCCCGGCGCAGCGATGCACCGTCAGTTCGCCGTCCTGCACCACGCCGACCGCGCCGCCAGGGTTGATCAGGTTGCTGCCGGCACCCCCGTGCACCCCGTCCAGCAGGCGCTGCGCCCCGCGCGCCAGCGCCAGCCGCGCGAGGCCCGTCACGGCTCGCTCCGCCACAGCTCGGCTTGCTGGGAAAAGGGCTGCCCGGTGCCGTTCGGGCCGAAGCCGCGCAGCCAAAGCGGCACCGCCTGCGGGATCACGGTGATGAACAGCGGCAGCGCCGGCAGGCGCTCAGCGTAGATGCGCTGCATGACGGCCCAGGCGGCCCGGCGTTTGGCCGGGTCAAGCTCGGTTTCTGCGGTCGCCACCGCCTCGTCGAACGCCGGGTCGCTGAACCCGGTGAAGTTCGCGCCGCTCCAGTTGTTCGCCTCCGCCGGCACCATGTCGGAGCCGAGGGTGAGGCGCGGGCTTTCGCCGACCAGGCTGGTCCAAGTATACATCACGAGGCCCGGGAACGCCCGGCGCTTGGTGGTTTGGCCGAACAGGGTGCGGGACGGCTCGGTGCGCAGCGTGACCTCCACGCCGACCGCCTTCCAGGCATTTTGCATGACGGCCTGCATCAACTCGTTCACCCGGAAGCCCGAGGCGGCCAGGAACTCGATGCTCAGGCGCTGCCCAGCGGCATTGCGCCGTATGCCGTCGGCACCAGGGGTCCAGCCGGCCTCCTCCAGCAGGCGTTTTGCCCCAGCCGGATCATACGGCGCGAGCGGCACGGAAGGGTCGAACTCCGGGTTCTTCGGGCTGACGAAGCTCGTGGCAAGCGCGTATTTGCCGCCGTACAGCCGATCGTTGATGGCGCGGCGGTCCACCGCCAGCAGCAGCGCGCGGCGCACCCGCACGTCCGCAAGGATCGGGTTCGTGCCGCTCGCGTCGATGTGGGAATAGGTGAGGCTCGGGGCGTAGCTGTAGGCGAAGCGGTCGGGATGCTGTTTCTGCAGGGCCAGCGCCTGGTCCGTCGTCAGGTTGTTGTCGATGTCGATGTCGCCCGAAAGCAGGTTGGCCTGAAGCGCCGCGGTGTCGGCGATCAAGCGCATCGACACCTGCCGGAAGCCCGGCGCGGGACCCGGCCATTGCGGGTTGGCGGCCAGCGTGATGGCGCTGCCGGACTGGTAGGCGCCGACCACGAAGGGGCCGTTCCACAGGCCGGGGTTGAGCGGGTTGCGGTTGTACTCGGTCGTGTTGATGTACTCGCCGGGACCTTTGGCCCGCTCGTAGATCGGCCCCTCGACATGCTCGGGCAGCAGTTGGTCCCATTGCGCAAAGGAGCCGAGCACGCGGTCCAGATGCAGCACGGCGGTGTGGTCGTCGACCACCTCCACGCTGCCCGCTCGGGTCCAGGCGTTGGGGTTGCTGAACCCGGCGTTCGGGTCGCGCCCGACCCGCCAGGTGAACGCCACGTCCCGCGCCGTGACCGGCACGCCGTCGCCCCAGCGCAGCTCCGGCCGCAGCTTGAGGGTGACGGCCATGCCCGCGCCCTCCTTGCGCGCCAGGCCGTTCTCCAGCGTGGGAACCTCCGCGCATAGCAGGCAGATCAGCTTGTTGTCGGCGTCGTAGGTAGTCACGGTGCGGGTGGCGAAGCCCAGCACGTAGTTCTTGATGAGCAGCGGGTCGATGGACGGGTGCAGGCTGGACGGGAACTCGGCAATGCCAATCACCAGGGTGTCACGGGCTTGCGCCGCGGGTTGCAGGAGCAGGACGGACGCGAGGGCGGCGAGGGCGAAGCGAAGCATGGGGCGTGTCTCCATCAGCCCACCATCCATGGCACGTGACCCGGCGGACGGCAAAACGGTGGCGGGCCGTCTCGCTTTGTGGGAGGAGCAGCTGCTAGAGGGCTTCAGCATCCTGAACACCACCCGGGAGCTTCGAATGAAACCGTCGTTGGCCGAAGCTCCGACCATGCCCGGCCGCACGGAACACCGTCGCCGGGCAGAAGCGCGACCGCGCGGCCGTTTCGAGCGGGTGGCCGGCGAGGCCTAGGCGGTGGCGCCGGAGCGCATCGCGCACGTACGAGTGAAGGCGCGAGTATGGCAGGCGCCTGACCGTGCCATCTGCGCCGCGGACCTTGACCGTTTCGTCCGCGCCGCGGACCTGGCCTGCGAAGCGCTGGCCGACGGCATCGCCGTCGAGGTCGGGGACGACGGTGGCG
>CALMVT010000203.1:0-5387 GCA_937873175.1 uncultured Acetobacteraceae bacterium | reverse complement strand
GCCTGCGAAGCGCTGGCCGACGGCATCGCCGTCGAGGTCGGGGACGACGGTGGCGACATCAGAACCCGGCTCATCGCCGAGAGGGATCGGCCTCAACCCGCCCGGCATCGAAATTGCAACCGAGGACTTTTACGCCGAGTGACGGCGTGCCCGTAACACTTTAAAGAATGGAGTTTGGCATGACCGTCATCAGCAGGCGCGGCGTGATCGCCGGCACGGCGGCACTCGGCTTCGGGTCTGTGCCCGGCGCCCGCGCGGCCGGGCCGACCATCGCCATGGTGCAGATCAACCAGCAAGCGCTGTTCTTCAACCAGATGCTGCAGGGCGCCCAGGGCGCGGCCAAGAAAGCCGGGGTGACGCTCGACGTGTTCAACGCCAACGACAGCCCGACCGCGCAGAACAACGCGGTCGAGACCTTCATCCAGCAAAAGGTCGCCGGCGTCCTGGTGGACGCCATCGACGTGAACGGGCTGCTGCCGTCGATCCAGCAGGCCGCCGCCGCAGGCATCCCGGTGGTCGCGGTGGATGCGGTGCTGCCGGAAAACGGGCCGCAGAAGGCGCAGATCGGCGTGGACAACGCAAAGGCCGGGCAGTTGCTGGCCGATGTGTTCCTGCCCTATGTGCAAGCCTCGATGGGCGGCCGCGCGAAGCTCGGCGTGGTCGGCGCGCTGAACTCCTTTATCCAGAACCAGCGGCAAAAGGCGTTCGTGGACGCCGTGTCCGGCAAGCCCGGCGTGACGATGGCTGGCGTGGTGGATGGTCGCAACATCCAGGACAACGCGCTCGCGGTGGCGGAAACGCTGCTGACCGGCAACCCCGACATGACCGCGATCTACGCAACCGGCGAGCCGGCGCTCCTGGGCGCCATCGCCGCGGTGGAAAGCCAGGGCCGGCAGGGCGACGTGAAGATCTTCGGCTGGGACCTGACGGCGCAGGCGATCCGCGGCATCGACGCGGGCTACGTGGTCGCTGTGGTGCAGCAGGACCCGGCGGGCATGGCCGCCGCCGGGGTCGATGCCCTTGTCACCCTGGCCCGCGGCGGTACGGTGGCCCGCACCATCGCGGTGCCGGTCACGATCGTGACCAAGGCCAACGTCGATTCCTACCGCCCGGTGTTCAAGTAGGCGCATGGAGGGATTGGCGGCCGACTGCATCGCGCGCCCGGCCCCGGCGCCCGCGCCGCTGATGTCGCTGCGCGGCATCGGCAAGACGTTCGGCTCGCAGGTCGCCCTGCGCGGCGTCGATCTTGACCTGTTCGGCGGCGAATGCCTGGGCCTCGTGGGCGACAACGGCGCCGGCAAATCGACGCTGAGCAAGATCATGTCCGGCGCCTACCTCCCGGACGCCGGGCGCATCCTGCTGTCCGGCGCGGAGGTGCGCCTGGCCGGCCCGGCGGAGGCACGGGCGCAGCGGGTCGAGATGGTGTATCAGGACCTCAGCCTGTGCGACACGGTTGACGTGGCGGGCAACCTGTTCCTTGGCCGCGAGATCGCCCGGCGCGGCCTGCTCAATAAGGCGGCGATGCGGGCGGAGGGCCGACGCATGCTCGACGCGCTCGGCATCCGCATCCCCAGCATGCGGGCCAAGGTGGCGCAGCTTTCCGGCGGGCAGCGGCAGTCCATCGCCATAGCCCGCGCCGCCGCCTTCGCGCCCCGGGTCTTGCTGCTGGACGAGCCGACCTCTGCCCTCGCGGTGGCCGAGGTGGAGGCGGTGCTGGCCCTTATCAACCGGGTCAAGGCGCAGGGCGTCGCGGTGGTGCTGGTGACGCACCGGCTGCAGGACCTGTTCCGCGTGTGCGACCGCATCGCCTTCATGTACGAGGGCACCAAGGTGGCGGAGCGCCGGGCCACCGAGACGAACCTGGAGGAGGTCGTGCAGCTCATTGTCGGCGGCTCGCGCCCATGAGCGCCCCGGTACTCGCCGACGCGCCGCGCCGTCCGGCCGATTTCCTGCTGGAGCACGCGCAGGTGCTGTCCATCGCGGCGTTCTTTCTCCTGTGCAGCCTGGCGTTCGCGCTGGCGTCGCCGGTGTTCCTGACGCCGGGCAACCTGCTCAACGTGCTGCGGCAGTTGGCGCCCATGCTGATCGGCGCGGTGGCGATGACCTTCGTGATCACCACGGGCGGCATCGACCTGTCGGTGGGTTCGGCCGTGGCGCTGTGCAACGCGCTGGCAGCGATGGCGCTGGGGGCCGGGGTGCCCTGGCCGCTCGCGGCGGTCGGCCTGTTGCTGGGGGGCGCCGCAGTGGGCGCGGTGCAGGGGTGGTTCGCCGCCTATCAGAAGATCCCCTCCTTCATCGTGACGCTGGCCGGGCTGTCGATCCTGCGCGGGGTCGCGCTGCTGCTGACCCAGGGCTACTCGATCCCGATCACCGGGGCACCGGGCTTCATCGCGCTTGGGCGGGGCTGGGTGCTGGGCGTGCCGATTCCCGCGGTGATCGCTGCCCTGGTCGCCGTCGCGGGCTTCTTGGTTCTGGAACAAACCCGCTACGGGCGCCAGGTGGTAGCGGTCGGCGCCAACATGGAGGCGGCGCGGCGGGTCGGCATGCCGGCGCAGCGCGTCGCGGCGTCCGTGTTCGCGCTGACCGGGGCGGCGTCCGCCTGCGCCGGGCTGATCATCGCCGCGCGGCTCGGCTCCGGCTCGTCGAACGCGGCGGTGGGGTTCGAGCTGGAGGCGATCGCGGCCGTGGTGCTTGGCGGCACCTCCTTGATGGGCGGCAGCGGCACGGTGGTCGGCACCGTGCTGGGGGCGCTGACCATCGCGGTGATCGGCAACGGGCTGATCCTGGTGCACACCTCGCCGTTCCTGGTGCAGATCGTGACCGGGGCGATCATCCTCCTCGCGATCTGGCTCAACACCCGCGTGTTCGCGCGTCTTGCCACGCGCCGCAGAGTCGGTTGAAGGAGAAACCGCATGACCACCGACCGCTCGCCCGCGCATATCGGCTCCGGCCAGGCAATGACCGTGCGCGGCCCGGTTCCGGGGGCGGCGCTCGGCGTCACGCTGATGCACGAGCATCTGCTGAACGATTGCCGCTGCTGGTGGCACAAGCCGAAGGAACCGTCGCGCGCCCGGCTCGCCTGCGACCCCGTGCACCCCGGCATCCTGGGCGAGCTGCGCATGGACCCGTTCGTGAACCTCAGCAACTGCACCCTGGACGACGAGCGCCTCGCGGTCGCCGAGCTGGCGGACGTGGCGGCGCTGGGCGGGCGAACCGTGGTCGATCCGACCTGCCAAGGCATCGGTCGCGACCCGCTGGCGCTGCGGCGCATCTCGGAGGCCACGGGCCTGCACGTCGTCATGGGCGGCGGGTTCTACCTGCAAGCCTCGCACCCCGAGCGGGTGCGCGGCATGGGCGCTGCCGACATCGCCGACGAGATCGTGCGGGAAGCGGTGGACGGCGTCGGGACCTCCGGCGTGCGGATCGGCCTGATCGGCGAGATCGGCGTGTCCGCCGACTTCACGGCGGAGGAGGAAAAGTCGCTGCGCGGCGCGGCGCAGGCGCAGCGCCGCACCGGGCTGCCGCTGATGGTGCACCTGCCCGGCTGGTTCCGCCTGGCCCACCGCGTGCTGGACGTGGTGGGCGAGGAAGGCGGCGACCTCCGCCACACCGTGCTGTGCCACATGAACCCGTCCGGCGCGGACATCGAGTACCAGGCGGCGCTGGCGGAGCGCGGCGCGTTCCTCGGCTACGACATGATCGGCATGGATTTTTGGTATGCCGACCAGGGCGTGCAATGCCCGTCCGACGAGGACAATGCCCGCGCCGTTATGCGCCTGATCGCCCGCGGCGTGTTGGACCGGGTGCTGCTGTCGCAGGATGTGTTCTTGAAGATGATGCTGACCCGGTATGGCGGCTTCGGCTACGCCTACCTGCAGCGCCACTTCCTGCCGCGCCTGCGCCGCCATGGTGCTACGGAGGCGCAGGTCACGCAGATGATGGTGGAGAACCCGCGCCGGTTGTTCTGCGGCGATTCCCGGGGCGACCATGGCTGAGCCGAGCCTGTCGCAGCGCCTGCTCGCGGCCAACCGAGGCGTGTGGGACGAGATGCAGGCGCACCGCTTCGTGCGCGACATCGAGGCCGACACCCTGCCGCGCCCCGTGTTCGCGCGCTACGTCGCCTATGAGCACGGCTTCGTCGAGACCGCGATCCTGATCTTCGGCCACGCTATGCTCAAGGCGCCCGACTTCGCCGCGCGGCGCTGGCTGTGCGGCGTGCTCCATGCCCTGGCCGGCGAGCAGCTTGGCTACTTCGACCGCGTGTTCACAGCGCTTGGCGCCGGGCCGTCCAGGCCGGGCACGGCGCCTCCGGCCGTGGCGGCGTTCGGCGGGTTCATGCTCGGCGTGGCGGAGACCGGTTCATACCTCGACATTCTCACCGTCATGCTGGCGGCCGAGTGGATGTACGCGACGTGGTGCGGCCGGGTTTCCCAGCGCCCCGTTTCCGACCCGGACATTGCAGAATGGGTGCAAATGCACGCGGCACCGGAGTTCCGGGCGCAGGCGGATTGGCTGCGGGCGCAAGTGGATGCGCTCGGCATAAGCATTGACGCGGCCACCCTGCGGCGGCTGTCGGACCTGTTCGGCACCGCGCTGCGGCTTGAGCTCGATTTCCACGCCGCCCCGTATGAAGCCGCGCCGGCATGACGGAGGCACCCACGGTGTTCGTCCTGGGCAACGCGGGCGTGGACCTGTCGTTGACGCTGGCGCACCTGGCGCGGCCGGGCGAGACCGCGGTGGCGTCGGCTGGCGCCCGCGCGCCGGGCGGCAAGGGGCTGAACCAGGCGGTCGCCGCCGCCCGGGCCGGGGCGCGCGTGCAGTTCTGCGCCCCGGTGGGCGAGGACGCGGAGGCCGGGTTCGTCGCCCAAACCCTGGCGGCGGAACCGCTGGCCCAGCTGCGCCTGCTGCGGCGGCCGGAGCCGACGGATATCTCAATCGTGATGGTCGCCGCCGACGGCGAGAACAGCATCGTCAGCCTGTGCCGCTGCGCCGACACGCTGAATGAGGCCGAGGCGGATGCCTTCGCGGGCGAAACCGCGCCGGGTGATTGGCTGCTGATGCAGGGCAACCTGACGGCGGCGGCCACCCTTGCCGCGGCGCGGGCGGCGCGCGGGCGGGTGATGCTGAACGCCGCGCCGCTGCGCTGGCCGGTGGCGTCGGTGTTGCCGTTCTGCGCCGTCGCCGTGGTGAACCAAGGGGAGGCGGAGGCGGTCGCCGGCCTCCCTGACCCCGGCGACGCCGCGCTTTGGCTGCGCGCGCAGGGGTGCGGCGCCGCGGTGGTGACGCTGGGCGCGGAGGGCTGCGTGTGGGCGGATGCGGACGGGCTGGGACGCCTGCCCGCCGCCGCGGTGCGGCCGGTAGACACCACGGGGGCGGGCGACACGTTC
>CALMVT010000202.1:15742-19577 GCA_937873175.1 uncultured Acetobacteraceae bacterium | reverse complement strand
CCGTAGGCGCCTGCGCCCAGGCCGGCGCCCCCAGCAGCAGCCCGCCCGCCAGCGCCGCCCACATCCACCACGGCACCGGGTCCGGCCGCCGCTTCGCCGCCACGCGCGCGCGCCCACTCCTCGACCGTTCCTGCATCCCTAAACTCCTGTTTCGCCTGCGTTGCTCCCCAAACGCAGCCGAAGCCCCCGGGATTGCCGCCCACCCTCAGATCAGCGCCCCAGCGTGAGCGTCAGGTCAGCGACCCGGCGTGATCGCTGGATCAGCGCCCGGCGTGATTGCTAAATCAGCGCCCGCATCTCCGGCGGCAGACGCCACAGCGCGTCCCCCGCCAGTCGCAGATCCAGCTTATACAGCTCATGCTCCCGGAACGCCCGCGACGCCCGCAGCCGGTCCAGCCAGCACGACAACGGCGGCGCCCAGGGATCGATCGGCGCATCCCGCCGCGGCAGCCCCGCAATCGCCCGCATCATCCCCGCAAACGCCCCGTCCGGAACCCGCTGGTGCTCGCCCGCCGGCGGCCCCGCCACCACCAGCGCCCGCGTGCGCCGCAGCCGCCGCAGCCCGGCGTCCAAATCCGCATAGCGCATGTGCAGCAGAAACAGCCGGTCCAGCACCAGCGGCGCATCGCAGCAATGAAACCCCGGCGCCCACTCCACCGCGCGCCGCACCAGCACCGGCTTGCACATCGCCGCCGAGAACCGCACCCATTCCCGCTGCGACCCGATGGACCGCGCCGGGTCAAGCGCCGGCTCCTCCTCCGGCAAATGGTGCAGATCGAGGCCCACCGCCGTCACCACCGGCTCCGGCACCGCCTCCGCGAAGTCCAGCAGCCCCGCGTAGCACGCAGGGTCCGCCACCAGCAGCTCGTCCACGTCCGTGTGGATCACCGCGTCATAATGCCGCAGCAGCCCCCGCACCTCGTCCGCGATCACCGCCGCCCGCCAAGCCTCGTCCAGCGCCGTGCGCGGCAGGCGGCGCACCCGGACCGGCAGCCCGTTTGCGCTGCCGTCATCGGAGCCATGGTCCAGCAGCGTGCAATGCTCCGCCCCCAGCTCCCGGGCGTAATGCCGCGCCCAGGCGCCTGCCCAAACCGGCTCGTTGTAGGACATCGTGATGGCAGCGACCCGCATGCCCGGCCTCCCCCGGGCGTTGCGCCACGCAGCCGTGCCCGGCACCATCACCGTCATTGCCGGCCCCGCCCCGTCCGCGCTAAGCCACGGGCACAGCCCGGAGGTCCCCTCATGTCCAAGCTTCCCACGTCCAAGCTCAACGTTGAGTCCAGCGACGGCCTGCTCCGCTCCGTGCTCGGCAACAATTTGCAGGGCGGCGCGGCCCGCGCGGTGATCCTGCTCGGCGCGTTTTCCGCGCTCGGCGCCGTCATCGTCTGGCTGGTCCGCTAAGCCGGCTCGCCCGGCTGGCCACGCCAGCCCAGCCAACCTTGCCAGCCCGGGCGCCCCCGCCACAGCCCCAGCAGCCCCAGCCCGGCCAGCAGCACCGCGCCCGACGGCGGCTCCGCCACCACCGCGTCCCAGCCCACCGCGTCCAGCGCCACCACGTCCAGCGGCGTGATGTCCTTCGCCACGCCGTCCAGCACCGCCGGGTCCATCAGCCCGCCCGTGCCCTGCAGCCAATGGCTCGCCTGGTACTGCCCGCTGCCCCCCACGGAGAAGCTGCCCAGGCTCGTCGCCCCGCCATCCGCCGAGAAATACGCCGCCTGCCCCGCCGTGAACCCCGGCGCTCCCAGCCCGGCGAACCGGAACACGTCCAACGCCGTCCGCGTCGCAGATCCCGTGTCCAGCGCCGACTGGAACCCCAGCAGGTGCCCGATCTCATGCGCCGCCGTGCCGATCAGGTCATAGCGCCCGGACGCCAGATCGGTCCGCGCCGTCGCGAACACCACCCGCGGGTTGGAGGAAAACTCGATGCTCCCGTCCGTCGCCGCGGCCGCCCCGAAGCCGAGCGCCCGCGCTTCCGCCGTGGTCAGCGTGATCCGCGCAGACGGCCCCGTCCCCGGCAGATGCGCCGCCGCCGCCCGGTCCGCGCCGCTCCGCGCATCCGCCGTCACCGCGTTGGAGAACCCCGCATACGTCACCGTGCCGAAGTTCGGCTGCGTTGCCCCCAGCACCGCGCCCCCGCCCACCCCAGTGCCGAGGTCGCGGAACCCAATGCCGATGTTGACCACCACCGGGTCGCTGATCACCGCCGACCACGCCGCCGCCGCCGCGGCAAACGCCTGCCCCTGCGCGTCGCTCAGCGTGTCCCCGACAATCTGCGAAAACGCGAAGCTGACCGCCTCAGCCGGGCCTGCGCCACCGAGTAGCCCGCCCACCACCAGGCCAATCCGCAACGCGCGTGCCGCCATGACCAAACTCCACTATGGGTTGATCAAACCTAGCACACATACAAGCAGTCACGGCAAATTCATTTCATTACCCGAGCGTCGGCCCGGCCATACCGGGCGGCAGGGGGATCAGGCCGCCCCCGCCTCCGCCGCCGGCACCGCGTCCCCCGCCCGGCGCGTCCCGATAAACCCCACCATCACGGACGCCACCAGGCACAACGCCCCCGCCGCCATGAACGCCGGGAGGTAGCTCCCCGTCCCAACCCGGATCAGCCCGGCCATCCACGCCGCCGTTGCCGCCCCCAACTGGTGCATGGCCGCGATCCAGCCGAACATCACCGGCGCGTTTTCTTCCCCGAAGCACCGCGCCGCCAGCCGCACCGTGGGCGGCACAGTGGCGATCCAATCCAGCCCGTAGAACACCGCGAACACCCCCAAGCCCACGTAGCCCGCGCCTTCCCACCCAACGTCAAACGCGAACGGCAGGAACAGCAGGCTCAATCCCCGCAGCCCGTAATACCAGGCCAGCAGCACCCGGTTGTCCCACCGGTCCGACAGCCAGCCGGACAAGGTGGTGCCCACCAGGTCGAACACCCCCATGGCCGCCAACAGGGACGCCCCCAGCACTTCCGGAATGCCGTGGTCGATGCAGGCAGGGATCAGGTGGGTGCCGATCAGCCCGTTGGTGCTCGCCCCGCACACAAAGAACGACCCGCCCAGCAGCCAGAAATCCCGCGACCCGAAGCCCACGCGCAACGCGCCCAGCGCCCGCGTCACCGGGTTCACGGTGGGCGCCACGCGCGGCACCACCGCCGCCCCGCCGTAAGGCGGGATGCCGAGGTCGGACGGCCGGTCCCGCATGAACCCCAGCACCGGCAGGATCAGCACGGCCGCAACGCCCGCCACCACGGCGCTCACCGCGCGCCAGCCTACATGCTCCGCGAGGTAGGCCAGCATCGGCAGAAACACGAGCTGCCCCGTCGCCGTGGAAGCCGTCAGCACGCCGACCACCAGGCCCCGCCGCGTGCTGAACCACCGGCTCGCCACCGTGGTCGCCAGCACCAAGGCCACCACCCCGCTGCCGCTCCCCACCACCACGCCCCACAGCGCCACCAACTGCCAGGACGTCTGCATGAACGGCGTGAGCGCGACGCCCGCCGCGATCACCAGCAGCGCCGTGCTCACCGTGCGCCGCAGTCCGAACCGCTCGATGATCGCCGCCGCGAACGGCCCGATCAGCCCATACAGCGCGATGTTCACCGCCACCGCAAACGCAACCGTCGCCCGCGACCAGCCGAACTCGGTTTCCAGCGGCACGATCAGCACGCCCGGCACCGACCGTATCCCCGCCGCCACCAGCAGCACCAAAAACGTGCACGCCGCCACGATCCACGCCGGATGCACCCGCTTCATGTCCCTACCCCCTTGCCGCGGCGCAAACCTCCGGTTTCGCCGAGACTAGGTGTATATGCACGCAATCGCGCTGGCAACCG
>CALMVT010000202.1:4068-15642 GCA_937873175.1 uncultured Acetobacteraceae bacterium | reverse complement strand
GAGGAAAATCCCGAGGTGCGGACCAACGTCGCGGCGCCGGCGCGGTTGCCGGCCTGGCGAGCCTCGGCGACCTGCTGCCCGGCCCGCAGCCCCTACCGCAGCATCTTCATCAACGCCTGCCCGTTCTTGCTGTCCAGCTCCGCCCGGTCCAGCGACCCGTCCCGGTCCGGGTTCGTCACGTTGAACATCTGCTCGACATAGGCCAGGTACTCCGCCTTGTTCACCGTGCCGTTCTTGTCCGTGTCCGCCGCCCGGAACGCTTCGCCCGGCAGCACCGGCGCCGCTTCGCGCTCGTCCAGCGCGTCGTCCCCATCCGGGTTCAGCTCGTCGAATCGCGCCGCCGCGGCGCTCTTGATCTCCGCCAGTTCCAGCTTGCCGTTCTTGTTCACGTCGAACGCCTGCATCGGGTCAGCTTGCGCTTCCTCCGGCCGGCGCGTCGGCAAATCCGGCGTGCCTTGCGCCACGGCGAAACCGGAGGTTTGCGCCATCGCGAAACCGGAAGTTTGCGCCACGGTGCCCGCCGCCCCCGCCATCCCCAGCGCTGCCGCCAGCAGCATTGTCCTGACCCGCATCGTTCTCGCCTTCCGGTGTGTGCGGCGTCCTACGCCGCCGGGCGCTCCGGGTTCGCCGCCGGTTCGCGCAATTTCCTTGCATTTCCCGCGCCGCCCACCGAAACTATTCCCAGCCAACCAGGAGCGACCGCCATGCCGAAAGGCGAGCAGAAGACCAACCGCGAAGCCAAGAAGCCGAAAGCGTCCAAGCCCGCCGCCAAGGGCAAGGCCGCCGCCAGCACCACCCCGCCGCCCCGGCCCGAACCCGGCAAGAAGTAACCCGCCGCCCGGCCCCGCGACCGGGCCGCGCGCTTTCCGCCCCGCGCGGCCTGCGCCGCGTCCGGTGCCGCCGGGCCGGCCCGCCTCTACCCCGTCAGACGCCGCGCCCTGCCAAGTGGGCGCTGGATGCATCCCCTGCCGGCAACAGCGCCGCGGCGCGGGTCGCCATGTTCCGTCGCAATCCGTCCCCATATGGTCGTAGGCTGTCCCGAACGGCGGTCCGGGTGCCGGCAACCCCGCCGTCCAAAGTTTGCCGGCCAACGGCAGCGGGGAAAACATCGAATGAAGGCGAGACCAATCGTTGCGGCATTCGCAGCCCTGATCGCGGCAGCGCCCGCCGCCTCCGAGCAGCCTCCCGTGCGGCTCGGCGTCGCCAACGACATGTCCGGCCCGTATGCCGCCGTGGGCGGCGCCGGCTCGGTGCTGGCCGCGCGCATGGCCGCCGAGGAGTTCGGCGGCAGCGTGCTCGGCCGCCGGATCGAGGTGCTGTCGGGCGACACCCAGAACAAGCCCGACGTGGCGCTCGGCTTCGTCCGGGAATGGTTCGACAAACGCGGCGTGGCCGCAGTGCTCGACGGGGCCGCCAGCTCGGTCGGCCTCGCGATCCAAGACCTGGCGCAGCAGCGCAACAAGCTGTTTCTCAATAGCGGCGGCACCTCCTCGGAGTTCGTGGGCAAGTCGTGCACGCCGACCACCTTGCAGTATGTCCCGAACACGCGGGCGCTATCCGTGGCCGGGCTGATGCAGGCGCTGAAGGAGGGTACCAACACCTGGTTCTTCATCACGGCGGACTACGCCTTCGGCAACGCTCTGCAAAAGGACGCGAGCGCGATCATCGAGGCGAACGACGGGGTGGTGCTGGGCGCGGCCAAGCACCCGCTGGCCACCACCGACATGTCCGCCTACCTCACCCAGGCCCGGGCGTCGGGCGCAAAGGGCCTGGCGCTCGCCAACGCCGGCACCGACGTCGTGAACAGCATCAAGCAAGCGCGCGAGTTCGGCCTGGCCCGCTCCATGAAGATCGTCGGCCTGCTTGTCCAAGCCACGGACATCGAGGCGCTCGGCCCGGACGGCGCGCAGGGCCTGCAGTTCTCGACGGCATTCTTCCCCGCGATGAACGTCGATGCTCTGGCCTGGTCCCATCGCTTCGCCGCCCGGCATGGCGGCCACCCGCCGACCATGCTGCAAGCCATGGCCTACAGCGCCACGCTCGACTACCTGAAGGCGCTCAAGGCCCTCAACACCGACAACAACGCGGAGGTCGCCGCTTGGCTGCACGAGCATCCCGTGGACGACATCATCACCCGCAACGCCACCGTGCGCCCGGACGGCCACGTGATGAACGACCTTTACGTCGTGCGGGCCAAGGCGCCGAACGAGATCGCCGACCCGCTTGATAACGTGGCCGTGCTGGCGCGGCTGCCGGCAGACGCGCTTTACCCCGGCCCGGCGGAAAGCGCCTGCCCGCTGTTCCGGCATTGAAGGTTGGACGGCCGGCGGGCCTGCGATCCTGCCGCCGCCCCACTTGCCCAACCCCCCGCCGCCTTGCCATGTTCCCTCCATGGACGCCCATCCCGACTGGCCCCGCGTCGCCGCCCATCTCGCCCGGCACGGCCTCACCCTCGACGCCGACCCGCCCCCGTTCCGCTTCCCCGGCGGCCTCGCCAACATCAACACGCTGGTCTACCTGTCCGGCACCCCCGCCGTGCTCCGCCGCCCCCCGCCCGGCCCCTTGCCGCCGGGCGCGCACGACATGGCGCGCGAGTACCGCATCCTGTCCGTCCTCCCCGACGCCCTCCCCATCGCACCGCGCAGCCTGCATCTGTGCACCGACGCGGACGTGCTCGGCGTCCCGTTCCAGATCATCGAGTACCGCGACGGCCGGGTGATCCGCGCCACCCTCCCCGACGACCTCGCCCATGCCGGCCCGGCCTTGTCCGCCACCCTGATCGACACCCTCGCCGCCGTGCACGCCGTGGACACGGGCGCCCTCGGCCTCGACACCCTGGGCCGCCCCGAGGGCTTCCTCGCTCGCGCCGTGGACGGCTGGCGCCGCCGCGGCCTGGCCGTGGCCGAGGGCGGCACCGCTGGGCTGGTCGAGCAGGTCGGCGCCTGGCTCGACGCCCACAAGGTCCCGGACGGTTCCCCGGTCCTGCTGCACAACGATTTCAAGCTCGACAACCTGATCCTCGACCCGGCCACTCTCCAACCCACGGGCTTGGTCGATTGGGACCAGGGCACCCGCGGCGACCCGCTGTTCGACCTGGCCACCCTGCTCAGCTATTGGACCGAGCCGGGCGACCCCCCCGCCATGCATGCCTTGCAGCAGATGCCCACCGCCGCCCCCGGCTTCCTCACCCGGCAGCAGGCGGCGGAAGCCTACGCCGCCCGCACCGGGCGAGACCTGGCCGATTTCCGCTTCCACCGCACCCTGGGCATCCTCAAGCTCGGCGTCATCTTCCTCCAACTCCACGCCCTGCACCGCAAGGGCGCCACGACCGACCCCCGCTACATCGCCTTCGGCCCCCTTGCCCACGGCCTGCTGGAGGTCGCGCACGACGTGGCCGCCGGCCGCCTGTTCTGACCCGAGGACCCCGCCCATGGACTTTTCCCTCCCCTCCGACCTGCAAGACCTGCAACTCCGCACCCGCGCCTTCATCCGGGACCAGGTGATCCCCTTCGAGCAGGACCCTCGCCAGGACCGCCACGGCCCCGGCGACGACCTCAGGCGCGAACTCAACGCCCTGGCGCGAGCTGCCGGCCTGCTGTCCCCGCACGTTGCCCCCGAATACGGCGGCCTCGGCCTCAGCCACGTCGGCCGCGCCGTCGTGTTCGAGGAAGCCGGCTATTCCGTGCTCGGCCCCCTCGCCATGAACATCTCCGCCCCGGACGAGGGCAACATGCACCTGCTGGAGCACGTCGCGACTCCCGGGCAAAAGGAGCGTTGGCTCGCCCCGCTCGCCCGCGCCGACCTCCGTTCCTGCTTCGCCATGACCGAGCCGCCCCCCGGCGCCGGCTCCGACCCGGCCGCGCTCAGCACCACCGCGACGCGCGACGGCTCTGACTACCTGATCCACGGCACCAAGTGGTTCACCACGGGCGCCATCGGCGCCGGCTTCGCGATCATCATGGCGCGCGAAACCGCCGGCCCCCAGGAAGGCCGCGCCACCATGCTGCTCGCCGACATGGACCAGCCCGGCATCCGCATCGTCCGCGTCATGGACAGCATGGACCAGGGCTTCGCCGGCGGCCACGCCGTGATCGAATTCGACGGCCTTCGCGTCCCCGCCGCCGACGTATTGGGGGAGCCGGGCCAGGGCTTCCGCTACGCCCAGGTGCGCCTCGCCCCCGCCCGCCTCACCCACTGCATGCGCTGGCTCGGCGCCGCCCGGCGCGCCCAAGACATCGCCCTCGCCTATGCCAGCAAGCGCGAAGCCTTCGGCAAGCCGCTGGCAAGCCACGAGGGCGTCGGCTTCATGCTGGCCGACAACGACATGGACCTCCGCACCAGCCGCCTCACCATCTGGCACACGGCGTGGCTGCTGGACGAGGGCCACCGCGCCGGGGCAGAAAGCAGCATCGCCAAGGTCGTCTGCTCGGAAGCCATTTACCGCGTCGCCGACCGCTGCGTGCAGATGCTCGGCGGCCAGGGGGTCTCCGGCGAAACGGTGGTGGAGCGGATTTTCCGCGAAGTGCGGAGCTTCCGCATCTACGACGGGCCGAGCGAGGTGCATCGCTGGTCGCTGGCGCAGAAGCTGGTGAAGGCGGGGGTGAATCAGTGAGGGTAGGCACATCGACGGGCTGATGACGTCGCGCCGCATTGCCGCCCTGCTCCACCATGCTGAGCGTGCCTTCCCAAGCAAAAAGTTGCATGGCCGGCATGGTATCATTCTCCTGAAATAACGGCCGCTTGCGGCCGCTCTGGCCCTGAAAACCTGCCCCGCCACCTGCCGCCGACGCTACGCTCACCCCCATGACCGTCGCCCTCCGCAAAGCCATGGCCCAACAAGAATTTTTCCAGTGGGCCGAAGCCCAGGACGCTCGCTACGAGTTCGACGGTTTCCAGCCCGTTGCCATGACGGGCGGGAACATCGGCCACAGCCGCTTGATCCGCAACGTCAACCGCCAGCTCGCGAACCGCCTGGCCGGCTCGGAGTGTGAATCGCTCGGCCCGGACGCTGGCGTCGCCACGGTGGGCGATACCGTGCGCTACCCGGATGCCGTCGTGTCCTGCACGAAACCCGGCAACCAAGACCGCCTGGTTCCCAACCCCGTGGTAGTGTTCGAGGTCATAAGTCCCTCCTCCGTCCGCACCGGCCGCATCGTCAAGCTGCGCGAATACGGAGCCGTGCCGACCATCCGCCGCTGCGTGATCGTGGAACCGGACGCCGCGGCCGTGACCGTCCTATCCCGCGACGGCGAAAATGAGCCGTTCCGCGCCGCTGGGTTGGCCGAGGGCGATACCCTGGACCTCCCGGAAATCGGCATCGAAATCTCTGTGGCGGCGATCTACGAAGGCACCGGCCTTGGTGAAACGACCGAAGGGGCGGCCCTGTAGATCGGGAGCGAAGCGCGTCGGGGGGCAAACGCGTCGTGCGGCGGTGCACGAAGGTCAAACCCGGATCGCCGCCGCGGCCCAATACGGGCAGCACTATTGATCGACCTGTGTGCGGTTGCTGATGGGTTGCATCCATCCTGCGCGACCCATGCCGTAGGATGGGTGCCCATCGGCGGACGCCGGTCACTCAACCAAGCCGCCCCTGCAAGCCACTCCCCCTTTGTTCAGCCCGATCCTGGCGGCGAACGCGCCCAGCGCCGCCGCATCCTGCTGCGGCATCGCCAGCGCCACATGCCCATCCGGGCGCACCAGGTAAGCGGCGTCCCGCCCAAACCCGGCCTGTTCCGCCGCCCCGTTCCAATCAAAGCCGTCCACCGCCACGCCGAGGCCAGCGGCGACCCGCGCCAAGTCGGGGTCCACGCCCCCGTAAACCTGCAGGCACCAGTCCAAACCGGCCAGCCCGGCGTAATTGGCGCCAGTCCAAGGAAGCCGGTCGCCTCCCCGCACCTCTCCGGCCTGGCCCGCGCTCAGCGCGCTGCCACGGTAGCTGATGCGCGTCTGCGACACGGTGCGGAACATCGCCCGGCGCACCGCGGCAACGCCGGTCAGCGCCGGCAGCAGGTGCGGCAGGAACCAACGGCGCAGGAACTGGCTGCTCCAGCCCTGGCCCACCATGCCCTGAAATGCCCGGTCCGTGGTCTGCACCAGCTTGCGCGCAAACGCGATGCGCTCCGGCTCGTACGTGTCGAGCACCCCCGGCCCCACCCGGCCCTCCAGCACGTGCGCGAGCTTCCAGGAAAGGTTCACCGCGTCGCCGATGCCGGTGTTCATGCCCTGGCCGCCCGCCGGGCTGTGCAGGTGCCCGGCGTCGCCCACGATGAACGCCCGGCCGACCCGGAACCGCGACGCGACGCGGTGGTGTACCCGGTAGGTGGAAAACCAGTTCGCCCGCTCCACCCGGACGCCGAGCAGCGATTCCGCCGATGGCCGGACATCCTCGAACGACACCGCCGCCCCCGCTCCCAGCTCGGCCGGCACGATCCCAATCAGGCGCTGCATCCCGCTGCTGCGCACCGGCAGCATCAGCACCAGGCTGCGCTCCCCGAGCTGCAGGAACAAATCGGTCGTCGGCGGCCCGGCAACCGCCACGTCGGCGACGTAGAACAGTTGGTCGTAGGTCCCGCCGGGGAAGCCGAGGTCAAGCTGCTGCCGCACCGTGCTGTGCGCGCCGTCGCAGCCGCACAGATAGGCGGCCTCGCACGCCTCCTCCGTCCCGTCGCGCCGCAAGGTGGCGCGGACGTGGCCGCCACGGTCCTCGAAGCCATGCAGCGCCGTCCCCCATTCGACGGCAACCCCGTGCGACGCCAACTGGTCCACCAGGAACCGTTCATGGTCGTCCTGCGGGAAGCTGAGGGCGTTGGGATACGGGCTGAGGCCGGCGCCCACGTCCTTCAGCGACAAGGCCGCCACCTCCTTGCCGTGCTCGCAGAAATGCACCGTCTGCACGGGGATGCCCCGCCCGATCACGGCCTCCGCCAAACCGAGCTGCCCGTAGAACTCCAGGGTGCGGGCCTGCAGCACCATCGCGCGGGACGCCAGGCCCGGGCCGCTGGCCCCATCCACGATGCGGAACGGCACCCCGTGCCGGGCGAGGCGCAACCCAAGCGTCAGGCCGGTCGGACCGGCGCCGACGATCAGCACGGGCATGTCGGGCACGGGCGCCTCCTACGCTGGCGTATTCATACCCGTCTCCCGCCGCCGGGTCATCATTTCCATTGCTTCATGAAGAAACGCAGGCCCAACACCCCGGCCAGGTTGGCGGTCAGCTGCCGGGCATTCTAAACATTATTCACTCTTCCAACAGCGATGCTACACTCACGCCCATGACCTTCGCCTTTCGCGAGACCATGACCCAGAACGAGTTCTTCGACTGGGCCGAAGCCCAGGATATGCGCCACGAGTTCGACGGCTTCCAACCCGTCGCCATGACGGGCGGGAACCTCGGCCACAGCAGCATCATCAGCAACATCAGCAACATCAATTTTGAGCTTAGAAGCAGCCTGCGCGGCAAGTCGTGCAAGCCGCTCGGCCCCGAGGCGGGCGTCGCCACGGTGGGCGACACCGTGCGCGACCCGGACGCCGTCGTCACCTGCACAAGGTTCGACCCCCGGGACCGCGTGGTGCCGAACCCCGTGGTCGTGTTCGAGGTCGTCAGCCCAACCTCCGGCCGCACCGACCGCATCGTCAAGTTGCACGAGTACCAGGCCGTGCCGACGATCCGCCGCTACGTGATCGTGGAATCGGACTCAGTGGCCATCACCGTCCTGTCCCGTGACCACGAGGGGGAAGCGTTCCGCGCCGCCGGGCTCACCGAGGACGACACCCTGGACCTCCCGGAAATCGGCATCGAAATCCCGGTCGCCGCAATCTACGAAGGGCTGGCCTTCGGAGAAGCGCCCGGCGCTTGAACCGGCCGCCCCGCCCCGTCAGTGCCGCGGCAGCTCCACCGCCCCCGCCGGGCTGTAGCTGTAAAGCCCCCGCAGCAGCACCCCGTCCCCCGTTTGCAGCACGTCCAGCGACGCATACGGCCCCGTCTTGAACGATGCCGAAACCATGTCCGCCGTGAACTGCACCGTGTCGATCACCGTGTTGCCGCTCCACAGCGTCATGCGGTGCGTCGCATCATCAAACCCGAAGGAAGAGGCGGTCAGGCCCTTCAGCAGCACGCTCTGCGGCCCGTAGGCATCGCTGCCCTCGCTGGCCCGGATGCCGATGGTGCCCGCGAACAACTGCGGCTTGTCCAGCAGCAGCGTCCCCATGCGGATGTCGATCGTCACCCCGGCGCCCACGCGCCGGGCCAGCTCCAGCGTCCCCGCGTTGGCTTCCCCGCTCGACGACACCACGGCCCCGTTGGTCATGGTGATCGTGCCCGTCCCAGCCAGCGGCGCGCCGATCACCACCGTGCCGCCCCGGACCACGGACGCGCCCGCGGTGAAGCCGGTCGTCGTGTCCCCGTTCACCTGCAGCGTCGAACCGTCCTTCACGTCGAACCCGGCGCCCAGCACCGCCTGCGCCGCCAGGTTCACCGTCAGGTTGTCCGGCGCCTTGAGCGCCCCATGCCCATACGGCGACGGCGCCCGCACGAGGTCGGCGGACGCGCCGATGTTGATGCTGCCGATGCGGCTTTGCCCGCTCACGTTCACCATGCCGTATTTGACCGGCGAGCTCACGGTGGCAAACGGCTGCGGCGGCAAGCCCCTCGGCATGGTCAGCACGGACAGGGTTGCGCCTTGGAGGTCCAGCACCGGCGCCGTCGCCGTGTCCGCCGAGCCGAGCCGCACCGTCGCAGGGACCCGCAAGCCGCTTTGCAGGGTGATCTTCCCCGTTTGGATCACCCCGATGTCGCCCGCGCCCGGCACGGCGGTGGGACCGTCCACCGGCGTCCAATACCGCAGGGCGCCCCAAAGCCCGGTGGCCCCGGACCATTTGTATGTGGCCATGAGAATTCCCTTTCGGCTGACAACAATCGGGCGGACCGGCGCCGGCACCGCGGCGACCACCCTTTATTGCACTGCACGCCGGTAAAGCAACAATTACGATGCCGTGAGGCAAAGAATCCTAACATTAATGGAGTGTATCCAGAGGAGGCGGGGCCGGCGCGCTAGAGAAACCGGCCCATTCCCGTCGCCAATGCTGCGCTCGCACCCATGATGTTCGTCCTCCGCAAGGCCATGACCCGGCAAGGGTTCCTTGACTGGGCCGAAGCCCAGGACCACCGCCATGAGTTCGATGGTTTTCAGCCCGACGCCATGCCGGGCGGGAACCTTGGCCATGGCGTCGTCGCCAGCACCACCAACTGCCAGCTCGCCGTTCGACCACAGGGGCCGCGTAGTCCCGGACCCTGTGGCCGTGTTCGAGGCGATCAGCCCCTCCCCCATCCGCATGGTCTGGGTGTCCCGCGCCGTCGCTCACAGCGACCGGAAAGCAATCCGGCTCCTGCGGAACCGGATCGCCCATCACGAGCCGACCTTCAGCCGCAGCATCGCCGACAAGTCCCGAGGGATGCGCGAGATGATCGCCTGGCCAAGCCCGGTCGCGGCGGCTTGGATGGACCGCACGCAGGGCGTCACCACCCTGATTCCGCTCAAGCCATCGTATTCGTCAAGCGCTTCGCACCCCTGGCGCCCCCCGCCGCAATCTCCTGTCCCCAAGCACGAGCAACAGGAACCGCCCCATGGTTGACGCCATCAACCCGCCCGGCGTTTGGCCCGCGTTCGGCGCGTTCTCCATGGCCGTCCTCCAGGGCGACGGCCACGTCGTCCACCTGAAGGGCCACGTCGTCCACCTGAAGGGCCAGGTCGCGCTCGACCGGTCCGGCCAAATCGTCGGCCCCGGCGACATGCGCGCCCAGGTGCGCCAGGCCCTGGACAACATCGCATCCGTACTGTCCAGCATGGGCGGGCAGATGGGCGACGTGATGGCCCTCGTGCACTACGCCACGGACATCGAGCAGTTCATGGCCGCGGGCGACATCCGCCGGGCGTACTTCGCGGAACCCTATCCCGTCACCACCACGGTGCAGGTGTCCCGGCTTTACCACCCCGACCTCCTGATCGAGATTTCCGCCATAGCCGAAATCCCCCGCGACCGCTTCCAACGCCCCCCGATCGAGCCAGGGGACGCGCCATGATCTCGCCCCCGGCCGCCACGCCGCGACCGAGGCTAACCGCCGCGCCTGGAACGCGTCCGCGGCCCACCACGGCGCCGGCCCGGCGCAGCGTCCCCTCTGCTACACCCTGATCACCCGCAAGCCCGCGCCGTGATACGCTCCGCCCCGGGCGGCAGGAGCACGCGCCATGGACGAGACCATTTCCGTGCCGACCCGGCACAAGCTGGACGCTGACGACTATCACCGCCTGATCGACACCGGCATTCTCGGCAAGGAAGACTGGGTGGAACTGATCGACGGCGGGATCATCGACAAGGCGCCGGTCAGCCAGGGCCATGCGGCCACCGCGAGCGCCCTCCTCAAGCCCTGGTGTTGGCCTGCCGGAACCAAGCACTTGTAGGGCCAGGCAACTCAATCCGCCTCGACCGCCTCAACGTGCCGGAACCCGACTTCGCCGCCCTCCGCCCCCGCGCCGACTTCTACGCCGCTGGCGACCGCCCCGCCCCGGCCCGGCCGACGTTCTGCTCCCCGTCGAAGTCGCCGACAGCTCCCTCCCCTACAACCGCGCCGTGAAGCTCCCGCTTTACGCCCGCGCCGGCATCGTCGAAATATGGATTGCGGGCCTCAAGGGCCGCGTCCTGCACGCCCACCGCCGCCCAACCAACAGCGAGTACGCCGAAATAACGACCCACCACCCCGGCGACCACCTCGCCCTCGCCGCCGCCCCCGACATCGCCGTGCGCCTCGACCTGGCGCTCGCGTGATCCGCCGGGGCCTGCTTAGGACGCCCCGCCGCAGCGTTCGAGTTCACAGGCCCGGTGCCAATGCGCGTCGGCCCTGTTCTCGGGACAGCCATCCTGCTGCCACAGGAAGTAGGCACGCTCCCGGATGTGCTGCTCGGCCCGCTCGAACTTCTGCAGCCTCAGTTCCAACACGTCGCCATAGGGTGTGAGCGGCCCGCCCCGGCTGATATGCGGCCGGGTGTGCAGCGTGGCGGCCTCCTCCTCCGGCGCAAGCTGCATCAAGGCGGCCAGCTTCAGCGCTTCGCGCTCGGGGTTCACGGCTTTGGGCGTGCCGTCCTGGTTCTCCACGGCCACCGGAAACACGTGCAGCACCGTGCCCTTGTCGTTCAGCACGTCAACCAAGCATTCCTTCATGTCGCATCCCTCGCAGCGCGTCTGAAAGGGAAGGAATACAGGAAAACCCGCCCTCCCACGGGATGGGAGTTGTCACGAAATTTGAGGGTATGTTGAAGGAGCCGGCGCCGGCCCACCGCTGCGCAAGCCGACAAGGCCGCGGCGCCTACCGCCGGCCAAGCTCAATCGAGCGCCGGCCTCAGCTCCTCCTCGCACCATTGGCGGAAGCTCGTCGGCGTCCGGCTCTCCGCCGTGCGTTCCGCCACGTTGTCCATGCCTTCGTTCTTGGCGCGCACCATATCGACAAAGCCC
Organism: uncultured Acetobacteraceae bacterium; assembly: GCA_937873175.1. Taxonomy (GTDB): domain Bacteria; phylum Pseudomonadota; class Alphaproteobacteria; order Acetobacterales; family Acetobacteraceae; genus CAHJXG01. Next base: position 4,137 of record CALMVT010000202.1, on the reverse strand, counting down.
TGCGCAAAGGACTCGCTCGACCCGCGGCCGAGCAGTTGCGCCTTGAGCGCGTCGAACGGGATCTGCCGG
>CALMVT010000202.1:0-3968 GCA_937873175.1 uncultured Acetobacteraceae bacterium | reverse complement strand
TCGAGGTACACCTGTTCCAGCGTCCGCGCCGGGTCCGGCGGGGCGAGCCAGAACACAGCGTCCGCGCCCTCGAAGGCGCGCTGCACCACGGCCGCGTCGCCATGGGAGCCTTCCACCACCTCGACACGGCCGCGCACGGCGTCCGGCAGCTTCGCGGCGTCGCGGGCGATCAAGCGCAGCGGCGCCCCGGCGGCGAGCAGGCCCTGCACGACGTGGCGCCCGATCTGGCCCGTGGGAGCGGTGATGACGATCATGGTCGTTCTCCTCCTGCCGCGGCCTGTGTTGCGCCGATGGTGTCGAGCATCCGGATGCTGTCGGCATCGACGGCCAGGTCGGCCGCGGCCAAGTTCTCCCGCAGATGCGCCACCGACGAGGTGCCGGGGATCAGCAGGATGTTGGGCGACCGCTGCAGCAGCCAGGCCAGCGCCACCTGCATCGGCGTGGCGCCGAGCCGCCCGGCCACCGCCGACAAGGCATCGGACTGCAGCGGGCTGAACCCACCCAGCGGAAAGAACGGCACGTAAGCGATGCCGTCCCGCGCCAGGTCGTCGATCAGCGCGTCGTCGCCCCGGTGCGCCAGGTTGTACTGGTTCTGCACGCAGACGATCGGACAGATGCGCCGCCCTTCCGCGACCTGCGCCGGGGTCGCGTTGCTCAACCCCACATGGCGCACCAGCCCCTGCCGCTGCAGCCCGGCCAGCACCGTGAGCGGCGCCTCGATGGACCCCTCCGCCGGCCCGTGCGCGCTGAACATGCAGCGCAGGTTGACCACGGGCAGCACGTCCAGCCCCAGGTTGCGCAGGTTGTCATGCACCGCGGCCGTCAGCTCCGCCGCCGAAAAGGCCGGGTTCCATGACGCATCCGCGCCGCGCCGCGCGCCGATCTTGGTGACGATCACGAGGTCGTCGGAATAAGGCGCCAGCGCCTCGCGGATCAGCCGGTTGGTGACGTGCGGGCCGTAGAAGTCGCTGGTGTCGATGTGGTCCACCCCGGCCGCCACGGCCTCGCGCAGCACCGCCAGCGCCGCCTGGGTGTCCTTGGGCGGCCCGAACACCCCCGGCCCCGCAAGCTGCATGGCGCCAAAGCCGAGCCGCTTCACGCGGCAATCGCCGAGGGGAAAAGTGCCGGATTGCTCGATGGACATGTTCGCTCTCCTGTTCAACACCACGCAGACCTAAGACTCGCCGGGCCGCGCGATAACGGGGTAGGGTCCGAACAGGCTGTGCGGAACGGCGAACAGTGGTCGATCTCGGCGATCTCAACGCTTTTGTCGCGGTGGCGCGCGCGGCGGGCTTCCGGGACGCCGCCCGCGCGAGCGGCAACAGCCCGTCCGGCCTCAGCGAAGCGGTGCGCCGGTTGGAAACGCGCTTGGGCACCCGGCTGCTCAACCGCACCACCCGCAGCGTCGTGCCCACCGAAGCGGGCCAGCGCCTGCTGGACCGCCTCGGCCCGGCTCTGGCCGAAATGGAAACCGCCCTCGACGCCGTGCAGGGCGACCGCGGTCGTCCCGCCGGCACGCTGCGCCTCAACGTGCCGGTCAGCGCGGCGCGTCTGGTGCTGCCAGGCATCGTCCCGCCTTTCCTCGCAGCCTATCCGGACATCCGGCTGGAAGTGACCGCCGAGGACAGCTTCGTCGATGTGCTGGCCGCCGGGTGCGACGCCGGCATCCGCTACGACGAACGGCTGGAGCAGGACATGGTGGCCGTGCCCATCGGCCCGCGCGTCCAGCGTTTTGCCACCGCCGCCGCCCCCGCCTACCTCCTGCGCCACGGCCGGCCGGAGCACCCGCGCGACCTGCTCGCCCATGCCTGCCTGCGCGGCCGCTTCACCGGCCGCGCTGCGCAGTCCTGGGAGTTCGAGTGCCGTGGCGAAACCGTGCGGGTCGATCCCACGGGTCCGCTGCTGGTGAGCGCCGGCACCGCAACTGACCTTGCCGTTCACGCGGCCATCGCCGGGGCCGGCGTCATCACCCTGTTCGAGGACTGGCTGCGCCCGCATCTGGACAGCGGCGCGCTCCAACCCGTGCTGCCCGACTGGTGGCCGCAATTCTCCGGGCCGTTCCTGTACTACCCGGGACAGCGCCTGGTGCCCGCGCCGCTGCGGGCGTTCATTGATTTCGTCAAGGCGTCCGCCCGGCCGTGACCGTCGCGCCCGCGCCTCAACTGACCTTCAGCGCCGCCAGCGTTTGCCGCACCGCCTCGCCCAGCGGCGTGTGCGGCTCTTCCCCCGGGGACGCCACCAGCTTGCTGTTGTCCAGCCGCACCGGCGCCCGCCACAGGTAGCGCATCGTGTAAAGCTCCCACGGCGTTTCCCCGAACAGCCCGGCCAGCCCGAGCAGCGCCCAGGGCATCCCCTTCACCCGGATGTCCGGCCGGCCCACGCCCTCCGCCAGCTCGCGCACCACCGCCGTCCCGTCCGCGTCCCAGTCGCCCGCGAAATGGAACCGCGCGAACGGTTCCAGCTCCCCCGCCCGGTCCAGCAGCCGCGCGATGGCCTCCCCCGCGTCGGGCAGATACGCCCGGGCATGGCCCACCCCCTTCGCCCCCGGATACGTGACCGCCGCCAGCCGCTTGCGCGGCGTCACCAGCCCCTGGCTGAACCAGTTGTTGCCCGGCGCCGGCCCGAAGAAGTCGCCGAACCGCACGATCAGCGTCGCCGCCGCCCCCTCGCGGCTCGCCGCTTCGAGCCGCCGTTCCAGTTCCACGCGAATGCGGCCCTTTTCCGTGGCCGGGTGCTGCGGCGAGTCTTCTTTCAAAACGGGAAACGCATCGTGCCCGTAGTTGTAGGCCGTCCCCCGCAGCACGATCCGCGCGCCCACCGCCTTTGCCGCGGCGATCGTGTTGTCGATCATCGGCAGCACCAGCTTGCCCCAGTTGCGGTAGCCCGGCGGGTTCACCGCATGCACGATCGCCTCTGCCCCCTCCGCCGCGCGCCGCACGTCGCCCGCCTGCATCGCGTCGCCCGCCACCCATTCAGCCCCGGCGAGCGGCCCCGTCCGCTGCGCCTCGGCGAGCGCACCCTGGCGCTGCGCCCCGGCGCCGGGATCGCGCGCCATCGCAACGACCTGCCATCCATGCCGCAGCAGCGCCGCGGCGGTTTCGCCCCCGATGCCGCCCGTGGCGCCGAGCACAAGGACGCGGCGTTGGCCTGCTTCGTCCATTCCGTCCCCCAACCGGCCTGCCCGCCGCCGCGCGGCGCAGTCACGTGCGAATGGCCGCAGCACCGCCGGGTTCGGCGCACGCCGTCTGATTATGTGGATACAAGCGGCTTCCAGATCGACTAGAACTTGCAATTATTTGAGACGCGGAGCATACTGAAAGCGTCATAAAGGAGACGCGCTTGCCCCGCACGTTGCTCGGCCTTCAGGCGGCGCGCGGCGTCGCCGCCCTGCTCGTCGTGCTGTATCACGGGGAGCGTGCCCTCGCCCTGCCGCAGTACCTCGGCCATCCCGCATGGTCCGGCGTCACCGGCTTCGGCCATGCCGGCGTGGACTTCTTCTTCGTGCTCAGCGGCTTCATCATCTTCCACGTCCACGGCGCGGACCTCGGCCAGCCCGCGGCGCTCCGCCGCTACGCCGCCCGCCGCGCCGCGCGCATCTACCCGGCGTATTGGGCCGCCACCGCCGCCGTGCTCGCCATGGCCCTCTTGTTTCATGGCGTGGACGCGCTTCCCGACCCGGCCGCGCTCCTTCCGGCCCTGCTGCTCGCCCCCGGCAGCCTGCCGCCGCTCGGCGTCGCCTGGACCCTGGTGCATGAGGCCGAGTTCTACCTCGTGTTCGGCCTCGCCATCCTCGACCGCCGCCTCGGCCTGCTCGCCGCGCTCGCCTGGGCCGCTTTGGGCTGGGTGCCGCTTCCGCCGGGCCTGGAGCCGCTGCGCGAGTGGGGCGCCGGCCCGCATGACGCGGTGTTCCCCCTCGGCATCGCCGCCGCCATCGCCGCGCGGCGCGTGCCCGCCCGCCTGTCCCGCAC
>CALMVT010000201.1 GCA_937873175.1 uncultured Acetobacteraceae bacterium | reverse complement strand
CTTCCTGGTGGACCATGTCGATGGCAACCTGCTTGTTTCGCGCCACGCCGTAACCGCCCGGCTCCCAATGGATAGCGTCGAGGTCGACGGCCTTGCACCCAAGCGCCTCCGCAATCCGGAAGGCGAGCCAGCTCTTGCCTGAACCGCTGTTGCCGAGGATCAGCGTCCGCGTTGAGAAGGGCTCCTTGGCGGCCGGCTCCGTCCCACCTTGTCCCAATTGGACTCCTCCCTGCGTGGCGACCTGCAAGCCCTTGTTCCTGTTGGTGTCCCAACCGTAGCAGTCAGGCCATACCCTTTCTGGGACGGCGTTAGCGTGAATCCAGCATCCGTCCTATGGCGTGACCCCTCCTGGACTTGCCACCTGCCCCGACGCTGGCCGGCCTGCTGCTGGTTGCCGCTGTAGTAGTTGCCACACTCTACATCGCCCGGCACTGGCGTTAAGCCGCAAGCGGGTCAAGCCTTTCAGGAGGCCGTAGAAGCCCCTTTGGGCGTCTGGACGTGTTAGGTAACCTACCGATGCCTGGAACCGCCTCGGTGGCTTCCTGAGCAGCTTCCTGACCCATGCTAGCGCATGACAGGAAGGGGGGGTCGGATGTTCCCTGCTTGTCAGCCCTTTGTTCGACGCCCGGCAGGGCCTCTTGGGGCGTCGTTGTGGCGGGACGCCCTTCGTCCCGACACCCACTATCCGGCGCAGCGAGCACCGTGGCACCCAGCTGGACGCCGGCACCGTGAGTTGTCCACAGGGGCAGGTTATCCACAGCGGAAAGTTCGAGTTCTCTTAAGTTCAAATTCAGGGCCTCGCAACATATTGATTTCGTTTTTGAAAACAAGGCCAGATAGGAGTAAACGGGCGGGTTGATAGGAGTAAACGGGCGGGTTGATAGGAGTAAACGGGCGGGTGCGACGTGGCTGGATGATGGGTAGATGTGACCAAACGGGCGGGTGCGGGAATGACCAGAAAACCATTTGATGGGATAGGTGTTGACTGCAACTCCTATCCTGATAGCGTTGCGATGTGTCCTCGACCGTGAGCCAAACTACCAATGCTGCTGGCTTTCCAAAGCCGGCCGAGCTCATCGAGATCACAGGCGCCTCCGCCCTGGAAGCGCAGGACCGGGCCGTGCTGAACGTGCTGTATCAGCACGCCCATGACAGCGGGCATCTGACCAAGCCTGGTGTGAAGTGGGAAATTCCGGCTGTGGCCCTCCGCACGTCCCGGCACGAGAGCAACGACCGCCTACAGGACACATTGCTGCGGCTGATGCAGGTCGTCGTCCAGGTGCCTTATGCCGATCAGGCGACGGGGGATGCCCGGGTTCTTTCAACACACCTGTTCCGGTTTTTCGACCGCTCTGCCAAAGGCGCTGGTATGGTGCGCTTCGGCATTCCTGAAGAGCTTGGCCCCGTTCTGGCGGTGTCGGGACGGTGGGGGCGCATCAAGGCCGCGACCGTCTGCGCCATGACCAGCAAATATGCCATTGCGCTTTACGAGATGGTCCAGCTTCGCGGCGGCATGGACCGATGCGTCGAGACGTTTCCGGTGAGCCGCTTCCGCGAACTGCTGAGCGTACCCAAGGGGGCCTATCCAGCAGGTAAAGACTTTGTTCGCGTCCTTGATGCCGCGGCTTTGGAGGTCAACGGCTTATCTGATTACAGCGTGCAGGTTCAGGTAGTGCGTAAGCACCCTAAAGCTCCGATTACGGCTGTTACGCTGGCCTGGTGGCGCAAGGAGGGTGACGCCTTCCGGGCAACGCAACGGGAGATGCAGGAGCCGAAGCTTGGTCGGCGAGCGCGGTTGCAGGCTGCGGCGGCGCCTGTACCGCCTACGCCCAAGAGGGGCCGGGCCAAGGTGCCCGCTGCGTCGGCCCAGCAGCTTGACCTGGTGGACGCTCTGGCTGCGGAGAAGGCCGGCGGCGAGCCGCAGAGAGCGAAGTGACTCCGCCGCCAGGGCCGTTCCGCCTGGTGTATCGCGCTTTCGAGCAGGTGGAGTTCGACCCGGCCAAAAGCGAGGAGGTGTTCGAGGCGCGCGGCTTCGACCTGGGCTTCATCAGCCGCATTTTCCCGGGCTATGTGCTGGAGCGGGAAGACACCCGCGGCTATGCTGAACCGCGGTTCCAGGTGATCGGGGAGTTGCTGGGCGAGGTGTACGAGGTCATTTACACCCGAAGGGGCCAGGCCTGCCGCCTCATCACCGCCTGGATCGCCGAGCCGGCCTACCGGAGGATGTGGCATGACCGTTGAAGCCGAGCGCACCGTCGTGGTGGACCAGTCCAACCCCAACCGAGGGCGTTACGACCCAAGCCGTGTGGGCAAGCCGAACCCGGCCGACACGGAGCCGCGCCCGCCCATCTCGTCCGAGGACATCGAGGCCACCCGCGCCGAGCTGGCCGAGCTGCGCCGCCGAATGACCCGCAAGACCGCGTAAGGCGGCTGCTGGCGGGGTTCCAGTCCGGCGCTAGGTGCAACGAACTCCGGCAAGTCCTCGCAGCCCGCTGACGGCTCCTTGGCGGGTCCGAATACTGCCTCCGGCCAAGTCCCCGCGCGCCTGGCCCACCGCGCCGCCGCAGCAAATGCCCGGCTACTTTGGCGGGACTTCCCCACTCTTTCCATAATGGATATTCGGCGTTGCTGCAATGCAGCATTCACGGAAAGGATTTTTTTAGAGGCAAGTAGTTTTCTGCATAGGAAGAAGCAATGATGAGATTGGAATGCTCCAACACCCATCACGAACATTCGACTGAAAATGGCTTTCTGCTTTAAGATCTTACAAAATCTAGACAAATCGCGATTCAGCTACATAAAGCAAATGGCTTGACAGCGTTTGACAAACCAGTTCACAGTTTTTGCCTTAGAAGCAGTGGGGCAGTGATCTATGCGAAATATTTGTGTCGTAGTTTCTACCTGGATCGCTGCTATGGTTCTTGCACCGGGCATCAGCCATGCGGAGGTGCTGACGCAGGCATTTACCATTCAGGTGCCGTTCAATACGACGGTAGGAGCAGCGACGAGCGTGGCGAGTTCCACGCTATCACAATTTGACCCAACTACTGGAACGCTTACCTCCGTAAACACGACTTTCTCGGGCATCGGCTCCTGGTTAAATCCGGCAATGGGTCAAATGTTGGAACTTTCGCTTGTTGTCCACGAGAGGGCTGTAGTACTTGCGGGACAGAGAGAATTCTTTGTTCCAGGCGCCATAAACTTCAACTTCACCGGAAACGACTCATACCTTCCGGAACTCACTTCGTTTGTTGGACCAGGACTGACTCAAGTCGATTTACGATTTTCAGGTAGTGGCGGAACACTCACAACACCGCCGAATATTGGAACTATCTCATACGTTTTTACTCCAACTGTCGCTATTCCCGAACCTGAAGCGGTGTGGCTGACAGGCTTAGGGCTGGTTATGATGGGGCTTCTGCGAGGCAGACGAGGGACCAGCATAAGGGACTGTATCTAATGCAGGATACCGTCGCGGAGGTAGTGGGGTTAGGTGGTGGCGTAGCCTCCAATTTGTTCAACAAGCCATGACCGGCGTTGGCGCGCCGACAGAGACCACGCCATGGAACAGGGTAGCATCAACGCGGATGTAAACGGCATGGAGC
>CALMVT010000200.1:1827-3993 GCA_937873175.1 uncultured Acetobacteraceae bacterium | reverse complement strand
GGTGGTGACGGAGGTAGGGGCGAAGATCTTCGGCACCGTCACCTACGCGTTCCCCGGCACGTCCGACTTCTCCTCCGTGCTGCTGCAGGCGCAGTCGAGCGGCGCCAAGGTGATCTGCTTCGCCAATGCAGGGGAGGACCTGACCAACTCGCTCAAGCAGGCGCGGGAGTTCGGCATCGGCCCGGACAAGGTGCTGGCGGTGCCGTTCATGGGCGAGCCGACGATCAAGTCGCTCGGCCTCGCGTCGGCCGGCGACGGCTACTTCCCGGCGCCGTTCTACTGGGACCGAGACCCGGGCTGCCGGGCCTTCGCCGCCCGCATGGCCGTCACGCTGCCCGACCTGCGACCGAACAAGAACAACGCCAACGCTTATGCCGGCGCGCTGCACTATCTGCGGGTGGCGGCCGCCATAGGCACGGACAAGGCCAAGGCGGACGGCCGTGCGACGGTCGCGCAGATGAAGGCCACGCCCATGCACGATCCGCTGTTCGGCGACAGCTCCATCCGGGCGGACGGCCAGGTGCTGCACGACATGCTGCTGCTGCGTATCAAGACGCCGGCGCAGTCGAAGGAGCGATGGGACGTTTGCTCCATCGAGAGCGTCCTGCCGGCCGAGCAGGCCACAAGGCCGCTGAGCGCGGGCGAGTGCCGGATGGTCCGCGCCTGAGGGGGCAGGCAGGTCAGCGGAAGGGCGCGCGCGACCCGTCCAACACCGCGGCGGCGATGATGCGGGACACGGCCAGCCCAGCCCGCGCATCCGCGCCGGCACCCGGCGTGCCCGCCACTGCCCCGGCGAAGTCCGCCAGCTCCAGCGCGTAAGCGTCGAGCGGGCCGACCGGATCGAACAGGTGGCGCTGCCCGTCATGGGTAGTGAGCACGCCCGCGCCGGTCAGCGTGTCCTCGGCCCGTATCCAGCCCCGGGCGCCGCACACCTCGATCCGGCTGCCGGCAGTCTGGTTGGCGTTGCTGGTCTCGATCACGCCGATCCCGTTGGCGCCCAGCCGCACCAGCACCGCCGTGCTGTCCTCCGTCTCGAAGTCGAACGCCTGGGAAGCCAGCAGGCCACCGGCGAACACGCCGGGCACATCGGACAGCCACAGCATCAGGTCCAGCAGGTGGGAGCCGATGTCGTTGATGACCCAGCCGCCGCTGGTGGCGCGGTGCCGGCGCCATTCGGGCGGGCCGGACGGGTCCAGGCCCGGGAAATACGGCCAGCTCCAGAAACGATGGATGCGCAGGAAGCCGATCCGCCCAACCGTTTCGTCCGCCAGCATGCGGCGCAGCATCAAGTGGGCCGGGCGGAACCGGTGCTGGAAGCCGACCCGGAGCATCACCCCGGCCCGCTCCGCTGCCGCGGCGGCGTCCTCCATCTCCGCCTCGGTGGTCGCCAGCGGCTTCTCCACCAGCACATGCTTCCCGGCCGCCGCGCAACGCGCGACATGCTCGGCGTGGAGGTGGTTGGGCGAGCAGATCCAGACGGCGTCCACGCCGGGGTCGGCCAGCATGGCGTCCAGCCCGTCATAGGCGCGGGCCGCCCCGTGGCGTGCGGCGAAGTCGCGGCTGCGGCCGGGATCGGTGCCGGCGCCGCCGGCCAGCGTGGCCACCCGGCTGCCGCGGATGACCGGGGCGGCGACCCGGTCGGCGTGGCCGGACGTCCCGGCTACGCCGATGCGGAGCGGCGCCGTCAATCCTTGTAGCTGCCGTCCGTGCGGTCGAGCTTGCGCATCAGCGCCGCGAACTCGATCTCGCCTTCCGGCTTGTCCTGCATGCCCTGGTAGCTGTCGAGGTCGTTGGACGACCGGTCGGCCACCACGGGCGGGATCAGGGCCAGCGTGCCGGCCGCGGCGGCGTCCACCTGAATCTGGCAGGCCCGCTCCAGCCGGTACAGTCGCAGGAAACAGTCCGCCACCGTCCGGCCCACCACCAGCAGCCCGTGGTTCTTCAGGATCAGCGCCTTGTGGGGGCCCAGCGAGGCGACGATCCGCTCGCGCTCGTCCGGGTACAGGGAGGCGCCCTCGTAGTCGTGGTAGCCGATCCGGTTGTGGAACACGGTCGAGAACATGGAGATGGGCTGCAGCCCTTCCTTGATCGCGGCGATCGCCATGCCCGCCCGGGTGTGGGTGTGCATGACCACCAAGTTCTCCGCCGACCGGGTCATGTGAATGG
>CALMVT010000200.1:0-1817 GCA_937873175.1 uncultured Acetobacteraceae bacterium | reverse complement strand
ATGATGAACCCGGCGAAGTTCACGGGATGCCCGCTGTGGCCGACCACGTTGCCGTCCACATCGATCTTGACCAGGTTGGAGGCCGTGACCTCGTCGTAGTTCAGCCCCCACGGGTTGATCAGGAAATGCTCTTCCGGCCCGGGCACTCGGGCGGTGAGGTGGCCGTAGATCTGCTCCGTCCAGCCGAAATGGTCGACCAGCCGGTAGGCGGCCGCGAGCTTGACGCGGACGTCCCATTCCGCCGGGTCGACGGACCGACGCAGCGACGCTTCGCGAACCAGGCTGTCAGGCGCCATGATGTCCTCCCTTCGATGTTTCGTGCTTCAGGTCAGCCGGCAGCCGCCCGCTTCCTGCGAGCGCGATGCGTCTACCGCCTGGATCGTCCCCGTGACGGTCAGGTAGTCCCAGTCCCGCCTGGACTGGGCGGGCGCCTTCACCTGCACCAGGTACTCGTCGAACATCAGCCGGCCATCGGCGCGGATGACACCGTGCGACGTGAACATGTCCGACACCGTCATCGCCTTCAAGGCCTTCATGATAGTCGGGGGATCGTCCGTGCCCGCCGCCGTCACGGCCTTCAGGTAGGACAGCACCGCCGAGTAGGTGGCGGCATGGCTGTCCCCCGGCATGACCCGGCGCTCCCGGTAGAACCGGTCCGCCCAGGCGCGGGTGGCGTCGTTCAGGTCCCAATACCATGTCTGCACGAAGCGCAGCCCAGCGCCCGACGACAGCCCGAGCGCGTGGATGTCGCTGAGGAACAGGGACGGCGCGTAGATGGTCTGCCGGGCCGGCAGCCCGAACTCCGCCGCCTGCTTGTAGCAGTTGACGAAATCCTGTCCGCCGTTCAGCAGCATCACCACGTCCGCGCCGGATGCCTGGGCCGACAGCAGGTAGGACGAGAAGTCGGTGCTGTTCAGCGGGTGGCGCGCCACGCCGGACAGGGTGCCGCCGCCCTTGGCGATCGCCTCGGTCGCATCTGCTTCCAGCGTCTTCCCGAACGCGTAGTCGGCGACGATCAGGAAGAACCTGCGCTGCCCGGCCTGCAGCGAGGCATGGATGGGCGCGACGGTGGACGACCAGAGATCGCGTGTCCACACGGCGCTGAGCGGCGAGCACGCCTTGCCCACCAGATCCGGGTTGCCCACGGTGGTGTAAAGCGCCAGCGCCCGGAACTGCGGCAGCATCGCCTGGATGCCGAAGGCGATGGCGGAATTGGTGACGTCCGTGATCATCGACACCCGGCCGGGACCCAGCCACTCGCGGGCGATCGCCAGGCCCGTGTCGGGCTTGTTGAGGTGGTCGGCCATGACGACCTCCACCGGCCGGCCAAGGACGGAGCCGCCATGGTCGGCGATGGCGAAGCGCGCGGCGGTGACGGTGCCCTCGCCCGAGATGCCGCTGTAGGGGCCGGAGAAGTCGCCCAGCACGCCAATGCGTAGCGGCGCGCGATCCTGGGCCGCCGCGCGGCCGGTGCCCAGTGCCGTGGCCGCAGCGGCACCGAGAAGCGCCCGGCGGCCCGGGCTGTCAACCATCCAATGCGCCGGCTGGGATGCCGGAGCCGGGCCGCAACGGGATGCGGAACAGCGCGCTGGCGTTGCGCCCCAGCATGCGCCGCCGCCGCTCGATCGGGAACGAGTGCGGCACCGACTTGTAAGGCGAGTCGAAATCCCAGTGCGGGTAGTCGGACGAGAACATCAGCCGATCGGCGAACCCGGCTTCCTCGAACATCTCGTACACCGATTCCGTATCCTGCTTGCGCTCCGGCTCTTCCACGGGCTGGGTGGTGAACCAGACATGCTCGCGCATGTAGTCGGAGG
>CALMVT010000199.1 GCA_937873175.1 uncultured Acetobacteraceae bacterium | reverse complement strand
GGTCATCGCCGAGTTCGGCGCAGCCGACCTGAAGAAGCAGAAATGGGCGGTGGTATACTCGACCGACGCCTTCGGCACCAACGGCTCCAAGGCGTTGGAGGCGGCGCTGAGGGACAAGGGGATCACTCCGGTCCTGATCCAGGGCTACACCAACCAGGCGTCGGACTACACCGCCGTCGTTTTGGCAGTGCGGCAGTCGGGGGCAGATGTCATCGGCAGCTACTTCACCTTCGAGAATGACCTCGGCATCTTCGCCCGCCAGCTTCGGCAACTCGGCGTGACGATCCCCTGGGTGGGCTCGCCGTCCATCGTGAACACCACGGCGCTCAACCTAGCCGGGCGCGCGCTGTACGGCACCTACGGTGTCGCGGACTACACAGCCGACGCAACCCCGGCGTCCAAGGCTTTCGCCGACCGCTATCAGGCCCTCTACAAGGCGAACGCGGACGGCCAATCGTCTTGGACGTTCGATGCGGTGAACCTGCTCGCGAAAGCCATCAACGACGCCGGCAGCACCGAGCCTGACAAGATCCGCGCAGCGCTCGCCGCCATACGCGGCTTCGCCGGAGCGGAGGGCGAATACAACTTCGACAGCAAGGGTGATGGCCTGCGCGGCTACAACGTGGTGCGGAACGAGAACGGCAAAATCGTGTTCGACCGCCGGATCGAGGTCAAAGAGTGAGCATGGGCTCGCAAGAGGATGACCCAACATCTGTGCTGTAAGCCATGAAACAGCAGCATCTTGGTCTGCTGGCAGCATCCGTGCGAATTTTTATGGTTAGGTCCGAGCGATGCCTTACGGGCCGGCAGCGGGGGCCAGCTCATGACAACCAAACCGTTGTCGTGGATGGCAAACTTCCAAGACGGACGGGGTGTTTTCGCCTACGACAACCCCGTAGCAATCAACCCACGGAAAACCACCCTCGCCCGGGGTTATCGTGAGGTAACAACGCTCCCGCGGTCTGGCAACGGCCGGGTGCCATGCTCGCACCGCGCTCGGGGTTCGTGCAAACCATTGATTCGACAAGATTTTGAATGGGCGAGCAACCTCGGCTCGGGTGCTACCGAAAAAATTTGCACGGATGCTGCCAATGGGCCAGGCCACGCGGTGCCCTGAGTCCTGCACCACGCTTACACAGGCTGGTTCTGTTCGGTGTTCCACGGCAAGGTGCACGGCGACGTGAGCTGTTACTGAAAACAAAGGTGGAGGGATTTCGATGACATGTCTGCACAACGTCGCGCTGCTCGCGCTGGGTTTGGCGGCCTCCGCATGCAGCGGCGCCGTCGTCCAGAAGGAAGACATGCTGTCTGCATCGGGATTCCAATACCGCCCCGCCGACACTCCGCAACGGGTCGCCGCCCTGCAGAAACTGCCGGCGCACAGGTTTGTCCGCCAGGTTCGCGACGGCCGGGCCTTCTGGCTGTATGCCGACCCAACAGTCTGCAAATGCATCTACGCCGGGAGCGACGACGCATTCAGCACTTACCAGCGAGCGGTTTTCCAGCAGCGGCTTGCCGACGAGAACCTGATGGCTGCCCGAATCTCGCGGGATGCCGCCATCGATCAGCTAGAACTGGGCCCGTGGGCACCATGGGGGCCATACTACTACTGACTCCAGGCGCATGCGCGGTCGGCGGAAACGTGTCGGGAGAAAGGAATTCTGTGCGGCCAAACTGTATGCCAGGCAATTGGTCAACAATGGCCAACCCGACCGAGTCCCAACAATGTTCCGCGTCTGACAGCTAAATTTCCGCTTTCGGGCGCGTGTGGGTGATTGCATTTGCCTGCACCACTTCCTGCAGGCAACTGACTATCGAGAAGGGAACTTAACGCAAGCCGGCAGGAAAGTGCGTCGCGCCTCCAGTCGTTTCCCCCGTCGCGCGTCCCGGACGGCAGACACTGAAGCCCGGGCGGACGGGCTCAGGCGCGGTTCCAGGCGAATGCCTGGCGCGAGCGTTCGGTGGACCGGCGCGGTGGCGGTGCGTCGCAGCATTGCAAGTAGAGCGCCGCGACGAACAAGGCCCACGTCAGCGCGGGCAGCTTGGCGAACAAGCCGGCGAACACGATGCCTGTCAGGTACGCGAGCAGGACCACCCCCGACACGCGCAGGATCAGCAAAGCGGGCACGGCACGGTGGAACGACCCTGCCCTGCCCTTGAGGCGGACGAAGGACAGCCCGTAGGCCGCACAGGTCGCCGCGATCGCAAGCGCCGAATTCAGAGCCCCTTCCGCCAGCGTGCCGCCGAGGTGATCGAGCAGGATGCGGACCAGCACCGACGCAGCGGCGGTGCCGTAGACCAGCGTCGCCGCGTCGGCGGGTTCGGCGATGCCCAGCCGGTTCACCGCCGGCTGGAACAGTCGATCGATGATGACATCATCGATCGCGCGGGTCGGCCGCATCATGTGACAATGGGCCATGGAGGCACATGCCCTCTTATTCCAAAGACGATCTGTCGAGCATCCGCCCGGATAGGCGCGCGCAGCCGCGCCATGCGCGCTGCCGTGCGACGCACGCCCCGCTGGCAGGCGCGATTTGGCTTAACGTCAATCTCAACCACAC
>CALMVT010000198.1 GCA_937873175.1 uncultured Acetobacteraceae bacterium | reverse complement strand
CGGGGAAGAGCGGCGGGGTCCTGCCCGTTTGCAGACGTTCGGAAGGTCGCGGGAGGGTGGGAACCGGAATTGGCCAGCCCGACCGGAGTCTGGGTTTCCAGCCAGTCCATAGCTATCTTAAAGGGTAGTACTCTAGTCATTGGAGGATATTGAAACGTGCGTGCTGTATTTTATGAAGCCAATGGGCCCGCGCGCGATGTGCTGCGCATTGATGAAATTGAAACTCCCAATCCTGGTGCAGGCGAGGTCCGCGTGCGTCTGCACACGTCGGGCGTTAATCCGTCCGATGTGAAGAGCCGCGGGCACCGCAAGTCGGCCTTTCCGCGCGTGATCCCGCACAGCGATGGCGCCGGCGATATCGAGGCGGTCGGTGCCGGCGTTCCGAAGTCACGCATTGGCGAACGGGTATGGCTCTGGAATGGGCAGTGGCAGCGCCCGTTCGGCACGGCCGCAGAATTCATCGTGTTGCCGGCCGCGCAGGCCGTGCAACTACCCGACAATATCAGTTTCGAGGAAGGAGCCACCCTCGGCATACCCGCTCTGACCGCCTATCATGCGATTGAGCTGGCCGGCGCGGGCAACAACACGACCCTGCTCGTGTCAGGCGGCGCTGGATCGGTGAGCCAGTACGCCATTCAGTTCGCCAAGGCGCGAGGTGCGACTGTGATCACCACGATATCGTCGCAGGACAAGGCGACGGCCGCACACGAAGCTGGCGCCGACTACTGCATTGACTACAAGCGCGAGAATGTTGGCGAGCGTGTTGCCGAAATCACGGGCAAACTTGGCGTCGACGCCATCATCGAGATGGACCTTTCCGCCAACGCCAAATTGATTCCAACCGTGCTGCGGCCGAAGGGCAGCGTCATCGTCTACGGCACGGGTGCGGAGGCGACCATTCCCGCCTTCATCTGCCTCGCGAACTCGATCCAGTTGAGCTTTTTCTTGGTCTATCAGTTGGATGCGCAACAGCGCGATCGTGCAGTGGCTGGCATCACGCGCGCGCTCGAACAAGGCAAGGTCGTTGGCCGCATCGGTCCGACATTCCCGCTCACCGAAACCGCCGCCGCGCATGAAGCTGTCGAGCAGGGCACGATTGGCAATGTCGTCGTAAAAATCGCATAGCATCACAGCGGGCAAATAGCGCTTGGTGAGCAAGTGTGCGCCTGATCGGCTAGGTGGTTCGTCCGGATTGGGTCGAACTTCCCCGTTGGCTGCTTTCCGGAGAGTGGACATTCGGCGCTGACCGCCGCACTGCCATGGCCAAAGATTAGCGGATTGACTCCAGCACCTGGTGCCCGCGCGCGGCAGCGGCGATGATTTTGTCGGGATCGGCGGTCCAGACGAAGGGTTTTGACTGCTGGTTGTGGTCGACGACGAAGCGGTTGATGGCTGCCTGTAGATCGACGACGCCCTTGAAAACGCCGCGCTTGAGACGACGCCTGGCGAGGATGGCGAAGAAGCCCTCGACGGCGTTGAGCCAATTGGCGGAGGTGGGCGTGAAGTGGAACGTCCAGCGGGGATGTCGGCCCAGCCATTCGATCACCTTGGGGTGCTTATGGGTGGCGTAATTGTCGAGGATGGCGTGAACCGTCTTGCCAGCCGGGAGCTCGCGCTCGACGGCGTTGAGGAATCGGATGAGCTCCTGATGCCGGTGGCGCTGCATGCAGGGGGTACGCCATAGGACGGGTGCTGGATTCACTCTAAGCGAAACGGACCAGAAACATTGACGCGAGCAGGTGGCGGGCCGCAACCGCCGAGTTTGACCTCAGGGGGATGTTGGGGATGTATAGTGACGGAAAGGCAGAACCCGAATGAATAATTGAACTCAGATATGGAGGCTTCCCTTGCGGAGTTTGGCCGGGACCATGTGGAGGCTGGTTGAGGCACGCCGCTTCGACGAGACTGGTCGTGAAATGCAGCCCATAGGGCCAAACCCGATGGGGTTCGCTCTTTTCGAAACCGATCGAATGCTGGCTACTGTAGTTGACGGACGAACTGAGCAGCCACCCGGCATAGAACCTCGCTTCTTCGCTGCGTACTCGGGGACCTACCGCTTTGACGGGGAACAACTCGTAACGCAGGCGGACAGTGCTTCAAGCCCTTCGTTGCTCACCGAGCAGGTTCGCCGCATTCGCTTCGTGAGCGCCACTCGGATGGTCGTTGTTCCCATCTCCGGTGTTCCAGGCCAAACCGGAACCGAACTCACCTGGGAACGCGTAGGCTGATGCGGGCCGCATGTGATTGCACCGTTTGAGGTTTCCATCCCCTGCTGACCATCGAACTGAGAACCTGTTTGAGTGACTTCAGCTTGCGGCGGCATGGATTGGCATGGGATTGAGCAAGGCTTCGACGCTGGACAGGATGGCCACGAACGCGATGCGAGCGGCCGAGACGTCGAGGCGCCCAGCGCGGTCACGCAGCAACCCACCCCAGTGCGCCAGCCAGCCGAAGCTGCGCTCCACCACCCAGCGGCGCTCAAGCACGACGAAGCCTTTCTGGCGTGGGTCGCGCTCCACCACACGGTGGCGCATGCCGTGCCCGTTCGACCAGTCCCGGCAACGCTCGGCGACGAAGCCGCCGTCGAGGACGGCCTCGCGCAGGCTGGGCCATTCGGCCTTGCCGCCTTCGATGCGCTCGCCGCCCGGGGTGCCGCGGTGCCGCCCGACCTGATGCGCCACGTCGCCCCGCTGGGCTGGGAGCACATCAGCCTCACCGGCGACTACGTCTGGGCCGCCGATGCCCAGCCCGGGCCCGGGCTGCTCAGGCCGTTGCGTGGAAGGCCGTCGCTGCTGGCTGCGTAGGTGTAGCAGCCCGCAGGGGCTACGCATGAGAAGCCTTGAGTTGATCCAAGCTACAGAACATCAACCGACAAGTGGTCGTTTGCGCCTCACACGCATACGTTCTCTCAACCACGGCAGATGCGCCAAACTGGGCTGAGCTACCTGGGCGATCTCATGCGTGAGCCCTGTAGCAGCCCGCACTCATGCATAGAGCAGTGTCACGACCGCCAGCGCCTGCTTCAAACCCTTCCCACTACGTTGCTTCCTGCCGAAAAGGGGCATACACCCTTTTTATGTTGGTCGATGATCCTTGTGCCTGCGCTGCGCTGCGCCGCGTCACGCGCGCAGTCACGGCCGCCTACGACGCGGCGCTTGCGCCCTCGGGCTTGCGGGTCACGCAGTTCTCGGTCCTGCGCACGCTCGCCCGTCTAGGTCCGATGTCGGTGACCCGGCTGGCTGCCGAAGCGGCGCTCGACCGCTCCACCATGGGCCGCAACCTCGATCCCCTTGAACGCCGTGGCTTGGTCCGGATCGAGGTGGGGGAAGCGGATCAGCGCGAGCGCTTCGCCCACCTCACGGACGCCGGCACGGGCGCGATCGAGGCCGCGATGCCGCACTGGCGGGCGGCGCAGCACCGGGTCGCGGCGTTGGCCCTGCCCGGCGCCATCGGAACGCTCACCGACCAGCTCGGCGCCTTGCAGGGCACATAAGCCGCTTTCCACAACACAAAGCGGGTAGTTACCCGCATGGAGATCGACAATGCCTCTCGCCCGCATCGACCTCGTTCAAGGTAAATCCGCCGAGTACCGCCGCGCGATCGGCGAGGTCGTCTACGACGCCATGACCGAAGCCCTGATGGTTCCGAAGGACGACCGCTTCCAGGTGACCAACGAGCACCCGGCCGAGAACTTTGTAGCCGACGAGAACTATCTCGGCATCAAGCGCACGGGCGACTGCGTGATCATCCAGCTCATGCTCAACGCTGGACGCACGGTCGAGGCGAAGCAGGCTTTCTACAAGGCAGTGGCCGACGGTCTGCATGAGCACCTCGGACTGCGGCGTGCAGACGTGTTCATCAGCCTCGTCGAGGTCCCGAAGGAAAACTGGTCCTTCGGCAACGGCGAAGCCCAGTACGCAACCTGATCCATAGGCATCGTCCCCGCGCCTCCTGCAAGGAAGAGTGGGGTAATTGGGGCAGGATCGTTTCCCCGATCCGCCCTGCACATTGATGTGCAATCCAAAGGAATGCGGCATGGCCGAGCGTAGTTGGCGTGGTCCCGGAACGATCCTTGCCTGCGGGGGCCTGGTCCTCGCCCTTTCGCTGGGGCTGCGACACGGCTTCGGCCTGTTTCTGCAGCCAATCTCCATGGCGAGCGGGTGGGGCCGCGAGGTGTTCGCCCTGGCAATAGCCTTCCAGAACCTGGTCTGGGGGGCCGCGCAGCCCTTCACGGGCATGCTCGCCGACCGCATCGGCGCGGGCCGGGTGATGCTGGGCGGTGCCGTCCTCTACGTCGCCGGCCTCGCTCTGATGTCCTACCCCCAGGGCGCGACCGAGTTCATGCTCAGCGCCGGCCTCTTGATCGGCCTGGGCCTCAGCGGGACGACGTTCCCGATCGTATTCGGCGCGGTGAGCCGGGCCATGCCGCCTGAGCGGCGCAGCTTCGCCATGGGTGTCACCATGGCGGTCGGCTCGTTCGGTCAGTTCCTTATGCTGCCCGGCACGTTCGGCCTCATGGAGCTGTTCGGCTGGTCCGGCGCCCTGGTCGCGCTTTCCATCCTGTGCGCGCTGGTCCTGCCGCTGTCCCTTGCGTTTTTCGGCCGCGCCGAGCCGAAGTCGGCGACGCCTGCCCCGGCCGGACTGCCGGCTGGAGCGGCGTTCCGCGAAGCACTGGGGCACAGGGGCTTTTGGCTGCTGTCGCTGGGCTTCTTCGTTTGCGGCTTCCAGGTCGTGTTCATCGCGGTCCACCTGCCGGCGTTCCTTGCCGACAAGGGCTTGGACATGTCGGTCGGAACCACGGTGCTCGCGCTGATTGGCCTCGTGAACGTCGCGGGGACCTACTGCGCCGGGCTGTGGGGCGGCCGCTACTCCAAGCCCAAGCTGCTCGTATGGATCTACTTGGGGCGCGCCGTGGCCATCGCGCTCTTTGTCTTCCTTCCGATCACGACCTGGACCGCCTACCTGTTTGGCGTGACCATGGGCCTGTTCTGGCTCTCGACCGTGCCGCTGACCAACGGCTTCGTGGCCGCCGTGTTCGGGGTGAAGAACATGTCGATGCTCGCTGGCATCGTCTTCTTCGCCCATCAGGTCGGAGGCTTCCTCGGTGGGTGGGTCGGCGGCTACCTTTACGACCGGCTCGGCTCCTACGACGTGACCTGGGGATTGGCGATTGCTCTCAGCCTTGTCGCCGCGGTCCTGAACGCGCCGATCCGGGAAACACCCGTCGCGCGGCTCCAGCCCGCGGGAGCAGGTAGTTGAGGCCGTCTCTCACCGAGACGGCAGCGAAGCTCGGTGCCGTGATCTGTGGTGCTCTGGCCGTGGTCGTGGCGTGGTTGTTCTACCAAAACCCCGGGATGGGGTTGCTGCTCGGGGCGCTTCCGTTCTGCGGCTGATCGATCCTGTTGTTTGCCTCGTGCCGGATCGCACGCTTCCGCGTCAACGTGCTCCCACATCGGGCCACACGCAAACGGCAAGGCTGACGTGCTTCCTGGATGCAGAGGACCGTTTTGGATTGGGTGCTGCGGCAGATGGCAGAAGGCCCCGCCTCCCACTCGACCTATCTCACCATTGTGGGCCGGGTTGGATGATTGCGGGTTCGTCTCACGGAGCGCGGGTTCCAGAACAGCTGATGTAGGTTGGCGACGCCGGATAGGATCATCTAACCCGAGCCGGAAAGGGCTGATGATTGCGGGCCGAAGCCCAAATAAATTCGGGTCCCTTACACGTAGACTCCGGGTCCGTTCGCGCGAGCCGGACGCCCAGAGCGCTTTCGTGTCCTACCCCCGATAAGGCTCAGAGTCATTCACCTGCTTTCGCTTGCGTACTCACGAACGCCTGCTCTTGGGTTTACTCAACATCCCGTCGCGAGGCTGACATGGCTTGGGAACCGACCAGCAGACGTTGATTCAGGCTGCCAAGTGGGGCACCAACGCCAAGCCCAGGCCCTTGCCGTCCAGCAGCTCTTGAGCCAGGCCATCAACCACTTGCGCGCTGGCTTGGCCTTCCTCGACGCCGCCGCGCGTTAACTCCGACACGCGCCGCTCGACCTCGGCCAGCGCCGTGCCGGCCGGGAAGATGGTCGCCAGCCGCCGCCACGCCTCCGCGTGTCCGACCGCGGCATACAGCCGGTCGCGCAGCGCCACGTCCTGCGGCCGGGTGCTCAAGGCCCAGATTTCCCGTGCGCCCAGCGTGTTGACCAGCAACTGCTCGACCAAGCCCGTGGTGAGCGACAGCCGCGCCAGAAATGGCGCTCCGCCGCCCATCTCTGGGCCGCCCGAGCCAGGCCCCTTCAGGCGGTGCCGCACGACCTGCCGGCCTGCCTCGCTCAGGTGGAAGCGTTCGCCCGCCTCGACGTTCGTCTCCTCGTTGCCGGCGCCCAGGATGAACACCTCGGTGGCGTGGGCCACCAGCCCGTCCGGAAAATCACGCAGCATCTGCGACGACATGGAGATGTGGACGCGGTGCTTGCGGCCTTCCCGCCAGCCGCGCTTGAGCAGGTCCATCACTCGTTCGGACCCGCTGGCGCGGTGGATTTCATCGAGCGCCAGCCGCTTGACCGTCTCGTAAGCCTCGCCGAACCGCTTGCGGTGGTAGGCCCGCATCCGTTCCGGCACATAGGCGACGTAGCCCGGCCGCAGGAACAGGTTGCGGCTCAGGATATGGTGCCCCATCACATACATCAGCTCGGTCTGGCGGTCATCGCGCGCGCTGCCGGTGGGCGCCACGTCCTCCAGGTCCAGCACGATCACCCGGGCGGAGCCGGTCTCGAACACGGTGGGCCGGGACAAGTTGGGCAGCCACTCGATCAGCCCCGTTATGTAGCGCTGGAACGTCTCGATTAGGCTTTCGCCCGTTCCAGGCTCGACCTTGCCGTATTGGTGCTGAATAGCCGGCGCCCGCACGGCCTCGATCAGGTCGGCAAGGACCGGGACGGCATGGCGCTGGGCGAGGCTGGCCAGGTGGTGCTCGCCCACGTCGCACAGGGCATCAACCACATCCCACCAGCGCGCGTCGTCGTGCAGCATGACGCGGTGCCGGCGCAGCGCCGCCGCCACCTCCGGCACGACCGCCGGGTTGTAGGGCTTGGGCTGCGCGTTGGCCTCCATGTCCGAGGCCAGGCGGTAGGCTTCCAGCAAGGTGGCCCCGACCAGCCCGTCCATGCCCTCGAACGGCTTGCTGGAGCCGATGGGCGTGCAGGCCAGGGACAGCAGGTTCTGTAGGAACGCTGTCTCCGGCGGGATCGGGGCGCGGCAGCCAAGCTGGGTGTCGAACGGGTTGACCGCGAACTCGACGCTGTTCTCGTAGCGGATATATACCGCCTCGTGCCGCCGCTTGGGTGGCAGGGCGGCTTGCAGCAGCAGGATCAGCCCCTTGGCCGAGGTGCCGATGTCGAGCACGCCGACCAACGGCAGCCGCGCCCCAGCCGACGTGAGCGCGGCGCCGCTGAGGCACAGGCCCAGGATCAGCGAGTTGGACAGCATCGACTTGCCGTGGCCCGGTTCGCCGAAGATCAGACTGAACATCGTCTGCCGCAGCGAACCCGTGGGATCGTAATGGTAGGGCACGCCCTCCGCCGTCGAGAACAGGATGCTGCCTTCGTTCCAAGGCGATCCGGGCTGGTTCCACGGCATCATGCCCAGCACCTCGCTGAGGATGGCCGCGTGCACGGGCGCCGTGGAGCCGATGGCCAGGCCGGGCGCGCTGCTCATCACCGCTTCCAGGGGATCGCCGGCCAGCACCGATGCCTGGCACACGCCCCAGCCCTCCAGCGCGCTGGCCAGGGACGCCGCGCGCTGGCGCAGCAGGGCGCTTTCGCCGCGGGGCGCCCAGGTGGCGAGCGAGACGCGCAGCTTGACCAGCGAGTCCTGCCCCGCCGCTCGCAGCGCCTCCAGGCGTTCCAGGTCGGCATGGATGCGCCGGTTGGCCGGGCTGGCGACGGCCAGCAGCGTCGCCGCCATCCGCTTGAAGCGCATCAGGCTGTCGTCGGCGCCCTCCACCAGGAACGCGATGCGGAACGGCGTCCGGGACCGCCGCAGCGCGCGCAGCAGCTCCACGAACGCGCGCGGCGTTTCCGGCCCGGTCCGCATGTCGATGCCGGTCCAGTCCAGCTCGCCGATCCGCACCTGCCGTGCGCCGAGGCCATGGGCGTCGTCGCGGAACATCTGGTCTGCGATGGGGTCCCACAGCAGCCCGGAAGCGTCGTCGCGCTCCAGCCAGCCGCCTTCCTTGCCCTGCTCCCGGACGCGCGGCATGACGTTGCGGCCGGGCAGGTGCGCCACCCAGCCCGAGCCGGCGGTGTCGGGGTAGATCGCTTCGCGCATGGAGGCGAGGGCAGCAACAGCGCTGAGCCGCGACACGCTCACGCCAAGGCTGTCCAGCGCGGCGATGGCAGAGTCCACGAAGCCGCGGTGCTGCTCCGCCACCATGCCGCCGGTGCGCCAGATCGCCTGGCACTCGCGCAGGTCCGGCGCCCCGGCCAGCGCCTTGCGCTGCTCGGCCTTTTCGTATCGTTGGGCTTCCCGCGTCAGGGTGGACGTGCGGGTCCACAGCGCCATGGTGCTTTCCTCCCACACCATGCGCCCACCCCAGATGCGGCGCCGCTCTTCGAACAAGTCGGCCAAGTTCAGCCCCACGGCATCGGCGATGCGCCGCGTGCCGGCAACCTGCCGATCCACCAGCGGGCGGCTGCGGGCCGGGTCATAGGCAAAGCAGGCTTGGACGGCATGGCCCTTGTTCTTGAGCGCCGAGGCGATGCCTTCGCGCAGCACCGCGGCGCCGGACGCGATCTGCGTGCTGGTCAGCATCTGCCGCATCCCGTCGAGGCGAAGGTAGGTCTGGTAGTGCCCGGCATTGCTGACCAGCGCGTCGCCGTCCGCGGTGTCGAGGTCGCAGAAGGCGGTGAGCGGCTGCTTCAATCCATTGGACAGCCCCTGCAACAAGCTGTCCGCCACACGCATCACAAGACTGAACATCACGGATTTCCTTGATTTTGCAGGTTCGCCCAGCATTCCAGGCAGGCGGAATAGACATCGACGCCGTTGCGCAGCAGGCAACCGCGCGACATCAGCCGCAGGCCATCGACCAGCGAGGGCGCGCGGGATGCCGCAGACGGTTGCAAGCTCAGCAGGGCCTCTCCGAGCAGGCGTGGGGACGAGGTGCCCAGGCTGGCTTGGGCGATGGACGCGCACGCAGCCAACTCGCGGTATGCGGCGTAGACGGATCGCAGCGCGAACGTGTTCTGCGGTGAAGGCCCCGCCATATGGGCAGCTTCGCCATGCTCCCAGAAGACGTGGTGGATACCGCGCATGAGGTGGTTGAGCGCCGCTTGCGTGAGATGCGGAAGCCAGATGACCAAGTATTCCTGTTCGGCACCGTCACGCCCGAGGTGCTGGCACGCATGGCAGGCTGGGCAGGCCGTTGCCAGGTTGTCCAGGCTGTCGTTGGCATGGTCGCCGTTGCGGTGGAAGATTTCGGCCCACGGGCCGCTCGCCAGCCCGCAGAACCGGCAAGTGTGGCCGTCACGGGCCAGGGCGAGGGTGGCTTGCTCCCCCGCCGGCTTGGTGGCCTCAAGCCGCCAACTGGCGGCGTTGGCGGTCAGGCCAAGGGGGAGCAGGCGCATCGAGGCTAGAACTGCACAGGTGCGGTGCCGGACCCGGTGATGCTGGGCGCGGCGCCGGTGATGGTCTGGGAGGTGATGCCGAGCACGGTGGGGGCGCTGGCGCACGCCACCGCCGCCACCAAGCACAGCATGGCGGCGCCCGGCGAACTGTTGCCGTTGCGCTTGCCGAGGCCGAACAAGTTGATGCCGAACGCGATCAGGAAGCACAGCGCCAGCACGTAAAGCACCATGCCGAGGACGGACCCCCAGTTGAGGAAGTCCTGCCCCATCGCCGCGGCGCGGTTGCCCCAGGTGCCGCCACCCCCGGCTGTCTGGGCGAAAGCGGAGGTGGCGACGGCAGAACCGAGCGCGGACAACACGGTGGTGGTCAGCAGCTTGTTGAGTTGCATTTTCAAGGCTTCGCTCCTTTGGTGTGGGTAGCGATGCCGTTGTCCCCCGGTCGGCTGCGAACGGATCAGCCCGCCTGGATGAAAGTCTGAGCAATCGGTTCGATGTTGAGCAGCACCGCGCCGAGGGCGAAGTGGACCATGGCGTTGAAGAATGGATTCCCCGAGGCACGGCCGACCTGGCGCAGCTTCATCAGCCCGTAGAGGATGGACAGCGCCCCGAACCCTTGGATGGCAGGCTTGAACAG
>CALMVT010000197.1 GCA_937873175.1 uncultured Acetobacteraceae bacterium | reverse complement strand
CCGGGTCGAGGCAGTTGGGCTGCCCGGTCGCGGTGAAGGCGCAAGGATACATCAGGAACGCGAAGTTCGGCCTTTGCTGCCCGGCCCCCGGCAGCTCGATGTCCGTCGCGCTGTTGAAGCCGACCCAGTTCATTTCCCAGGCGCCGAACAGCCGCTCCCGCACCGCCTGCACCGCCGGGCTGCCCAGCGGCAGCTTTTCTTCCAGCACGACCTTGCGCACGTCGGCGGGGTCCACCGGGAACCAGCCGTCCCCGTCCAGGAACACTTCGGCCCGGCAATGCTGCGCCCTGGTGATGTCGCCGGCCCGGCCCAGCGAAGGGTTGAAGCGGGATTGCGCGACGCGGATGCCATACACGTCCCGCGCCGGGAACCCGGCCGCGCGGGCCAGCGCCACCATCAGCCCGTTGATGTCGGCGCATTTGCCGCCGAACGTGCCGGCTTCCAGCATCGCCCTCACGTCGCCAGTGCCGCAGCCGGCGGTGTCCGGGTTGCGCCAGGTCGTATCCACCACCCAGTCATACAAGGCGCGCAGGCGTTCCTTGGGGCTGTCCCGGCCGGCGGTGATCCGCAGCGCGGCGTCGCGCACGAGGCCGTCGATGGGCACAGTCTCGGTTGGCGCGGTCCAGAATGCGCGTTCGGCCTCCGTCAACGCCGCCAGGGCCGGTGCCCCGCGGTCGCGCGTGGCGACGGTTTGCGTCACCGTGATCTGCTGCTCGCCCGCCGCTCCGTTGTCCCAAACAGCGCGTAGCACGCCGGCGCCGTAGCGGGCGTCCTGCACCACCTCCGCCCGGCCGTTGCCCTCGCAGCGGGGATCGCCCGCCGTTTGGTATCCCGCCGCAGTCTGCGCCAGCGACAGCCAAAGCCGGGCCGGGCGAGTCCAACAGCGTCACGCGGGTCTGGATTTCGAAGCGCCGCCAGGCTGGGTCCGGCGCCGGGCCGGCAGCCCGCGCGGCGGTGGGCACGCCGGCCGCAGGAAGAAGGAGGGCTGTCGCAAGAAGGCTGCGCTGCTGCATCGTGTCCTTAAAGGTTGGTTCCAACGCATAAAGCCCGTTCACCGGATTTTCAACGGGCGTGGCGGTGCCAGAGTAGAAGGATTATTGCCAAGCCCGCCGCTGCTGCACTAGGTTTTGCTGTTGTAATGCCTTTGGGAAGGGCTGGCCTGATGAGACGCCACATAATCGTGTTCGCGCTGCTGCTGGGCCTCGCGGCCGTGCCTCCACATCCGGCCCGCGCCTGCGGCTTCGGGGAAGCGCCGGGCGACTGCGGCCAAACCCCCGAAAGCGATGCTCGGGCAATGCTGCGCCGCGTGGTAGCTGCTGTCCAAGCCAATGAAGCCAAGGCTTTGCAGCAGTTCGCTCATGGCGAAGGCGGGTTCCACACGGTTGAAAACTATGTCTTCTGCGTCGGCCCGGACGGCGTCATGTCCGCCCACCCCAACGCGGCCCTGCAAGGCATGGACGTGCGCGACCTGCATGACTCCACCGGCAACCACTTCATCGCCACCATGCTGCAGGAAGCCAAGTCCGGCCAGCTCGCCAGCATACGCTACTTGTTTCCCCGCCCCGGCGGCACGCGGGAGCTGACCAAGACGACCTATTACACCCGCGCCGGCGACCAGATGTGCGGCGTGGGCTTCTACGACGACGCCGAAACGGCGGCCGCGCCGCAGTCGCCGCAGGCCCGCCTGGCGCAACTGCGCGCGCGCCTCACCGCGGGGATGCCCGCCAGCCTGGGGGCGGACTGGACCGCCTTCCAACAGGCGCTGGACGAGGATGCCGCCACGAAGGCCGCAGCCTTCGCTCGCGTGCGGGAGCAGGTCCATGCCGCCGAGGCCGTGCTGGCAGCGGACGGCCCGCTCACCGCATCCCGGTAAGCCCCCGCAACCAACACCCGCCTCCGCTGTTCTGTCCGCACACAGCGGACGGAGAACGGCCATGCGCCTGCATCAAATGGGATTTGCCGCAATCGCGGTGGGAGTCATGGCGTGGGCCGCTCCGGCGCGAGCCGCCGACGACCCGGCGGCCGTGCAGGCGCCGATCAAGGGCGCCGACGTGATGGGTGACAAGGGGCGCACCGGGCCGGACGGCTGGTCCTGGGCGCCGCAAACCCGTGACCAGGCGCCGGCGGATAAGAACAACCAAACCGCCGCCAACGGCCGCGGCGACGCCGACAGCGCGCCCAGCGCGAGCCAGGGCAAGAAGATGGCCCCCGGCGACGACCCCGGCACCCCCGTCGCGACCGACGCCCACGGCCCCGGCACAACGGACAGCGGTGCGGGGGGCAAGCCTTGACGGCATGGGAAAGAACCATAAAACGATAGAGAACACAAAGAGTTCACAGGAGCAGAAGCGCATGACGATGCAGATGTCGCGCCGGACGTTGATGAAGGGGATCGGCGCGGGGGTGGCGGTGTCGTCCCTCGGCTCGCTCGGCTTCGCGGCGTTGGAACCGGCGATGGCCGCCTCCGTGCGGGCGTATAAGCTGGCGCAGACCCGGGAAACCCGGAACACCTGCCCGTACTGTTCCGTGGCCTGCGGCGTCATCATGTACAGCCTGGGCGACAAGTCCAAGAACGCCCGCGCTTCCGTGCTGCACATCGAGGGTGACCCGGACCATCCCGTGAACCGCGGCACGCTTTGCCCCAAGGGCGCGGGCTTGCTGGACTTCGTGCATTCGGAAACGCGCACCAAGTACCCCATGCATCGCGCGCCGGGCAGCACGGAGATGAAGCGCGTGTCCTGGGATTTCGCGCTGGACCGCATCGCCCGGCTGCTCAAGGACGACCGCGACAAGAACTTCATCGCGAAATCCGGCGACGTGACGGTGAACCGCTGGGTCAGCACCGGCTTCCTCGGCGCCTCCGCCACCACCAACGAGACGGCGTACCTGACCTACAAGGTCGTCCGCAGCATGGGTGCCGTCACCTTCGATAACCAAGCCAGAGTCTGACACGGTCCTTCGGTGGCCAGTTTGGCCCCAGCATTCGGCCGCGGCGCGATGACCAACCATTGGGCGGACATCAAGCATGCGGACGTGATCGTGGTGATGGGCGGCAACTCGGCCGAGGCGCACCCGTGCGGTTTCAAGTGGGTGATCGAGGCCAAGGTCAAGAACAATGCCAAGCTCGTTGTCATCGACCCGCGCTTCACTCGCACCGCCTCCGTCGCTGACATCTACTGCCCGATCCGACCGGGCACGGACATCGCGTTCCTGAACGCGGTGACGAAATACCTGCTCGACCATGACAAGCTGCAGCATGAGTACGTGAACGCCTACACGAACTGCGGCTTCATCGTGAAGGAAGGCTTCGGCTTCCAGGACGGCTTGTTCACCGGCTACGACGAAGAAAAGCGGGACTACGACAAGGCGACTTGGGAATACGAGATCGGCCCGGACGGCTATGCCGTCGTGGACCCGACGCTGCAGCATCCGCGCTGCGTCATGCAGTTGCTGAAGCAGCACGTCGCCCAGTACACGCCCGAGCTGGTGGAGCGCATCTGCGGCTCGCCCAAGGAAAAGTTCCTGCAGATCTGCGAGCTGATCGCGACGACCAGCGTGCCGGACCGCACCATGTCGTCCTTGTATGCACTCGGCTGGACCCATCACAGCAAGGGGTCGCAGAACATCCGCGCGATGACCATTGTGCAGATGCTGCTGGGCAACATTGGGATGCTGGGCGGCGGCATGAACGCGTTGCGCGGGCATTCCAACATCCAGGGCCTGACTGACCTGGGGCTGATGAGCAACCTGCTGCCGGGCTACATGACCCTGCCGCAGGAGCGGGAGGTCACGCTCGCCGACTACATGAGCACCAAGCGCTTCAAGCCGCTGCGGCCCGGCCAAACCAGCTACTGGCAGAACTACGGCAAGTTCTTCGTCTCCTTCCAAAAGGCGTTCTACGGCAAGGCCGCGACGAAGGAGAACGATTGGGCCTATGACTACCTGCCCAAGCTCGACGTGCTGGCCTACGACGTGCTGCGTGCCTTCGAGATGGCGCAGGATGGGAAGATCAGCGGTTACGTCATCCAGGGCTTCAACCCGCTGATGTCGTTCCCGAACCGCGCCAAGATGACGGAAGCGTTCAGCAAGATGAAGTTCATCGTCGTGATGGACCCCTTGCAAACGGAAACGGCGCGGTTCTGGCAGGACCACGGCGAATACAACGCCGTGGACCCCAAGGCCATCCAGACGGAAGTGTTCGAGCTGCCGACAACCTGCTTCGCGGAGGACGAAGGCTCGCTCAGCAACTCCAGCCGCTGGCTGCAATGGCACTGGGCGGCACAGGAAGCGCCGGCGGAGGCGCGGTCGGACATCGACATCATGGCGTCGCTCCACCTCCGCATTAAGGCGCTGTATGAGAAGGAGGGCGGCGCGTTCCCGGACCCGATCCTCAACGTGAACTGGCCGTACGAGATCGAGGACGCCCCGCGTCCGGACGAACTGGCGCGGGAAATCAACGGCTACACGCTGGCGGACATCAAGGACGCGAGCGGCGCTGTCATCCCGGCCGGCAAGCAGGTGGACGGCTTCGCACAGTTGACCGACGACGGGACCACTGCCTGCGGCTGCTGGGTGTACTCCGGATGCTTCACGGAAAAGGGCAACCAGATGGCACGGCGGGACAACACCGACCCCGGGGACCGCGGCATCGCGCCGAACTGGGCCTGGGCCTGGCCGTCCAACCGCCGCATCCTGTACAATCGCGCCTCGTGCGACCCGCAGGGCAAGCCCTGGGCGGAGCGCAAGAAGCTCATGGAATGGAACGGCTCGCGGTGGGTGGGCTTCGACGTGCCGGACTACGGCCCCACCGTGGCGCCGGACAAGAACGTTGGCCCGTTCATCATGAACCCGGAAGGCGTGGCCCGGCTGTTCGTGCGCGGCCTGATGCGGGACGGCCCGTTCCCCGCGCATTACGAGCCGTTCGAGTCGCCGCAGGCCAACCTCACAGCGCCCAAGATCCGCGGCAACCCGGCGTCCCGCATCTTCAAGCGAGACCTGGCGCAGCTTGGCGAACCCAAGGACTACCCTTACGCCGCGACATCCTATCGCTTGACCGAGCATTTCCACTTCTGGACCAAGCACGCCCGGGTCAATGCCATCCTGCAGCCAGAGTTCTTCGTGGAAATCTCCGAGCAGTTGGCGGCGGAGAAGGGCGTCAGCCGCGGAGATTGGGTGCGGGTGTGGAGCCCGCGCGGCTCCATCAAAGCGAAGGCGGTGGTGACCAAGCGCATCAAGCCCTTGATGTGCGACGGCAAGGCCGTGCACGTCGTGGGCATCCCGCACCATTTCGGCTTCACCGGCTCGACCAAGCCGGGCTTCGGCCCGAACTCGCTGACGCCGGTGGTGGGGGACGCCAACATCGAAACGCCGGAGTTCAAGGCGTGGCTGGTCAACCTGGAACGCACGACGCCGCCTGCGGTCCCGGTGGCGTAGGGGAGGGGGAGCATGGCAGACTACACTTCGCTGGACATCGTTCAGCGCTCCGCCTCCACCGACCAGCCGCCCACCGTGCGCAGCAAGACGGAGGTGGCGAAGCTCATCGACGTGTCGCGCTGCATCGGCTGCAAGGCGTGCCAGGTCGCGTGCCAGGAATGGAACGACATTCGGGACACCGTCGGGGAGAACACCGGCGTTTACGACAACCCGCACGACTTGTCGGCCAAGACCTGGACGCTGATGCGGTTCACCGAGTACGAGCAGACCGGCGGCGAGCTGGAGTTCCTGATCCGCAAGGACGGCTGCATGCACTGTACCGACCCGGGCTGCCTCAAGGCATGCCCGTCGCCCGGCGCCATCGTGCAGTATGCCAACGGCATCGTCGATTTCGTCGAGGAGAACTGCATCGGCTGCGGCTACTGCATCAAGGGATGCCCGTTCAACATCCCCCGCATCTCGCAGGAGGACCGCAAGGCGTATAAGTGCACCCTCTGCTCGGACCGCGTGGCCGTTGGCCAGGCCCCGGCCTGCGCCAAGGCATGCCCGACCGGCGCCATCATGTTCGGCACCAAGGAGGCGATGATCGAGCAGGCGGACCACCGCGTGGTGGACCTCAAAAGCCGCGGGTTTGACCACGCCGGGCTGTACAACCCGCTCGGCGTGGGCGGCACGCACGTCATGTACGTGCTGCACCACGCGGACAAGCCGGAAATTTATGCTAACCTGCCGAATAACCCGCACATCTCGCCGTTGGTGAACTTTTGGAAGGGCGGGTTCAAGATCGTGGGCCTTGCATCGCTGGCCTTCGCAGCCATCGGCGGCTTCCTGCATTACATCACGGCGGGGCCGGACGAGGTGCCGAAGTCCGAGGAGCAGGAAGCCGCGCACGATGCGGAGGGCTACACCAAATGAGCATCACGACCCCTGACCGGCCAGTGAGCGCCGCGAATTCCGACCAGCGCGTGCTTGTCGCGGCGTCCGATCAGGAGGTCGTTGTTTCGCGCTACACCGGGGTGCAGCGGGTCAACCATTGGATCACCGCCCTGCTGTTCACCTTGCTGGGACTGAGCGGGCTGGCGCTGTTCTCGCCCTATCTGTTCTTTCTGACGGGGCTGTTCGGTGGCGGGCAGTCCACCCGCGCCGTGCATCCGTGGTTCGGCGTGGCGCTGATGCTCAGCTTCGCCGTGCTATTCGTGCGGTTCTGGCGGCTGAACCTGCCCAACCGGGACGACATCACCTGGATGCTCCATATCGGCGACATCGTGCGCAACCGGCATGACCGCCTGCCGGCCATCGGCAAGTACAACGCCGGGCAGAAGGGCGTGTTCTGGTCGCAGACCGCGCTGATCCTGGTCATGTTTCTCAGCGGCCTGGTGATCTGGGATCAATATTTCTTCACCTACACCGGCATCGAGCAGAAGCGCTACGCGCTGCTGACGCATTCCCTGGCCGCCATCGCGGCCATGGCGATCATCCTGGTGCACATCTACGCCGGGCTGTGGATACGCGGCACCAGCCGGGCGATGATCCGCGGCAGCGTCACCGGCGGGTGGGCACGGCGCCACCACCGCAAATGGTTCAAGCAGGCCACCCTGAGTGGGGATGTGCATCGCGACGTGGGCCACGGCTGAACGCATAATGGCGCGGAACCGTCGCGAACCGTCCGGCCCGGGGGCCGGGGCAGGTTTCAACAACGTGCAGCCCGACCCGTCCCGCGTTGGCGGTGTGACGGAAGCGCCCTTTGTACGCTTGCCGGATCCCGCGGCCTTGTTTGCTGGACGAGCGGAGCGGTTGCGTGTTTTGGCGGAGGGACATCCGCTTGGCGACTACCTTCGGTTCCTGGCTGGCGTCGTGGACGCGCAGGCCGGTGCAGTCGTGGCCCTGCCCACCCCGGCGCCGCTTTCCGCCGCACGTCTTGCCTTGTCGGCTGAACACGGCATGCCGCCGCTCGGGGGCCAGCCGTTGCGCGGCAATGCCGATTTCGCCGGCGTGCTGGCTTGGATGCTGGACCACATGGACTTGCCCGGCGCTCCTGAAGCCGCCCAGGCCGCGCAAGCCGCCGTGCGGGCGATGCCGGAGGAAGAGCGCGCGGCGCTGGCGTCCGGCATCACCGAAGGCGCCTACCCACTGGACCGCATGGCCGAGGCGCTGTTCGTCGCGGCGGCGCTGCAAGTCCACCTGTCGCGGCTGGCGGCCCAGCTTGACGGCACGGCGGTGCAGCCCTCCGCGGACGGCGTGTGCCCGGCCTGCGGCGGCGTGCCGGTCAGCAGCATGGTGGTCGGCTGGACCCAGGCCAGCAAGGCGCGCTACTGCGCCTGCTCGCTGTGCGGGACGCTGTGGAACCACGTCCGCATCAAGTGCACTGCCTGCGGCTCCACGGACGGCATCGCCTATTACACCATCGAGGACGGGTCCAAGACGGTCGGTGTCGAAACCTGCGCGGCCTGTCGGTCCTACATCAAGCATATGCAGCAGCACGAGGATGCCGGGCTAGACCCGGTGGCGGACGATGTGGCCACCTATGCGCTGGACCTGCTGGCACGGGAGCAGGATTTCCGCCGCTCGGGCATCAACCCGCTGTTCCTGACCGGTTGACGCCGTGCTCCGCGGCTTGCGGGACCGGGTGCGGGCGCTGCTGCCGGCGGAGGCGCAATTGGACCGCGCCCGTACGCTCAGCCGTGCGGGGCGCATGGCGGAGGCGCTGGCGATCTGGACGCCCCTGGCCGAGGCCGGGGTGGCGCGGGCGCAAACCAATCTGGGCGCCTGCTACGCCACCGGGACCGGTGTGCCCGTGGACCTCCAGGCGGCCCGGCGCTGGCTGCAGCGCGGCGCGGAGGGCGGCGACACCCTGGGTCAGCGCAACTTCGGCTCCCTGCTGCTGCCGCACGACGCCGCCGCCGCGGCCGGCTGGTATCGGCGGGCGGCAGAGGGGGGCGACGCAGAAAGCCAGGACCAGCTCAGCCGCATGCTGCTGGCCGGCGACGGCGTGGCCCAGGACGCGGCCGAAGCCCGGCGCTGGGCGGAAG
>CALMVT010000196.1 GCA_937873175.1 uncultured Acetobacteraceae bacterium | reverse complement strand
GCCAAGCGCGCGGAGCAGAAGCAGCAGGCGGCGCAGGCCCGCGCCGATGCCGAACGGGCCGTGGCCGCGAACGCCGACGGCCCCGGCAGTACCGCGGCGGGCCGGCCCAAGCACGTCGTGATGCCGGCGCTGCGCTGGGTGACGGGGCGGACGGTGATCGCGACCAACTCGGACAGCGGTGGTCCGGTGGTGGCGGAGTTCACCTCCGGCCCGCTTGCGGGCGACCGGGTGAAGGGAACGGCGCAGAAGCACGAGGACCGCCTCACGGTGACGCTGAACGAGCTGACGTTGCAGGACGGGCGCACGGTCCCGGTGAACGCCATGCTGATGGCGCCCGACAGCAAGGAAACCGCGGTCGCGTCCAGCGTGGA
Organism: uncultured Acetobacteraceae bacterium; assembly: GCA_937873175.1. Lineage (GTDB taxonomy): Bacteria > Pseudomonadota > Alphaproteobacteria > Acetobacterales > Acetobacteraceae > CAHJXG01. The sequence goes on along the minus strand of CALMVT010000196.1, from coordinate 6,249 downwards.
CCACCACACCATCCCGCGCATCGTGCTGCCCACGCTGGCCGCGGGCATCCAGGGCCTCGGCCAGGCGCTCGCGCTTTCGGGCTCCAGCGTGTTCTCCGGGCCGTATGGGGCGTCGCAGAACTACAACACCTTCAACGGCGGGCAGCTTGCCGGCATCGCGGCCGGCACCGCGGCCGCGCAGGCCAACCAGGTGCTGCAGCAGCAGACGCCCAAGCAGTCCACCGTCCACCTCGCGGCCGAGGTGGACGTGGGCATCACGTTCCTGGCCCCAGTCGAGGACGGGCCGTAAGCCAGGAAGCGAACAAGGGGCGGGTGTCTGGATGTGCTCCATGCGAAGCGAGCGGGGAGCGTCGCGGTCGCACCGCACCCTCGTTCACCATCCCGGCCCAGCCGAACCGAAGCCCAACCGCGACGGCAATCGTCTCCTCGGGAACAGCAATCTCCTGCCAATGGTCGCAGAAGGACGGCAAGCGGCCGTGGAAGATCACCGCCTCGATGTCTGCCTCCCCCTCTTCATGACTCTCGGCGAAGACCCGGGTCACGCCTGCACTTCGCTCGCCACCTGTCCGTAGTTCAGGACGGCGACCAGGGTCACACCGCCCACTACGTTTCCGAGCAGTGTTGGCGTGAAGAAGCGCCACAGGTAGTCGGCTGCGCCCGCCTGGTTCGAGAGCACAAGAAAGCTCGCATCGACCGAGCCGGCAACGATGTGGGCAAATCCCGCGACCGACACCAGCCAGGTGACCAGCACGATCACGGCGGACCGCGACTCCCCTGATCCGGGCATCAGCCATACCAGCAGCGCGATCAGCCAGCCCGCGAAGATCCCTTTCAGGACCGTGCTCCCGAAGGAAGCCTCAACGGCGTGCCGGCTAATGGCCGAGAAGGCTTCCCTGATCTCGGGAGGGAAAAGGTCGGTTCCGGCGAGGACAGCCGAGACGGCCCGGGTCCCGGCAACGTTCGCCACGAGGACAAGTGCCCAAAGCCGCGCGACGAGACCGAACGTCCGCATGTCGCGGTTGTACAGGAGCGGCAGGATCGGGGTCAGCGTGTTCTCGGTGAAGAGTTGCTGCCGCCCGAGTACCACGACCAGGAACCCGACCGCGTAGCCGAGCTTGCTCACGAGGTCCCGCCAAGGCGCCTCGGGCAGGTGCGCGCGGAGCAGGCCTTCGGCCATCAGGGACAGGCCCATGGCGAGCCCGGCCGTAAGTCCAGAAAGCAGCAGCGCCAGAACCGACCGGCCAAGTTCATTTTCGCCCTCCGCCCGGATCGTCTCATGGATGAGGGCCGCGTTCGGGCGGCTGTGGGCTTCGACGATCTTCCGCTCGGGTTCGGACACGTCCGACATGCTCGATGCAGCGCTGAGTGCGTGTCCCCCGATCTCCGCTTGGTCTTTTTCGGCTTGGTCCATAGGGAACGTCCTGCGTTGGTGAATGCCGGCTCATGCGGGTCGGACACGGAGTGGCCGAACGGGCCAAGCACGGGAACCAGCCGCAGACCAGGGTGAAAAGTGGTCCTGCAAGCTACTCTGCCGCGGTCTCACGCGGAGCGGCAGCGGCTGGGCCTGCTCCATGGGTCTGGTCGTCCGCGCTGATCGGCCTCACCGCTCCGGCCGGCATGACCTCGGCCCCCGCCTTTTCCAGTTGGCCCGTCACCGAGGCGATCAGCTCGTCCCAGCTCTTGGCGAAGGAGGCAAGCCCCTGCTCCTCCAGCCCCGCGACCACATCCTCGAAATCGATGCCGATCCGCTGCAGGTCGCCGAAGACGCCGCGCGCCGCCTCGTAGGTGCCCTCGATCGCGTTGCCATGCGGTTGCCCATGGTCCGCCACGGCCTCCAGCGTCGCCGCCGGCATCGTGTTCACCGTGTCCGGCGCCGCCAGGTCCACCACGTAGCGCGTGTCGTCATACGCCTTGTCCTTGACGCCGGTTGAAGCCCAAAGCAGGCGCTGCATCCGCCCGCCCTTCGCCTGCACGGCCCGCCACCGCGGGGAGGACAGCACCTCCTCGTAGACCTCGTAGGCCAGCTGCGCGTTCGCGGTGGCCGCCTTGCCGCGCAGGCGGGCCGCTTCCGCATGGCCGTCCTTCGCCATCGCATCCAGCCGGCGGTCGATCTCGACATCGATGCGGCTTACAAAGAACGACGCCACGCTTTCCAGGCCATCCAGCGACCCGCCGCCCGCCACGCGCTGCTCCAGCCCGGTCAGGAAGGCATCGAGCACGGCGCGGTAGCGCTCGACCGAGAAGATCAGGGTCACGTTCACGGAGATGCCGGCAGCGAGCGTTTCCGTGATAGCGGGAAGCCCGGCCAGCGTCGCCGGGATCTTGATGAACAGGTTGGGCCGGTCGACCAGCCACCACAGCCCGCGCGCCTCGGCCGCTGTGCGCGCGGCATCCTGGGCGATGCGTGGGTCAACCTCGATCGACACCCGCCCATCCCGCCCGCCCGTGCGGGACGCGGTGAGGCGCAGCACGTCGCAGGCGGCCCGCACGTCCCAGGCGGTGAGCAGCCGCACCGTCTCGCCCACAGCCGTGCCGCGCAACGCCAGGTCGCGCACCTGCTCCTCGTAGCCGGAACCCGAGCCGATCGCCTTGGCGAAGATCGTCGGGTTGGTGGTGATGCCGACAACCCCGTCGTGCTCGACCATCCTGGCCAGTTCGCCCGACTGGATCCGGGCACGGCTGAGATCGTCGAGCCACACGGCGACGCCGGCGTCGGCAAGCTGTTGCAAGGCGTTGGCCATGGTGGCCTCCTATGATGTTGGATGGGTCGGGTGCAGTGAATGCACCCGACCCCCGGCTCATGCCCCCCAGGCCTATGCGCCGTAGGCGGCTTGCAGGCTGTCCCGGGCGGCGCACACGACCGCCTCGGCGGTGATGTCGAACTTCCTGTAGACGTCGGCGATCTTCCCGGACTCGCCGAACCCGTGCATGCCCACGAAGCGGCCCTGGAAGCCGAGATACCTGTCCCAGCTCATCTGCACCGCCGCCTCGACCGTCACCCGGGCGAGGATGTCGCCTAGCACGGCCTTCCGGTAGGCCGCGCCCCGCTCGTTGAAGATCAGCGCGCAGGGCACGGACACGATGGCGGTCGGCACGCCTTCCTGTTGCAGGACAGTCCGCGCCTCGACGGCCAAGTGCAGCTCCGACCCAGTGGCCATCAGGGTCAGCTTGCGCGGCCCGCCCTCGGCTTCCAGCAGCACGTAGGCGCCCCGGGCAGACCTGTTCTCCGTGCGTGGCTCCCGCCGCAGCAGCGGCATGGGCTGGCGGGACAAGGCCAGCAACGCGGCGCGGCGCGGGTTGTCCAGGATGGCCTCCCAGCACTCCGCCGTTTCCACCGGGTCGCTGGGCCGGAACACGGCCAAATGCGGTATGGCGCGCAGGGCGGACAGGTGCTCGACCGGCTGATGGGTGGGGCCGTCCTCGCCCAGGCCGATCGAGTCATGGGTCATCACGAAGATGGTGCGGATGTCCATCATCGCCGCGAGGCGGATGGCAGGCCGGCAGTATTCGGAGAAGCAGAGAAACGTGCCGCCATAAGGGATGAGGCCGCCGTGCAGGGCGATGCCGTTCATCGCCGCCGCCATGCCGTGCTCCCGCACGCTGTAATGCACGTAGGAGCCCTTGTACTCGCCCGGCTTGACCGCGACCTGGTTCTTGGCCGGGGTGTTGTTGGACGGCGTCAGGTCGGCGGAGCCGCCCAGCATCTCCGGAATGGCGTCGAACAGGTGGTTGAGCACGGCGCCGCTGGCCTGCCGGGTCGCGAGCTCCTTGCCGTCCCGGATGAACTCCGAGCGGGCCGCGGCGATGGCCGATCGCCAGCCCTCAGGCAGCTTGCCCTCGTTGCGCCACTCGAACTCTAGGCGAAGCGCATCGGGCGCTGCCTTTACCCGCCCGGCCCAGGCTTGGCGCGCGGTCGCGCCCTTGGCGCCGATGGCGCGCCACTCGGCCAGCAGATCGTCGGGGATGACGAAGGGCGGGTAGTCCCATTCCAGGATCTTGCGCGCGCCGGCGATCTCCTCCTCGCCGGGCGCGTCGCTGTGCGCCTTCTGCGTGCCGGCCTTGGCCGGGAAGCCGAAGCCGATGACCGTGCGGCAGGCGATCATGGTGGGTTGGGCGGCGACCGACCGGGCGGCGACGATGGCCTCGCGGATCGCGTCCGTGTCATGGCCGTCGATCTCCAGCACGTGCCAGCCGGAGGCGCGGAACCGCTCCACCTCGTTGTCGGACACGGCGAGGCTCGTGGCGCCGTCGATGGAGATCGAGTTGTTGTCCCAGAACGCGATCAGCCGGCCCAGCTTCAGGTGCCCGGCCAGCGAAATCGCCTCCTGGCTGATGCCCTCCATCAGGCATCCGTCGCCCATGAACACGTAGGTGTAGTGGTTGACCAGCTCGTTGCCGAACTGCGCGTTCATGACGCGCTCGCCCAGCGCCATGCCGACCGCCTCGGCCACGCCCTGGCCCAGCGGGCCCGTGGTCAGCTCGATCCCGTCCGCGTGGTGGTACTCGGGGTGGCCCGGCGTCTTGCTGCCGACCTGGCGGAAGCGCTGTAGTTCCTCGATCGGCATGTCCTTGTAGCCGGTCAGATAGAGCAAGCTGTAGAGCATCGACCCGTGGCCGTTTGACAGGATGAACCGGTCGCGGTCGATCCAGTGCGGCTCCGCCGCGTCGAACTGCATGAAGTCCTGGAACAGCACGGTCGCGATGTCCGCCATGCCCATGGGCGCGCCGGGGTGGCCGCTCTTGGCCTGCTGCACGGCGTCCATCGACAGGAAGCGGATGCAGTTCGCCAGATCGCGCAGGTGCTGGTCCCGTGCGGTCGGAACGGTCTTCGGAGTGGCCTGATCGGAACGGGCATCAGCCATGGGACATCCTTTGTGGCGGCCACGCTTGGCCTCAACCCGACATGGAAAACGCTACGCCCTGTCTGATCGACCTGCGTCACACTTTCTCGGCAGAAGCCCGTCTGGGCTCGGTTCGAGACGCCTCTCGTCAAGACCTTGCCCACTGAACTGGCGGTGTAAGCGTATGGCAGCCCCCAACATTGGGGTCGAGTTGCGCAAGCTTCGAGTCAGACGGTGCAGCTGATCCTGCCCGCTTGCCGCGGTGGCAGCACATCGATCCATCTCGCACCACACCCGAAAACGTCAGGCTGCCGTCATCCGTCCTGGTAGCGTCAATCCGGCCCCAGCTGTAACCCCTCCTTGGACCACGCCCCCCGTGCCTCGTGCAGGGCCGGACATGGCGTTTGTAGTGGCTCAGCGGGTCGTGCCCATGTTGGCGTCCCGCTGAGCTGTCGTTTCAGCCGGCATTCCAACCGGATCGAGGGTTCCCGCGCCGCTTCTGACTGCGGTGGTGGGCGGCTTGGTCACGCTGCTGCTGGCCATGCCGCTTCCCGTGCTCGGCGTCCGTTTGACTGGCGCTGCTTGGTTTCTAAGCAAGTCCCAGAGCAGGAGGATGGGAGGGGGAAGAATGATGGCAAAGAAAATCCAATCGAACATTTGCGGCATGTTGAAGTCCTTCCGTTCGGTAACATCCGCAATCTCTTACGGATGCCACAGGCTGAAGTTGCGGGCTCTTGTTCACGTCTGGTTCACCCGCACGGGTTGTCGATGCGAGGACTAGCGAGGTCGCCAGTCACGGTGGCCTGCCAGCGCGGTTGGTTCACTGCAATGCGTTACGTGCGCGCCAGACGAAGCTGGCGCGGTCCAACCGGTGGAAGACCGGTGCAGGTAAGGGGTAGCGCCCGCCTGGTAGCGAGTGTTGCGGCGCGGAAGGTGACGACCGCGGCGAAGCGTATATAGCGACTGTGTGGGGTAGGCTATTGAGCCGCGAAAGGGGTAAAAACACGGAGGCCGAAACGGTACGTGACGTCGAAGGCAACAAGCCCGGCGCCGTTATGCGAGGAGCCGTAGCCGCCGATGAACAGGCATGAGAAGTCAGACCCGATCGTAGTAGCGATGAAGCCTACGAACAAAGCTGGGCAACCGGTGACGTGTCCGGTTGCGGAACGCCGTTGGGACTCGTCGAGGTAGCCGTTGCGGAGTGTGCCCACCGGTTCAGCGTTTTCCTGCCGTCTCAGAACAGGGGTAACCCACGCTGCACATCCCACCCGCAGGCCCGCACCATCCATGCCACCTGCGCCGAGAGCGCATGCAAATGGTGCCGGCAGAGACTGAAGGTTGCTCTGCCCTCACCAGCTGCCGTTGGAGGGCCATCAACTCGGCTGCCCAACCAGCCTGACGACGATGT
>CALMVT010000195.1 GCA_937873175.1 uncultured Acetobacteraceae bacterium | reverse complement strand
GCGCAGGTAAGGCCGGGATCCCTGCGCACGTCGCACCGATCCGTGCAACACGGCTCCTCACCCCGCAGCCCGAGCACGCCGGCCGCAACGCCGCATGGTCGCGGGCCTGCACGGCCACAACCGCCTGCTGGACACGGGCGAGCAGCTGCTTGGCCTCGAGCAGCGTCAGGCCCAGGCTGGCGATGTCGCGCAGGTCGCGAGGCCGGCTGATCTCCATCAGGTCGAGGCTGCATCCCCGAGTGTCAGCTCCCGTCTCGACCAGCTGCAGCATCAACCCCATCCACGCTCTCCCAGCCGGCCTCGGCCAAGCCGGTCATACCGTTCCCGTCTCAATCCCCCAACTTCTGGACAGTCCCGAAGCAAGCTTCTAACGTCAGCCCACCTTGCAGCGCCACAGGACACCTCCGTGCAACACGCTGTCTAACCCCACCAAAACCGCTTGACACCAAAATTCCCATACAAGTTCAGGCCTAGCTACCCGCTGCCCCGCAGCACCAGCTCGAACCCGAGATCCAGCCGGCGCGACCCCGACAGCTCCTGCGTCAGGTCCGCGGCCGCCCGCCCGATCGCCTCGCCATGCACCCGAATCGTGCTCAACCGCGGCGTGATCAGCCGGCCCATCTCCAAGTCCCCCAGCCCGATCACCGCGACAGCCGGCGCGCCCCCGGCGTCCTGGGCCAGCCCGGCCTCCCGCAGGCCCGTCAGGAACCCAATGGCGAAGGCGTCGTTCGCCGCGAACACTGCATCGACGCCCGGTAGCCGCTGCAGCGCCGCCGCCCCCGCGGTCGCGTTGCGGTCCAGCACCAAGCGCTGCGGCGGCACCAGCCCGGCCTCCACAGCGGCATCTCGAAACCCCAACCAGCGCCGGGTCGCGCGCGGGTCGTTGCCGCCGATGAATGCCAGCCTTCGCCGGCCCGCACCCGCCAAGTGGCGCGCCACGGCCGCCCCCGCGGCATCGTTGTCGAATCCGGCCACCGCATCGATCGGATCGGTCGGCAGATCCCAGGTCTCCACCACCGGGATGCGGGCGCCCCGCAGCAGCCGCGATCCGTGCGCCGTCGCCGGCGAGCCGACCATGATCAGCGCATCCGGCCGCCGCGACAGCAGCGCGGCCAACATCCGGTCCTCCCGCGCGTCGTCGTAGCGGGACTGCGCCAGCACCACGGCAAACCCCAACGGCTCCAGCCGGTCGGACAGGCCCTGCACCGTGTCGGCGAAGATCGCGTTCGCAATGGTCGGCACCAGCACGCCGATGGAGCGGGTACGCGCGCTCGCCAGCGCCCCGGCCACGAGGTTCGGCACGTAGCCCAACTCGGCCATCGCGGCCTCCACCCGGGCTCGGGTCGCCGGCGCCACCAGTGCCGGCAGGCGCAGCACGCGGCTGACCGTGATAGCCGACACCCCGGCGCGCGCGGCAACCGCATCAAGGGTCGGAACAGGCGGCGTCCGGCCGGGATCCATCGCGCCCATCATAGAAGCGCCGTACGGATTTGCACGTCGACGCTTGCGACCAAACCGATGACAGCGCTATCATTTGTTGGCGGGAGCAGTTTAAAGGAGAAAACGGATGATCTCGAACGAGGACGTCGCCACCTACAAGCGGGACGGCCTGCTGGTCGTGCCCGAGGTGCTGGGCTCCGAAATACTCGAAGAACTCCGCTGCGTCGTGGCCGACCTAGTCGCCGCCTCGGCCGCCACGACCGAGCACACCAGCGTCTATGACCTGGAACCCGGCCACACCCCGCAGCAGCCCCGCGTGCGTCGCATCAAGACGCCGCACAAGGTGCACAAGCTGTTCGACGACATCGTGCGCAGCCCCGCGGTGATCAACATCCTGACGAAGCTGATCGGCCCCGGCCTGCGCCTGCACGGGTCGAAGCTGAACATGAAGTCCGCCCATTTCGGCTCACCGGTCGAATGGCATCAGGACTGGGCCTTTTACCCGCACACCAACGACGACGGCCTGGCCATCGGCGTGTTGCTGGACGACACCGACCTGTCGAACGGCCCCATGCTGGTCACCCCTGGCACCCATGCCGGCCCACTCTGGAGCCACCATGGCGAGGACGGGCGCTTCGCCGGGCTGATCGACCCCGATCTGATCCAGGCGGAGATCGCCCGGGCGGTCCCCTGCATCGGCAAGGCCGGCAGCCTATCGTTCCACCATGTCCGCGCGCTGCACGGCTCCGCGCTCAACACTTCTGACCGACCGCGCAACCTGCTGCTATACGAGATGGCCGCCAGCGACGCCTGGCCCATCATGGGGGTCAAGGACTTCGAGGAGTTCGACAGCCGCCTGCTGGCCGGCCCCTCGGTGGTCGAGCCCCGGATGACCGCCGTGCCAGTGCGGGTCCCGCTGCCGCCGCCGCTGCGCCAGGGCTCGATCTACGAAACGCAGGCCGCCGCGAAAAAGAGCTACTTCGGCCGCGCCGCCTGACCGCGCGTCCCTCGTGAACCAGCAGCTTCGCGTTCTGCAATCGCTGTGGATCATGGAGCGGCGCATGCCCGGCGCGCCGGAATGGCCGCTCCGCACGCAGTTGAGGATGATCCGCGATGCGGGGTTCGACGGCGCTGGCGTGCGCGTCGCCGATCCCGCTTTCGCGGCGGAGGAACCGGCTTCCTGCGCGAGCATGGGATGATTGATCTGGCAGGCACAGTGCTACCCGGCGATGGTCGACGTGCTGAAGCCGGCGCTGGATCTGGTGGCCCGGCTGGGAGCGGACCACGCCGACCTGCAGCCGGACGCGCGGACCGTCATTATTCCGGTCTGCATTCCCCTGCTGGAGGGCTGGCGCCGGCTGGCCGACCAGGCGGGGGTTGCCGGGCATGTCGAGACGCGTCGCGACTGCATGGCCGCGGACCTGCTGTTTACGCTGCAACTGCTGGATTGCTTTCCCAACCTGCGGTTGACGGCCTGCCGGTCGCACCACTTGATCGGGCGCGAGTTCGCGTGGCCCGTGGGTGCCGTCAACCATGCGCTGATCCACCGCATCCTGGACAACGCCTTGGGCCTGATGGCCGTATCGCCAGCCGGGAGCAGGTGCAGGTCTCGCCGGGATTTCCGCAGCACCAGAGCTGGGTCGAGCTGTTCGTGGGCTGGTGGGAGTACGCCATGCGGTCCTGGCGCCGCGCCAGGCCCGACGCCACGCTGACCTTCCTGTGCGAGCTGGGTCCACCGCCCTACGCCATCACCGGACCGGACGGCGCCGACGTGCCGGACTGCTGGGCGGAGGCGCTGGTCCTGCAGGTTCGGGTGCGCGCGCTGTGGCAGCGAGTGGTGGCTGACAGCGGCTGAACCGCGGCGACCGTCCCAAACCAACAACGACAACGGCAATGACATGGAGGAACCAATGCCTATCATCACCAGGCGTCACACCATCGGCATGACTGCCGGCCTCGCCCTGGCATCCACGTTCGGCGCCCGCGCCGCAGTCACGGCTGCCGACATACCGGCACCTAAGCTGCCGATCGAACCCGGCGCGAAGTTGCGCGTGCTGCGTCCAGCCAAGTTCGTGGAGCCCGACGAGGCGATCTTCACCGCCAACTCCAAGAAATGGGGCGAACAGGCCGGCGTCGAAATCCGCGTGGACTACCTCGCCTGGGACAACATGGCGGCCCAGACGGCCGTCGTCGCGAACACCGGCGCTGGCCCAGACATCGTCATCGGCTTCGGCCCCGACGCGCAGATCTATGCCGACAAGATGGTGGACGTGACCGACTTGGCCGAATACCTGGGCGCGAAATACGGCGGCTGGTACCCGCTGTCCGTCCTGTTCGGCCGGGCCTGGAAGCAGGCCAACTGGCTGGGCATCCCCATGGGCGGCACCACCGGGCCCGCAAACTACCGGGTGTCCTGGGTCAAGGAAGCCGGGTTCGACGGCATTCCCAACGACCTCGGCAAGTTCCTCGATCTCTGCAAGGGCCTGAAGAAAATCGGGCACCCCTGCGGCTTCGCGCTCAGCCACGCCCCCGGCGACGCGCCTGCCTACGCCAACTGGCTGCTCTGGGCCCATGGCGGCCGGCTGGTGGACGAAGTCGGCAAGGTCACGCTGGACACGAAGGAGGCCCGCGCGGCGCTCGACTACGCCCGCGCCATGCAGGAGACGATGACCCCGGGAACAATGTCCTGGAACGGGTCCAGCAACAACCAGGCCTTCGCCGCCGGCAACATCGGCCTCACACAGAACGGCGTTTCCATCTACTATTCCGCCAAGACCTCCCAAAGCCCGGCGCAACAGGCCGTCGCCGCCGACTTGGACCATGCCTCCATGCCCTTCGGCGCCGCCAGGTCGTCGCCCGAGCAGTGCCTCGTCATGAACGCCATGGTATTCAAGCACTCCCGCTACCCCAACGCCGCGAAGGACTACCTGCGCTTCATGATGGAAGCGCCGCAGTATGACCCGTGGCTGACCGGCTGCCTCGGCTACTGGTCGCAGCCGCTGAAGGCCTATGCCGGCAGCGCGGTGTGGGAGTCTGACCCCAAGCTTGCAGTGTTCCGCAACGCGATGGAAACGCCGTTCCACGATGGCTACGCCGGCCCGGTGAATGCCGCGGGCGGCGCGGTGCTGAACGACTGGGTGCTGGTTGACATGTTCGCGCGCGTCGTGACCGGCGAGAGCACGCCCGACGCTTCCATCCGGCAGGCGGTGCGCTCGGCGGAACGCTACTACAAGTAAGCTAGCTGTCCGGTTGTGAGACTTCTTTGGCGGGCGCCTACGATAAGGCGTACGTTGATGACATCCCATGGGCTTGCGCGTCCGTGCGGCGCCGGGCTGGCGAGCGCCGGTTTGACTTTGTAACGCTCGGTGATGTCGCGGTTTGGCGTCCTGCTGTCCGGCACGCGTTGGCTCTTGTTCCCGGGCGTCCATGCTGCAACTCGCATTGGCTTCTTGACCAGCGCTGCTCGGATGCAAAACGCTGGGCATGCTATGGCATGCCGCATGAGCACGCCCAAGACGACCACGCCAGCCGCCTTCACGCCGGGCGAGCGGGACTACGTGCGCCGCGAGCTCGACCAGTTCTTCTCGACACTGCCGAGCGTCGCCGACGGCTTCCAGCTCCGGACGTGGCGCGGCGGCCCACAGGCGGGCCAGCCCAAAGTGCCGCTGGTGGCAAAGGGCCTGCTCGAGCGCGGGTTGATGCGCCTTCAGCCGACGCCTTGGCCGCCGCGCCTGTTCTTCACCGAGGCGGGCCTCCTGGCGCTGCGGGCGATGATGGCCGACCGGCGCTTCGCCAACCCCGTGACCTTTGCGCACGTGCGCCGGGAGCTCGGCATCAACCCAGGCTTGGAGGAGCCGTAGCCCGAACCGCGGGCCGGGTCGTCCCCGAAGCCTCGAAACGTCGCTGGTCCCTGCCCTGAACCCGGCGCTTCGCGGCCATCCCGGAAACAGCCGTGCCGATGTGCCAACTGTCGGGGCGTTGGTGCACGGATCGGCCGTTGAGCTGGGGAGGAATTTGGAGCGATTGCAGTCATTTACGCTCAGTGTAGACGAGGCCTGGATGATAAGAGCTCGCAACTGGCAGGCAAATCGCGCTTGTTCCGGTACGATCTGTGCCAATTTGACCCTCAAACGCATCTCTGACGACGCCTA
>CALMVT010000194.1 GCA_937873175.1 uncultured Acetobacteraceae bacterium | reverse complement strand
GTTGCAGGCCGTCGATGGCACCCACGTCGCGGTGGAGCTGTCCTGCCAGCCCATTGACTATCTCGGCAAGGCCGCGACCGTCGTCGTGTTGAGCAACCTGACCGACCGCAGGCGTGATGAGGCACGCATCCGGCACCTCGCCCGCCACGACGCGCTGACCGGCTTGCTCAACCGCTACGCGCTTCTGGAGCGGCTCGACGCAGCGCTCGACACCGGAGCGCAGCAGAGAAGCACGTTGGCGGTCGTCTACATCGACCTGGACCGCTTCAAGCCGGTCAACGACCTACATGGCCATGCTGCCGGGGACACGCTGCTGATCCAGGTGTCCAAGCGCATCCTCGGCGAGATTCACTCGCCGGACACACTGGCGCGCATCGGCGGCGACGAGTTCGTCATGATCTTGGCAACGGAGCCGCAGCCCGAAATCGTGTCCGCCGCCACCACCCGTGTCATCAAAGCATTGCGCAAGCCCTTCGAGATCGAAGGGCACCGGTGCGAGATCGGCGCGTCGGTCGGCATCGCTCTGTACCCCGACGATGGCGGCAGCGCCGACACCCTGATGCGTGCCGCCGATGCGGCCATGTATCGCGTCAAGGAAGAAGGCCGCGGCGCGTTGCGCTTTTACGAAGCGTCGATGAACGCCCAGCTCCAGGCGAGGCTGCAGCTCAAGCAGGAACTGGCCGGCGCGATCGAGCAGGACGAACTGGTCCTCCACTACCAGCCGATGGTGAACGGCACCACGGGCGAGGTCGAAACCTTCGAGGCTCTGATCCGCTGGGACCATCCCAGGCGCGGCATGGTTCCGCCAATGGAATTTATCCCCCTGGCGGAGGAAAGCGGGCTGATTGACACCATCGGGCGGTGGGTCACTGAAACTGCGTGCCGCGATGCTGCCAGTTGGCCCGAACCGTGGCGCGTGTCGGTCAACGTGTCGCCGCGGCAGTTCCATCATTCGGACGTGTGCGAGGCCGTTGCCATGGCGCTGCGGGCCAACGCGCTCGATCCCGCCCGCTTGGTTGTGGAGGTGACCGAGGGCATCCTGATCGACGATGCCGTCAAGGCTGTGGCGACGCTGAGTCGACTCAGGGAGATGGGCGTCCGCATCGCCCTCGACGATTTCGGTACTGGCTATTCCAGCTTGAGCTACCTGCAGCTCTTTCGGTTTGACGAGTTCAAGATCGACAAGTCGTTCATAAAAAAGCTTGGGCAGAGCGGGGACGCGCTGACGCTCACCCGCACCATTGTCAACCTCGGCCACAACCTCGGCCTTCACGTCACGGCGGAAGGGGTAGAAACTGAGGCGCAGCTCGCGATCCTGCAAACCCTCGCCTGCGACCAAATCCAGGGTTATCTTGTGGCCGCACCCGCACCTGTGGATGCCTTCACCGACTTCGATCGGATGCGGACCAAGGCCTTGTTCAGGAACAACCGTTTGCGCCTGTCGGCGTAGATGTACCCGCAGCGCAGCGATGAAGAATTCATTCTTACATCTAATCCGGGGCTAAACCTGTCTGCACTTTGTGTCTGCTGTCCCAAGCTAGACGCTCCATAACGGACTTTCCGGTACCGGCCAACGTTTCATGACTGACTCTGTAAGGATCGGACTTTCTCTAACCCATTCTCGTCCGCTACCCTGGATCTTGTATCACGCAAGGCCGGGGATGATCCGCAGCAAGTTGCTTGAAGGACTGCAAGTTGCAGATGCCGAGGCCGCGCGGGGACAAGTCTGGGCGTTCGACCACGCCACGGTGCTCGGCGAGGTAAACCGCCGCGTCTTGCGTGGGCAGGCTGAGGCGCCATCCGATAGCATCCGGCATGCGCGGGACGACGGTTTGGCCATCCCGATGGACGCCGACGGCTGGCGAGCCGCCAAACTCGCCCGAATGCTGAAGCACCTTGGCATTCGCTTCGACGCCGCCCCGACCGGGGCGGCGCTGCTTGACCTGTGTCTAGAGGCGGAAGAGAAGGCGGTGACCCTGCTCGCGAGGCTTCAGGGTCCCGGTAAAGCCGGCAAGGGCCAGACGCCATTCCAGGGCCGCGACGTCACGCAGCTGGCCCAGTACGTGCTCCGGCGCCTGTTCGAGGATTTCGACGCCGGATTTGTGAAGAAGCCACCCGAGGAGCAAGAACGGATTGCCGCTGGCATCGCGCATTCCCTGTCCGAGCTGGCTGACCACGTGCGCGAGCGCATCCGGACCGAAGCTGGCCTGTCGGACCTGTCAACCGCCGCGCTCAAGCGCACGGGCGCGATCGCCGCGGTCGGCGGCGCCGTGGTGAGCACGGTGGGCATGGCGGGATTCGCGGCTTACACGACCCTGACCTCGACCATCGCGGCAGTCGCCGGCTTGTTCGGGATGACCCTCCCTTTCGCGGTCTACGTGAAAGCCACGTCCATGTTGGCCTTCGCCGCCACTCCCATGCTGACCGGACCGCTGGCCGTCGTGGCCGGCGGGGTGCTCGTGATCCGGGCCAACCGGCAGATGCGGGATCGGCTCCTGCCTGTCTTGGCAGCCACGGCGATTCTTGCTGAAACGGAAGGAAAGGCGGGAACGAACGCATCTGCGCTCGCCGATTGCCTGGCGCGCGCCCACACTTCGGCCGCCAAGGGGCGTTGGTGCGCGGAGGCGAGCGCGGACGGCACGGCCCCTGCCCCACACGGTTTAGCAGCGGACGGAGGCAGGCTTGGCGTCGCGGATCATGCGGTTGAGCACCTGGATGGCGAGCGC
>CALMVT010000193.1 GCA_937873175.1 uncultured Acetobacteraceae bacterium | reverse complement strand
ATTGGGCGCGACGTTAGAGTCCTACTGGGCTGACTCCAGCAGACGTTTCTCGTGCTGGAGCTTGCGGATGATGATGTCCGCTGGAGCGGTTCAGCGGAAGGGCTTCAGGCCTGCGTTGGCAGCATCGAGGCGGCACCGGGCGAACGTCGAGCTTGGGGGCGCCGTCCTGGTCTCGTGCCGCATCGCCACTCGGGGCAGTGCGCGCCGAGAAGCCATGGCTTTTTTTCTCGCAAAGCGGCAAGCGCCCGCCTATGTGTGCAACGCAACACGCGGGCCGCGGTCATGCTCCCGCGCCATCTCTATTCGCGGCCACGCCAGGCGCCAAGGTTTCCTATGGACATTCGCAACATCGCCATCATCGCCCACGTTGACCACGGCAAAACAACGCTGGTCGATCAGTTGCTGAAGCAGTCCGGGGCATTCCGTGAGCACCAGCAGGTGGCGGAGCGCGCGCTGGACAAGAACGACTTGGAGCGGGAACGCGGCATCACCATCCTTGCGAAGTGCACGAGCGTGGTCTGGAAGGACAGCCGGATCAACATCGTGGATACGCCGGGCCACGCCGATTTCGGCGGCGAGGTCGAGCGCATCCTGAACATGGTGGACGGCGTGCTGGTCCTGGTGGACGCCGCCGAGGGCGCGTTGCCGCAGACCAAGTTCGTTGTGACCAAGGCGCTGGCCCGTGGCATCAAGCCCATCGTCGTCATCAACAAGGTTGACCGCGGCGACGCCCGGCCTGACGAGGTGCTGAACGAGGTGTTCGACCTGTTCGCGGCCCTGGGCGCCAACGACGAGCAGCTTGACTTTCCGACCCTGTATGCGTCGGGCCGCCAAGGCTGGGCCGACCCGGTGCTGGACGGGTCACGCAAGGACCTGGCGCCGCTGTTCGACCTGGTGATGAGCCACGTGCCGCCGACCGTGCTGGACAAGGACGCGCCGTTCGCCATGGTGGCGAGCATCCTCGACTACGACAATTTCCTGGGCCGCGTGCTGACCGGCCGGGTCGAGCAGGGCCGGGCGCGGCTGAACATGCCGGTGAAGGTGTTGCGCGGCGACGGCACGACCGTGGAGTCGGGGCGGCTCACCAAGCTGATGGGGTATCGCGGCCTTGACCGCGTGCCGGTGGATGAGTGCGAGGCCGGGGACATTGTGGCGGTGGCCGGGCTGGAGGACGCGACGGTGCCGGACACCATCGGCGCGCCGGAGCTGGGACATCCCTTGCCGGCGATCCCTGTCGATCCGCCGACTCTTGCCATGACGTTCCGCGTGAACGACGGCCCGCTGGGTGGCCGGGAGGGCAAGAAGGTCACGTCCCGCCAGATCCGCGACCGCCTGCTGCGGGAAGGGGAGGGTAACGTCGCGATCAAGATCACCGAAAGCAGCGAAACCGACGCCTTCGAGGTCGCCGGGCGCGGCGAACTGCAGCTTGGCGTGCTGATCGAGCAGATGCGCCGGGAAGGGTTCGAGCTGACCATCGGCCGACCCCGCGTGCTGACCCAGAAGAACGAGGAAACGGGCGAGCGGGAGGAGCCGTTCGAGGACGTGCTGGTCGACGTGGACGAGCCGTTCTCTGGCGTGGTGGTGGAGAAGATCAGCCGCCGCAAGGGCATGCTGCAGGACATGCGCCCATCCGGCGGCGGTAAGGTGCGGCTCACCTTCCATATGCCGAGCCGCGGCCTAATTGGCTATCACGGCGAGTTCCTGACCGACACGCGCGGCACCGGCATCATGAACCGCATCTTTACAGGCTATGAGCCGTGGGCCGGCCCCCTGGAAGGGCGGCGCAACGGCAGCCTGATCAGCAGCGAGGGCGGCGAGGCGATCCACTACGCGCTGTTCTACCTGCAGGAGCGCGGCACGTTGTTCGTTGATCCCGGCGACAAGGTGTACGTCGGCCTGATCCTGGGGGAGAACAGCCGCGGCGCCGACTTGGACGTGAACCCGATCAAGGAAAAGAAGCTGACCAACGTCCGGGCGGCCGGCAAGGACGATGCGATGCTGCTGATCCCGCCGCGCCGCATGTCGCTTGAGCAGGCCATCGCGTATATCGAGGATGACGAGCTGGTTGAGGTCACGCCGGGCGCCGTGCGCCTGCGCAAGCGCCACCTTGACCCCAACCAGCGCAAGCGGGCAGAGCGCAAGGCGGATAGCGAGGCCGCGTAGCGCTGCATCGTTTCTCGACTAATTCGTTCTGATCTAGTTTATTTCCAGCAAGCATGGCGATCTTGTCCTGCTCGATTCGGAGATGATGATGAACAGCATGACCCGACGCTCTTCCGCCGTGTTGCTTGCGGCCGCTTTGGCCGCCGGCCCGGCCGCGGCGCAGGTAATGCCCGGCAGCCCGACGGTCGGCCCAGTCGGCGGGGTAGCGTCCACCACAGCGCCAAGCAATTCCGAAGGCACCCCGGCCGGTGGCACCGGCGTAATCGGGACGACCCGGGTCGTCCCGAGCGCGACCCGCGCCTCGGCCCCGCGCCACCATGTGCGCCGCGTGCGCCATCGTGCGCACCATGCGGCCCGGGCCAGGACCGCGGACATCAACTCCGCTGCCGGCCTGAATGGGTCGGAAGCCCCGTCCCGCTGATCTCTTGGCGTCTCGCTCGGCGCCATCGCGCGCGTCGGGCGGAACGTCCCGCCCTTACAGCAGCAGGTCCGTCCTGATGGGGTTCTGGGAGGGACAAAGGTTTGACAACTTCCGCGACCGCTCGCTTTGGATCATGGGCGCCTACGGGTTTGCTTCCGGCCTGCCCTTGTCACTGTCGGGCTTCACGCTGCGCCAATGGCTGACGGAGGGCGGGACCTCGCTTGCGGCCATCGGGCTGACCGCCAACATCGGGCTGGCTTACACGCTGAAATTCCTTTGGTCGCCTTTGCTCGACCAGGTGCGCCCGCCCGCCGGGTTGGCGCGGTTCGGGCGTCGGCGCGGCTGGCTGCTGGCCATCCAGCCCGCTTTGGCGGCTGCCTGCCTGGCGCTGGCGTTTTCCGATCCGCGACAAGCGCCCACCCTGCTGGTGTGCGCGGCCGTCGCCATCGCGTTCCTGTCCGCCAGCCAGGACATTGTCGTTGATGCTTGGCGCATCGAAACGTTCCCGGAGCGCCTGCAAGGCATCGCCCTGGCGGCCTATGTCTGGGGATACCGCATGGCGCTGCTGATTTCCGGTGCCGGCGCGATCTGGATGGCTGACCTCGTTGGCTGGCGCGCATCCTTGTGCCTGGTGGCGGTCCTGGTCGGCACTGGGGCACTGGTGACACTGGTTGCCGCCGAGCCGCCTCAGCGTGCAGCCCCCGACAACGCGCGGGGCCTGCGTGCCAGGCTCCAGGCCGCGGTTGTCGAGCCGTTCCGCGATTTCTGGCAGCGGCCGGGGGCCGGGCAAATCCTCGCATTCGTCATGCTGTTCAAGCTGGGCGAGGCCATGGCGCATACCATGGCAACGCCGTTCTATCGCGACATGGGGTTCGACCGCGCACAGGTCGCGCTCGCGACCGGAGTGCCCGGCCTGGTCGCGAGCCTGCTGGGCGTCACCGCGGGGGGCTGGCTCGTGATACGCATCGGCACCGGGCGGGCGCTGGTGCTGACCGGCTTCGTGCAGATGACCTCCATGGCACTTTACTTCGCCCTGGCCGTTTCCGGCGGGGACACGCGCATTCTGCTGGCCAAGGTGATGCTGGAAAACTTTGCAGAGGCGATGGCGGATGCGGCCTTCCTCACCTACCTGTCCGCGCTGTGCTCCAGCGCGTTCACCGCCACGCAGTATGCGCTGCTGTCCTCGCTCGCCGCGGTGGGGCTGCGCACTTTGGGTGGGCTCTCAGGCGTGCTGGCGGCGGCCTTGGGTTGGGTGCCGTTCTACGCGCTGACCATCTTCGCCGCCGTGCCGGCGATGCTGCTCATGCTGAGGCTGCTGCGTCGGTTTCCGCCGCCTCGCCTTCAGGCAGCCAAACCGTGACGGTCGTGCCGGCGCCTTCCTGGCTTTCGATCAGCAACTGCCCGCGGTGGCGGTTGACGATGTGCTTGACGATGGCAAGGCCCAGCCCGGTGCCGCCTACGGTGCGCGACCGGCCCTTGTCCGCCCGGTAAAACCGTTCGGTCAGGCGCGGGATATGCGCCCGCGCGATGCCCTGGCCGTCGTCGGACACCGACAGCGTGACGCCGCGCCGACCGGGCCAGCGTCCGCCCGGCATGACCCGCCCGGCCGACACCGTGACGACCCCACCCTCCCGGCCATACTTCACCGCGTTGTCCACCAGGTTCTGCAGCACCTGCTCCAGTTGGCCGTCGTCGCCCAGCACCCGCGGCAGGCTGGGCGGCACGCGCACGTCCAGCCGAATGCGGCGAGTGGCGACCTGCGGCTCGAAACCCGCGGCGAGGCGGTGGATCAGGTTCGGAAGGTTGACCCGCGCAGCCGGCAACTGATGCTCGGTCAGCTCGATGCGCGACAGGCTCAGCAGGTCGTCGATCAGGCGGTTCATTCGCTGCGCCTGCTCCGCCATGATGCCGAGGAACCGGGTCTGCGCCGGCAGGTCGTCCGCCGCCGGGCCGCGCAGGGTGTCGATGAACCCGATCAGGCTGGAAAGCGGCGTCCGAAGCTCGTGGCTGGCGTTGGCCACGAAATCGGCGCGCATGCGTTCCACGGCGCGCTCCCGTGTGCGGTCGGAAAGCACGGCGACGATGCGCCCGCCGTCCGCCAGCGGCGGGTCGAGCGCCATCACCGTCGCGAACACTTCCCGCGCCACGGGAACTGGCAGGCTCAACTCGGCCGCCTGGTTCTCACCCTGGCTCTGCGCCCGGTCGATGGCGGCGCGGAGGCCTGGATGGCGCAGTACGGCCGCCATCTCGTCGCCGAAGGCGGCTTGGGCCGCCGCATTGGCACGCTGCACCCGCCGGTCGGGACCGAGCACGATCAACGGGTCCGGCAGGCGCTGCACGATCACCTGCTCCGCCCGCAGCAGTCCCTCGACCTGCGCCGTCCGTACCGCAAGCGACCGCGACAGCCGCTCCGCTTCCCGCGCGAGCTGGGCCGTGGCAGCGAAGAAGAGGCGGGGCGGCGGATCGCCCGGCTGCGTCGAGCCGGCCCAATGCAGCATTGCCATGGCGTGGCGGAGGTCGCGCGCCCAAAGCTGTGCCAGGCCGACGGACCCGGCAAGCACCACCGCAGCCGCGCCAAGCCCCGGGCGCCACCCGAGGTCCCCCAAAACCACCAGCCCCAACAGCACCACCAGCGGCACCGCAGCCCACAGCGCGGCGATCCGGAGGAACATCGCTCCCATGCCGCCCCCGGCGGCGCGGCCCGCTAGACGCCCGGCGCTTGCAGGCTCTGCGGCGCAGGCTGCACGATGCGGGAGCCGCCCTGGCTGATTTCGAAGATCGCGAGGCCGCGCCGCACCTGGCCGTCAGGTTGCAAGCCCAGGAGGCCGTCCGCCCCCGTGAAGCCTTCCGGCCGGCTGAGGGCGTCGGGCGTGAAACCACCGCTCCCCGCCGCGACCCGCGCGACGCCCGCAGCATCATAGGCGAGGCTCGCGAGGTCCCGCGGCGGCGCGTTGTACTTGGCGGCGTATGCCTGCTCGAACTGGGCGCGCTGCGCCGGGTCAGGAGCGGCATACCAGGCGCCCGCGAGGGCAGACAGGCGGGACGCTTCGCGGCTCCAAAGCGCCGGGCCCAGGATGCGGACCTGCCCCGGCCCAATGTCGTAAAACGTCAGCAGCGGCAGCGCCTGGCTGAGCGGCTCCCCGGCGGCGCCGAGCAGCAAGGCGTCGAAAGGCGGCGGCGACGGGGTTTGGCCGCCGATGTCCGCGGCTTCCCGCCGGCCCTCGGCATCGCCGCGGGTCCGTGCCGCCTGTTGCTGCTTTTCGATCGCGCCGCGCCGTGCGTCATAGTCGGACACGGTTTTCAGAGCGGCGTTGAGGGCCGGAAACCCGCTTCCGTAGCGCAGAACCGAGGGTGGCGCGAGTCCGGAAGCAGCGGTGGCGGCGGTCACGCCGTTCTCTAGCGCGTCCCCGAACGCATTCTTCGGCAGCACGGCCGCGATGCGCGTCCGACCCTCGGCCTGCACGGCCGGAACCAGGCGGCGCACTTGCTGGCCGGGCGTGATCCCGAGCGTCCAAATGCCGGGCTGGGCCAGCGTGGCATCGGAGGTAAAGGCCAGCACGGGAATGCCGGCCGCCTTGGCCAAGGGTGTCACGGCCGCGGTCTCGCCCGCGGTAAGCGGGCCGAGCAGCATGCCGGTTCCGGCGGCAATCGCTGCCTTGGCGGCATCGGCCGCGCCGCCGGGCGTGCCTGCGGTGTCACGCGCGTCCAAGGGTGGTGCGCCGGGCTGATCGAGCGAAAGCTGCGCGGCCCGCAGCATCGCCTGGCCGACCTCGGCCGTGGGCCCGGTCAGCGGCAGCAGGATCGTCACGCGCTGGCCCGGCGACCCGACCGGCGGCGCAACGCCGACCGGGCCTGGAGGGTTGTAGCCGGCGCCGCCCGTGTCGGCTACGCAGGCGGCCAGCCCGGCCGCGGCAACAAGGAGCGTGAATGCCCGAGCAAACCCTCGACGACGAACCATATCCCGAATCCCTTGTTGGTGATCACGCTCCGGATGGCGTCTCGTTTATACCACCGGGACTCATGCTGGTGGCTACCCCGATCGGCAACTTGGCAGATGTGTCGTCGCGTGCGCTGGACGCGCTGCGGGGCGCAGACCTCGTGCTCTGCGAGGACACCCGCATGACCGCCCGCCTGCTGACGCACTTCGGAATCGCCGCGCGCACCTCGCCCTTGCACGACCACAACGAGGAGGGCCGCATTCCGGCGCTGATCGACCAGTTACGGGGCGGGAGCCGAATGGCGCTGGTGTCGGACGCCGGGACGCCGCTGGTGTCCGACCCCGGATACCGGCTGGTGCGGGCCGCGGTGGCGGCAGGCTTGCCGGTTTCGGCGGTGCCGGGTCCGAACGCGGCGGTGACGGCGTTGGTCCTATCCGGCTTGCCGCCGCAGCCGTTCCTGTTCCTGGGCTTCCCGCCGCCGCGGTCGGCGGCCCGCCTGACAGCCTTTGGCCGGCTGCGCGCCGCGGAAAGCGCCGGCCTTTCGGCGACCCTGCTGTGGCACGAGGCCCCGCACCGCTTGGCGGACACCCTAGCCGACCTGACCATCCAGTTCGGGGATCGCCCGGCCGCGGTCGCGCGCGAGTTGACCAAACGATTCGAGGAGGTCCGGCGCGGCCCGCTGTCCGAACTTGCGGCGCACTACGCCACGGCGCCGGCCCGGGGGGAGATCACGGTGGTCGTCGGCCCGGCATCTGAGGACGCCGCCGACGCACAGGATCTGGACGAACAACTGCGCCGGGCACTGGCGCAGAACAGCTTGAAGGACGCGGCCGCCCTGGTCACAGCCGCGACCGGGTTGCCGCGCAAGACGGTCTATGCCCGTGCCCTGGCGCTCGGAAAACCCTAGCGGCCGGAGACGATGCGCTCCACCAGTTGCTTAACCGTCGGGATGAACCCATTGGAATAAAACGGATCGCTGGCGAAGCGATAGGCGTTGTGGCCGCTGAACATCAATTGGTGTTCGATGGCCTCCGGCGTTTGGTCCTCCCGCCGCACGGACTGCAAGGTTTTCTGGATGCAGAAGCTGCGCGGGTCGGCTTTCTTGCCGTTGTCGTAGTCGGGGCCGTGCTGGCTCCAATTGCTGAACCGGCACTGGCTGAGGCAGCCCATGCAGGACACCTGATCATCGGTGATCCGCGCCGCCCGTTCCGGCGTCACGAAGATCAGCGTGCTGTCGGGCGTGCGCAACGCCTCGGTGAACCCGGCGGCGATCCAGCCTTCAACGTTGAACAAATCCTTGGGCGTCAGGTAAACCGGCCGCCTACGCGGGCCGATGCCGAGCATGGCGACGTGCTCGCCCACCGGCTCCGTCGAGTAGGCGACCTGGCGCTCCCCACGCTCCCGCAACTCGGTGATGAAGCCGTTGTTGACGGCGCTGGAGTAGAAGCCGGTCGGGCTGAACTTGTTCAGGAAAACGTCACCTTCTTTCAGGCTCAATAGCCTCTGCTTCCAGGCATCGCTGATCGGGCTTTCCATGGTCAGTAAAGGCCGGGTACCGAACTGGAACGCGATGGGGCCAAGGTCCGGGTTGTCGATCCAGTCTTCCCACTCCTCCAGCCACCAGACGCCGCCCGCCATGATGATCGGCGTCTGGTCCAGCCCGAAGGTGCGCATCAGCTTGCGCAACGCCAGCACGCGGGGGAAGGGGTCCTCCGGCTTGGTCGGGTCCTCGCCGTTGGACAGGCCGTTATGCCCGCCCGCGAGCCAGGGGTCCTCGTAAACGACGCCTCCCAGCAGGGACGCTGCCTTGGAGTAGGCCCGCTTCCACAAGGCGCTGAACGCGCGGGAGGAGGACACGATGGGGTAATAATGCACGCCGAACCGCGCGGCGATGTCCGACAAGCGGTACGGCATGCCGGCGCCACAGGTCAGGCCGTGGATCAGGCCCTTAGCGCCCTCCAGCACGCCGGTGATAACCCGCTCCGCCCCGCCCATCTCCCAAAGGATGTTGGCGTGCAGACGGCCCTGGCCGCCGGAAATGTCGTGGGCGCGCCGGGCCTGGGCAATACCGCCCTGGATGCCGAACTGCACCAGTTCCTCATGGCGGTCCCGCCGGGTGCGCCCGTAATAGGTTTGATCGAGCGGATTGCCGTTCTCGTCGTAGAAGTCGGCGTTCACCGCGCTGAACGTCCCGGCGCCGCCGGCGCTGGCCCAATGGCCCGAACTCACGCCGGTGGACACGCCGATGCCTTTCCCGCCCTCGATCAACGGGAGGACGTCCACGCCGCCCATCTGTATCGCGTTGACAGCCTTCATTCCCGCCCAAGCCTTCTTTGTAACAGTCTGAAACATTAGCGGCGGGGCGCCGATTTACCAGGCCCGGCCGCACACGTTCACGTTTCCCAACCTACTCGGCCGCGTCAGGCTCCGCCCGCTCGCGGCGGCCCCCTTCGCGTCCACCGCCGTCGCGTCCACCCTTGCTGCCGACCTGCTCGGTGATATCCGCCCCGGTGGCCTGGTCCACAACGCGCATGGACAGCTTGACCTTGCCGCGGTCGTCGAAGCCCAGAACCTTTACCTTCACGGCATCGCCCTGGTTCACCACGTCCGTGGTCTTGTTGACTCGGCCCTGCTGCAGCTCGCTGATGTGCACCAGCCCGTCCCGGGCGCCCAGGAAGTTGACGAACGCCCCGAAGTCGGCCGTCTTGACCACTTTGCCGTTATAAATCTGGCCGACCTCCGGCTCCGCCACGATGCCGCGGATCATGTCGATGGCCTTTTGGCTGGCCGTGTCGCTCGTTGCCGCGATCTTGATGGTGCCGTCGTCCTCAATGTCGACCTTGGCGCCGCTCTGCTCCACGATGTCGCGGATCACCTTGCCGCCGGTGCCGATCACCTCGCGGATCTTCTCCTTCGGCACTGTGATGATCGTGATGCGCGGGGCCGTCGCCGCCACGTCGGACCGGGCGCCCTGGATGGCCCGCGCCATCTCGCCAAGGATGTGCAGGCGGCCGTCCCGCGCCTGCTCCAGCGCGACCTTCATGATGTCAGCGGTGATGGACGTGATCTTGATGTCCATCTGCAGGCTGGTGACGCCCTGCTCGCTGCCGGCCACCTTGAAGTCCATGTCGCCGAGGTGGTCCTCGTCGCCCAGGATGTCGGACAGTACGGCGAAGCCGCGGTCCTCCTTGATCAAGCCCATGGCGATGCCGGCCACCGGGCGCGCCAGTGGCACGCCCGCATCCATCAGCGACAGGCTGGTGCCGCACACGGTCGCCATGGAGGAGCTGCCGTTGCTTTCGGTGATCTCACTGACAACGCGCATGGTGTAGGGGAACACGTCCTTGCCCGGCAGCACCGGGCGGACGGCGCGGTAGGCGAGCTTGCCATGGCCGATCTCACGGCGGCCGGGGCTGCCCATGCGGCCAGCCTCACCAACGCTGTAGGGCGGGAAATTATAATGCAGCATGAAGTGCTCGCGACGCTCCCCTTCCAGAGCGTCGATTACCTGCTCGTCCTGCCCGGTGCCGAGAGTGGCCACGCACAGCGCCTGCGTTTCGCCGCGGGTGAACAGGCTGCTGCCATGGGCACGGGGCAGCACGCCGACCTCGGCCACGATCTGCCGCACGGTCTTGGTGTCCCGGCCGTCGATGCGCAGGCCGGTGTCCAGCACCGCGTTGCGCACCACGTCCGCTTCGAGCTGCTTGAACAGCGGCTTCGCCTTCTCCGCGTCCTGCCCCTCGCTTGCGAGGATTTCGAGCGCGCTCTTCTTGGCGGCGCCCACCTTCTCCTGGCGGACCTGTTTCTGCCGCTCCTGGTAGGCTTCTGCCAGGCTGGCGCGGGCCAACTCGTCGATGCGGGTGGTCAGCGCGGCCAGTTCCGGCGCCGGCTCGGCGATGGTCCATGGCTCCTTGGCCGCATGCTCCGCAAGCTCGATGATCGCCTGGATCACCGGCTGGAACTGCGTGTGGCCAAAGGTGACGGCGCCGAGCATCACGTCCTCGGACAGCTCCTGCGCCTCGCTTTCGACCATCAGCACGCCTTCGCCCGTGCCGGCCACCACGAGGTCGAGCTTGCTGCCCGCAAGCTGCTCCGCAGTCGGGTTCAGGAGATACTCGCCGTTGGCGAAGCCCACGCGGGCGGCGCCGACCGGGCCGAAGAACGGAATGCCGGAGAGCGTCAGCGCGGCCGAGCACCCGATCATCGCGACGATGTCCGGGTCGTTCTCCATGTCATGGCTGAGCACGGTCGCGACCACCTGAACCTCGTTGCGGAACCCTTGGGGGAACAACGGGCGGATCGGGCGGTCGATCAGGCGGCTGACCAGGACCTCCTTCTCGGAGGGCCGGCCCTCGCGCTTGAAGAACCCGCCGGGGATCTTGCCGGCGGCGAACGCCTTTTCCTGGTAGTTCACCGTGAGCGGGAAGAAGTCCTGGCCAGGCTTCACGGAATGCACGCCCACCGCGGTGCACAGCACGATGGTGTCGCCGTAGCGGGCCATGACGGCGCCGTCGGCCTGGCGCGCGACCTTGCCGGTTTCCAGGACCAGCTTGCGCCCGCCCCAGTCGAGTTCCTTGCGGAAATAGTTAAACATGGATGTCGTGTCCTTCAAACGCGGGACGGGCGACGAGTGGGCGAGGCCTGGCTCCGGTGATGCGGCGACTCGGGCAACATGGAAGCGGACTGCAAGCCGTGCAGCCCGAGAAACCAAGTGACCGGAGGCGCCGTCGCGGACGGCAACGGCTCGTGCCGCATCGCGCGGCGGTCACCCGGCGCCCCCATGGCGCCGGATTAACGTTCAGTTAGCGACGCAGGCCCAAGCGGCCAATCAGCGCCTGGTAGCGGGCGTCGTCCTTTTTCTTCAAATAATCGAGCAGCCGGCGACGGCGGCCGACCAACATCAGCAGGCCGCGGCGGCTGTGGAAGTCCTTTGCATGGACCTTCAAGTGCTCGGTCAGGTTCACAATGCGCTCGGTGGCGAGCGCAATCTGCACCTCGGGGCTGCCGGTATCGGCGGTGCCGGTCGCGTATTCGGAAACGAGCGCCGTACGGCGCTCCGCAGTGATCGACATCGGATGAAACTCCGTCAGGGGGTTACAACAGGCGTTCCGGTTTCAGCCAACCATCGCTCAGCCGGCACAAACCGATCACGCGCGTCCCTGCCATGGCGCGAGCCAACCCGCCATTCGGGTCGGCCGCCTGCGGAATGCGGCCCATCAGGTCCACCAGGTTGATCGCCTGGCCGTTCGACAGGCCGAAAACCTCCGCCTCCGTCAAGGCCAGCGCCGGGATGTCGGCCAGCGCGGTCGCGACGGGAAGCAAGAGGTTCGGGGAAGCTGGCGCGTTGTCCGCCCCCGCCACGCATTTGTCCAGTAAAAATGCCTGCGCCTCCGTGAACGGCCCGACGCGCAGCCGGCGCAGCGCCGCGACGTGGCCCAGCGTGCCGCAGGCTTGCGCCAGGTCGCGGGCGAGGCTGCGCATGTAAACGCCTTTGCCGGACTGCACCTCGAAGATGGCGGTGTCGGCATCGGGGCGCTCCACCAGGGCGAAGCGGTCCACGCGCGCCGGGCGCGGCTCCAGCACGGGCGCCCGGCCTTCCCGGGCCATGTCGTAGGCCCGCTCGCCCGCCACCTTGATCGCGGAGTAGGCCGGCGGGATCTGCATGATGTCGCCCAGAAATGCCGGCAGCGCCGCCGCGATCTGCGCGTCGGTCGGTCGCGCGTCGGAGGTCGCAACCGTTTGGCCGTCCGCGTCGTCCGTGTCCCGCGCGTCGCCCAGGCGCAGGGTGAAGCGGTACAGCTTCGTCCCGTCCATGACGTAAGGCACGGTCTTGGTCGCATGGCCGAACGCCACCGGCAGCACGCCCGTCGCGAGCGGATCGAGCGTGCCGCCGTGCCCGGCCTTTTGCGCGTCGAAGCCGCGGCGGACGCGGTTCACCACGTCCGTGCTGGTCATGCCCGGCGGCTTGTCGACAACCAGCCACCCGTTGAGCGGGCGGCCATGCTTGCGTCGCATTGGAAGTCCTTGGTTGTGAAGCCCGGCCCTACGGCTCGGGATCGGCGGGCGGCGCGGCGGGAGTCAGATCGCGCGCCACTTCCGGCGCCCGCAGCAGCCGGTCCACGTGCATCGCGTAGTCAAGCGTCGTGTCCGGCTGGAACGACACCTGGGGCGCCACCCGCAGCCGCATCTCGTGGGCAAGCTGCATCCGGAAGAACGGCGCGGCCCGGCGCAGCGCCGGCAGGAGCGCGTCGATGTCGCTGCGGCCCAGCCGGGCGACAAAGGCGGTGGCGTTCTTGAGGTCCGGGCTGATCCGCACCTCCGTCACCGTGATCTTCGCGTCCGCAAGCTCCGGGTCCCGGAAGTCGCCACGAAAGAACAGCGTCGAAAGCACGTGCCGGATTTCCTCCGACACGCGCAACTGCCGCTGGGTCGGCGCCTTGGCCGAGGGCCGGCCGCGCGCCGGCTTGCCGCCGGGTCCCTGGCCCCGCCCCGGCGACGCCCCCGGCTTGGACCGAGGCGACTTGCTCACCCCGGGACCATCTCGATCTCAAAGCACTCGACCATGTCGCCCTCGCGCAGGTCGTTGTAGCCGGCGAAGCTCAGCCCGCACTCGTAACCGCGCGCCACCTCCCGCACGTCGTCCTTGAAGCGCTTCAATTGGCTCAGCTCGCCGTTGTGAATCACCACGCCGTCGCGCAGCAGCCGCACCCCGGCGCCACGCTTCACCAAGCCTTCCGTCACCATGCAGCCGGCGACCTTGCCGGTCTTGGTGATGTCGAACACCTTGCGGATCTCGGCGTAGCCCAAGAAGTTCTCCCGCGCCTTCGGGGCCACCTTGCCCTTGACCATCTTCTCGATGTCGTCGGACACGTCGTAGATGATCGAGTAGTAGCGGATATCCACCCCGTCCCGCTGCGCCAGCTCACGCGCCTGGCTGGTGGCCCGGACGTTGAAGGCGACGATCACCGCGTCGCTGGCGCGCGCCAGCTGCACGTCGCTTTCTGTGATCTGGCCCACGCCGGACAGCAGCACGCGAACCTTGACCTCCTCGTGCGCCAGCTTGGTCACGGCACCCTGGATGGCCTCGGCGCTGCCCTGCACGTCGGCCTTGACCAGGATGGCGACTTCCTTCTGCTCGCCGGCCACGACACGGGCGAGCATTTCCTCCAGCGTGCCGCGTGCCGCCGTGGCGCCAGCCGCCGAGCGGGCCTTCAGCTTGCGCTGACGGAACTCGCTGATCTCGCGGGCGCGGGCTTCGTTTTCCACCGCGACGAACGGCTCGCCGGCGGTGGGCACGCTGCTCAAGCCCAGGATCTCGACCGGCGTGGAGGGACCCGCCACCTTGATCTGCTTGCCCTTGTCGTCGAGCATCGCGCGCACCCGGCCCCACTCGGCGCCGGCCACCACGATGTCGCCCTGGTTCAGCGTGCCTTTCTGCACCAGCACCGTCGCCACCGGGCCGCGTCCGCGGTCCAGCCGGCTTTCGATCACCGATCCCTCGGCGGCCCGCTTGGGATTGGCGCGCAGGTCCAGGATTTCCGCCTGCAACAGGATCGCCTCTTCCAGCGTATCGAGGCCGTCGAGCTTGGTTGCCGAAACCTCCACGTCCTGCGTTTCGCCGCCCATCTCCTCCACCACGACCTCATGGCTCAGCAGCTCCTGCCGCACGCGGTTCGGGTTGGCGTCGGGCTTGTCAATCTTGTTGATCGCCACGATTAGCGGCGCGTTGGCCGCCTTGGCGTGGCGGATCGCCTCGATCGTCTGCGGCATCACGCCGTCGTCTGCGGCCACCACCAGCACGACGATGTCCGTGACCGACGCGCCGCGGCTGCGCATGGCGGTGAACGCCTCGTGGCCCGGCGTGTCGATGAAGGTGATGCGCGGCCCGTTCTTGTCGCCCCGTAGCTTGTCCTCATGGCCGGACAGCTGCACCTGGTAGGCGCCGATATGCTGGGTGATGCCACCGGCCTCGCCTGCCGCCACATCCGTGGCGCGCAGCGCGTCCAGCAGGCTGGTCTTGCCGTGATCGACGTGGCCCATGATGGTCACGACCGGGGGACGCGGCTCCAGGGCGGTATCGACGTCCTCCTCCCCGTCGATGCCAAGCTCGACGTCGCTCTCGCTGACGCGGCGGCTGCGGTGGCCGAACTCCTCCACCACCAGCTCGGCCGTGTCGGCGTCCAGCACCTGCGTCACCGTCGCCATGACGCCCATGCGCATCAGCGCCTTGATCACATCCGGCACGCGCGCCGCCATGCGGTTCGCCAGTTCCTGCACCGTGATCGCCTCGGGCAGCACCACGTCGCGCACCACCTTCACCTGGTCGCTGCGCAGCAATTCAAGCTCGGCTTGGCGGCGCTCCCGCTCCCGCTGGCGGCGCACGGAGGCCAGGCTGCGGGACTTGTCGTCGTCGCCCTCGATGGCAGCCTGCACGTCGATGCGGCCGGGGCGGCGGCGGTCGTCCACGGCCTTCTTGGCCACCGGCACGGCCGGCTTGCGGCCGGGCAGCACGATGCCGGGGCGGCGGCGCGGAGCTTCCTCCTCCTCGCCGGGCCGGGCCGGCTTGAGGCGGAGCGTTTCGACCGGGGTACCGGGCGCGGCCGGCGTGGTAGCGGGACGCGCGGGACGCCGGACTTCCTCCGCGGGCGTCGCAGCCTTGGCTTGCGGCGGCGCGGCGGCAACCGCCTCCGCGGCGATCCGGGCGGCCTCTTC